>JAKAED010000016.1 GCA_021820105.1 Actinomycetes bacterium | reverse complement strand
GGAGCGCCGCGCGTCGCTCACCGACGCGCTCCGGGAGGCAGATAACGTCCTGCGTCAGGGCGTGCAGGGGATCACGGACCTGATCACGATCCCGGGCCTGATCAACCTTGACTTCGCCGACGTCCGCACGATCATGCATGACGCTGGCTCGGCACTGATGGGCATCGGACGCTCCAGTGGTGAGAATCGGGCCGGTGAGGCTGCAAAGGAAGCGATCTCATCGCCGCTGCTCGAGGAGTCGGTCGAAGGTGCCAACGGCATCCTGCTCAACATCACCGGCGGACACGACCTTGGGTTGTTCGAGGTGAACGAGGCTGCGGAGATCGTGCAGAGCGCCGCTGACGCCAACGCCAACATCATCTTCGGCGCAGTGATCGACGACTCGATGTCTGATGAGGTCCGTGTCACCGTGATTGCCACCGGCTTTGATCACGGGCGCGGCGTGAGGCCGTCCGCCGGCCGCACCAGCGTGCCACCGGCGCGCCCGCGGTCGAATCGGCGCGATGTCACGTTTGACGACCGTCAGCGCTCATCGCTCGAGATTCGCGACGACGAGATCGACATCCCTTCCTTCTTGAAGGATCGCTGAGCAGACCTTCCATGCATGCCGCCACCCGGCGCTATACGCTGCCGGTAGATGCATGACGCAGTTGATCATGAGCTGAGACGCACTCCGCTGTACTCCGAGCATGTCGCCGCGGGCGCAAAGCTCGTTGCGTTTGCGGGTTGGGAGATGCCGATCCAGTACGTGGGCATCCGCCAGGAGCACCTGGCAGTCCGCAGTGACGTTGGGGTCTTTGACGTCTCGCACATGGGGCAGGTGGTGGTGAGCGGGCCGCAGGCGCTGGAGTGCCTGCAACACCTTGTGTCCGGGGACGTGCGCCGTATGCCTGAGGGCGGCGCACAGTACGGATTGCTCTGCAACGAGCGCGGCGGCGTGCTTGACGACGTCTTCAGCTACAGACTGGGCGAGCGCCGCTTCCTGCTGGTCACCAACTCAGCCAACCACATGCGTGACCTTGAGTGGATGCGAACGCATGCGCGCGAGTTCGACGTCGAGGTCTCCGACCACCAGTCTGATTTCGCGATGCTCGCCGTTCAGGGCCCGCGCGCGCGGGCGGTCGTTCAGGGGCTCTCCGACGGTCTCCTGCCCCCGCGCCTGCACTGCATGGAGCGCAGCGTCGCGGGCGTGCCGCTGATCGTCTGCGGTACCGGTTACACGGGTGAGGACGGAGTTGAGCTGCTGTGCGCCCCAGAGCAGGCGCCGGTGCTTTGGTCCGCGCTCCTGCGGGCCGGCGCGCAGCCGATCGGTCTGGGGGCGCGCGACACACTGCGACTGGAGGCGTGCTTCCACCTCTATGGCAACGATCTGGACGAACAGCACGACCCCATCTCAGCCGGTCTGGCCTGGGCGTGTGCCGAGGAGACCGGGTTCATCGGCGCCCAGCCGATCTCGGAAGTTCGGGCCAGCGGGCCCGAACTGAAGCTCGTCCCGTTCATCATCGATGGGCCTGGGATCGCGCGGCAGGGCAGCGTCGTAGTCGGTGGCGGGGTCGTCACCAGCGGCACCTTCTCACCCAGCCTGGAGCGCGGCATCGGGCTGGCGTACATTCCAGCCGATCGAGCGGTTCCAGGGAACCGGCTGGAGATCGACGTTCGCGGGACCATCCGCACTGCCGTGGTCGAAAAGAAGCCCCTGTACCGAAAGGACCGTTAGATGGCCGATCCGAACTACCCGGATGACCTGAAGTACCACGCTGAGCATGACTGGGCGCGCATCGACGGCGATGAGGCGACCCTCGGCATCACGTGGTACGCGCAGGACACGCTGGGCGAGGTTGTCTTCTTCACGCCGCCGGCCGTCGGCGCCACGCTGACCAAGGATGAGGCCTACACAGAGGTTGAATCGGTCAAGGCTGTTTCAGACGTGGTAGCTCCGTTGTCAGGCGAGGTGATCGAGGTCAACGGCTCACTGGGTGATAACCCGCAGACGATCAACGAAGATCCTTACGGCGAGGGTTGGCTCGTGCGTATCAGAATCTCCAACCCGACCGAGGCGGACGCGCTCATGGACGCCGCCGCGTACGTGGCGACACTCCCTTGACCCGCTACACCTCGGTCACGGAAGCCGATCAACGCGAGATGCTCGCGACTGTCGGCGTCGCCTCCGTTGATGACCTGTTCGCTGATGTGCCGTCTGAGCTGCGTCTGCGGCGCCCCCTTGCACTTGCGGAGGGGATGTCGGAGCAGGAAGTCTTCACCGAACTCGCAGGACTCGCCGCTCGTAATGTGAGCGTTGAGGACGAGATCAGCTTCCTCGGCGCCGGCATGTACGACACATACGTGCCGGCGCTGGTCGATTCGATCATCTCGCGCTCTGAGTTCCTGACCCCCTACACGCCGTACCAACCGGAGGTCTCGCAGGGCGGACTGCAGGCGATGTTCGAGTACCAGACCGCGATCAGTGAGTTGACGGGCCTGCCTGTCTCTAACGCCTCCGTGTACGAGGGGCCAAGCGCGGTGGCGGCCGCGGGCTACCTGGCGAAGCTGCACAACGGTCGGTCGCGCTTCGTCGTCTCCGAAGGTGTTCACCCGCACGCCATTGAATCGCTCGAGACCCTCGCGCACGGCTGGGAGATGGAGGTTGAGCGGGTTGCGCTTGACAATGGCGCCACTCCAATGCCGGCGGTGGACGAACAGGTCAGCGCCGTCGTGGTCGCGCAGCCGAATTTCCTCGGAGCCGTTGAACGGATAGAGCCGATTGTCGAAGCAGCGCATGCGGCCGGCGCGCTGGTGATCTGTGCGGCCGACCCGATTCCGCTCGGTCTGCTGCAGGCGCCCGGTGCCCAGGGTGTCGACATTGTGGTGGGCGAGGGACAGACGCTCGGCAACAGGCTGGACTACGGTGGCCCCTCATTCGGATTCTTCGCGGTGACCGAGTCGCTGATGCGGCGCATGCCAGGACGTATCGCCGGGCGTACGAGGGATCTTGACGGCAGGACCGGTTATGTGCTGACACTCCAGACCCGCGAGCAGCACATACGGCGTGAAAAGGCCACCTCGAACATCTGCACCGCGCAGGCACTGAATGCGCTGGCCGGCATCGTGTACCTCAGCTGGCTCGGACGTGAAGGCCTGATCGAGCTCACGGAACTGCTCGTGCAGCGCACCGCTTACGCACGTACCAGACTGGCGTCCATTCCCGGTGTGGAGCTCGCGCACCACCAGCCAGTGGTGCGCGAATTCCCCGTACGCATCACCGGCCGGCTCGACGCCGTGCTTGAGCACTGCTACGCCTCCGGCATCAACCCTGGCTACCGCCTCTCTGCGGATGAGCTCCTGGTTGCAATCACCGAACGGCGCACGCGGGCTGACATAGACAGGCTGGCCACGGCAATAGAGGAGGCACTGTCATGAGCGTCACAACTGACCGCCGTTCCCCGTGGTTCATCGCAGCGGCTGATGACGACCTGACGATCTTCGACCGCTCAAGGCCGGGACGGCGAGCCTTCACCGCACCCACGTTGGACGTACCGGAACGCCCGCTGGATGAGCTGATTCCGGCTGCGTTGCGTCGTGCGACGCCAGCGCGCCTGCCTGAGGTGTCAGAGCCTGAGATCGTGCGCCACTACAACAGGCTCTCGAAGCGCAACTTCGATCTGGATACGGGCTTCTACCCATTGGGTTCGTGCACGATGAAACACAACCCCAAGCTGCACGAGCGGATCGCCGCCTTGCCGGGCCATGCTCGACTACACCCGCTGCAGCGACCGGCGGCCGCTCAGGGGGCGCTTGAGCTGATGTGGAGCCTGCAGCAGGCCCTTGGTGAGATCTCGGGACTACCGCACGTATCGCTACAGCCCAGCGCCGGATCCCACGGCGAGTTGGCGGGAGTGTTGCTCACGCGCGCATTCCACGAGGCACACGGGCAGCAGCGGACCAAGGTGCTCACGCCGGATACCGCGCACGGGACCAACCCGGCTACGGTGACGATGGCCGGCTATGACCTGGTCAAGATTGGCACCGACGCCGCTGGCAATATTGACGTGGCGGACCTGCGGGAGAAGGCAACCGATGAGGTCGCCTGTCTGATGCTCACCAACCCCTCGACCCTCGGTCTCTTCGAGCCTCAGATCAAGGAGATCGCGCAGATCGTGCATGACGTCGGCGCCACGCTCTACTACGACGGCGCCAACCTGAACGCCATCATGGGCATCTGCCGCCCAGGGGACATGGGTTTTGACATCGTTCACTTCAACCTGCACAAGTCCTTCACGCAGCCGCACGGTGGAGGCGGCCCGGGGGCTGGTCCAATCGCCGTCTCGGACCGGATCGAGCCATTCTTACCCCGTCCGCAGGTTGTACGTCGCGAGGACGGCAGCTTCGACCTTGACCACGACCGGCCACGATCGATCGGGAGGCTCCGCGGCTTTCAGGGCAACTTCGGTGTCTTTGTCCGCTCGTACGCCTACATCCGTTCTTTGGGGGCAGGCGGGCTGCGTGAGGCCTCGGAGGTGGCAGTCCTCAACGCCAACTATCTGCTTGCGCGGCTGCGAGAGGAGGGCGTCCTGGAGCACCTGCCGGCGGCCTACCCGCGTCTGTGCATGCATGAGTTCGTGCTGTCCGGTGCGCCAATGAAGCACGAGCTGGGCATCCGCACGCTCGATCTGGCCAAGCGCCTTTTGGATCACGGTGTGCACCCACCGACTGTGTACTTCCCCCTGATCGTGGAGGAGGCGCTCCTGATCGAACCCACTGAGACGGAGACGAGGGAGACGCTCGACCGCTTTGCGGCGATCGTGGCCGATGTGCTGCGTGAGGCGGCTGACGATCCTGAGATCGCCCGCGGCGCGCCGTACTCCACTCCCGTGCGGCGGCTCGATGAGGCGGGCGCTGCTCGCCAGCCGGTATTGCGTGAACAGTTCTGAGCTTGGGTCCAGAGGATCCGTCCATACCTCAATCAGTCTTCGACGCTGCCGATAAACAAGTCATGGGTTCTGGCACACGGAGGCTGCGCGTCTGGCTCGGACGCAAGGCCGATGTGATCGGAATCAACCCGATCGAGCGCAAGATCGGTGGACGGACGGGCGGTGTGCTGTACGTGGTCGCCGGCCTCACGGCGATCGCCTACGCCCTGCTGCCGCGACCGGCCCGCGAGCAGGCCGCCGTGTTGCTCGCGGTGGCCGGCATGTCAATCGCGTGGGGAGTTGTCTCGCTCTGGGTGATCGACTGGCGTCGGGCGAATCCATACATCGCTCACCTCTCGTCGCAATCGGCGATCCTGGCCGTGGTGGTGGCGATGGCTGCCACCGGCGGCTCGCGGTCGATGCTGTGGATCTACCTCTTCTGGCAGGCGCTGTACTCAAGCTATTTCTACTCGCGGCCGGTGGCCGTCTTCTATCTCGCGGCCTGCGTGTGCGCGCAGGCTCTGCCGCTGGCCTACGACCCGCACGCGGTTGGGAACGGCTACCTCGCAGAGCTGATCGTTTCCGCAGCCGGCTACGTCGCGCTCGGGGCGTCGGTTGCCACCGGCAAGCATCGTGTCGAGGGCCTGCGTGTCAGGGCGGAGACGCTCGCGGCCGAGCAGGGCGCGCTGCAGCGAGCTGTCACAGCACTGATCCGCGGAGAGCAGGCCGATCACATCTTCCAGCTCGTCAGCGCTGACCTGGGCGTTCTGGTCGGAGCCGACGCCGCTTCTGTCCTGCGCTTGACAGGCGAGCGGGAGGCGACCGTGCTCGGGAGCTGGGTCGGCGAGTCAAGCCGCTGGTTCAGCAGCGGCGAGACGGTCAACTATCTGCCGGATGGGGGTGTGAGCACGGCGATCGCCGCAAGGCGAGTGGTTCGCACCAACAACCTGTCGCCGTCGTCCAGCGCGCGCGTCCTGGGGCACAGCTCAACGATCATCGCTCCGATCATGATCGAGGCCCAGCCGTGGGGAGTCATCGCCGTGGCATCCATGGATATGCAGGCCTTCACCAAGGCGGATGAGCAGCGCGTGGAACTGTTTGCGGAGACGCTCGCCAGGGTGATCCAGACCGTTGAGGAGCGTGCTCGACTCGAGGCGGCGGCGCTGACCGATCAGCTCACGGGGCTTCCGAATCACCGGGCGCTCCACCAGCGTCTGGCTACAGAGCTGATGGCCGCCGAGCGCAAGCGCACGCCATTATCAGTCGCCATGCTCGACGTTGACAACTTCAAGGAGATCAACGACCGCCACGGACACGCCGCCGGTGATGCTGCACTGCGGTTCGTCGCAGACTGTATGCGCCAGGCGGTGCGCGGCTCTGACGTCGTGGGCCGGTTGGGCGGCGACGAGTTCATGTGGATCCTCCCCGACACCGAGCGCAACGCCGCGCTGCGGGCGGTGGAGCGCGCACGCGAGCTGATCGGCCAGGGCGATGGGACCGGAGAGATGCCCACGACCTCCGTCGGCATCTGCGACACCAGCGGCACGATCGACCCGGCCGAGCTGGTGCGCCGTGCCGATGTGGCGCTCTACGCCAGCAAGGCGCATGGTCGCAACCAGGTGACCCTGTATGACACGGACGTGGCCGCCGCGCTCGATGTGGATGCCCGTGACGCCTGGTTTGAGCGCTCGCAGGCGCTCGCGGGTCTGCGAGCGCTGGCGCGCGCGATCGACGCCCGCGATCCGGTGACTGCCGAGCATTCCCAGCGGGTTGCTGACTTCGTCGGTCTGCTCGCGCAGGCTGACGGCTGGAGCGAGGATCGCGTTGCACGACTCCGTGACGCCGCACTGGTGCATGACGTCGGCAAGCTGGGGGTTCCCGACGCGCTGCTGACAAAGCCGGGCAAGCTGACCGAGCCCGAGCGCGCGCAGATGAACACGCACGTTGAGCTGTCTGCACGGATCGTCGGCAACATTCTCAGTGACGAACAGGTCGCGTGGATCCGGGCCCACCACGAGCGCCCCGATGGTCGGGGATATCCCCGCGGTCTGCCGGAGGAGGAGATCTCTGATGGAGCCGGCCTGTTGGCGCTCGCCGACGCCTGGGACGTCATGGTGGTGGGGCGCAGCTACAGCCGCCCCAAGAGCCTGGGTGAGGCCTACCAGGAGTGCCTTGAGATGGCCGGCAGGCACTTCACGGAGCGCGCGGTCAGAGCGCTGCGCAAGCTGCATGACGAGGGTTGGTTTGAGCGTGGTGAGCGCTGGGCTCAGACTCAGCAGGACAGCTCGCCGCTTGCCGCTGCGCTAGCTTCGGCTGATGGATCATGACCTGAGTGCGTTGACACGCGAGTTGGTGCCGCAGGTGCTCGCGCAGACGCGCAGCCTCGTGGACATCTCCACCCCGTCTGGTGAGCTTGAGGCCACCGAGCGCGCCGTGGGACTGTGCGCCGGCTACCTGCCCGGCTGGCGCGTCCAGCGGCTGCCGTGTTCCACCACCGCATGTGCTGCGGACATGCTGGCCACGGTGGAGGGAAACGGTCGACGACGCCTGCTGCTGTTGGGTCACCTGGACACCGTTGTTGCACACAGCCAGCACCGACCTGCGCGTGAGCAGGGAGAGCGTCTGTACGGCTCTGGCACCGCCGACATGAAGGGAGGCGTGGCCGTCCTGCTTGCCGTTGCGCGTGCTTGCGAGGAGTTACGGGAGCATTACGCAGAGCTGGCGGTGCTGCTGGTCTGCGACGAGGAATGGCGGGTGGCACCGTTTGCGCATACGGCGCGCTTCGCTGGATTTGATGCCTGCCTCTGCTTTGAGGCGGGCGAGGTCAACGAGCAGGGTGAGGATGGAGTCATAGTGCGTCGCAAGGGTGCCGGCACCTTGAGAGTCGCGGCTGCAGGGCGCGCGTCGCACTCTGGCTCCGCGCCCCATCACGGCCGCAACGCACTGCTGGCCCTGGCGCACGCTGCCATCCGGGCGGCGGCTGTCGCTGACGATCACGGTGGGGCGCAGCTGACCGTGGTACCGACGATCGTCAGGTCCGGCGACGCCATCAACGTGGTGCCGCCCTCCGGGGAGTTGGTCATCGACATGCGTGCCAGCGACACGGATGTGTTCGCCCACGTGGTGGCGGCGCTTCCCGACGAGGTCGGTGGGGCGACCCTGCATCCGGTGCTAGAGCGGGTCTGGCCGGCGATGGATTCGGAGGCAACCGCCGCGCCGCTGTTGGCGGCGGCCTCCGGCCTGCTCGGACGGCCGATCGTCCCACGTGCAAGGGGGGGTGCCAGCGACGCCAGTCACTTCGCGCCGATGATCCCCCTGACCGTTGACGGGCTCGGACCGCGCGGCGGAGGTGCGCACACTCCCGATGAGTTCGTGCACCTGCCCTCCCTGGGCGAAAGGCTCGCGGTCGCCATGGCCGTTGCGCGAGCTGCCATCCTTCAGATATGACGGAGCGTTCTGTCGAGGGCCGCGGCTCGCGGCTCGTGGCGCGCACACAGAAGCAGCGCGAGGGACTTGTGCTGCTCACTGCGATCGTGCTGCTGATGTGGCTGGTGGAGGCGATCAACTCGCTTGATGCCAACCGTCTCAGCGCCGACGGCATTTACGCACGCAACGTGTCGCGCTTCTGGGGGATCCTGACGGCGCCGTTCATCCACGCGAGCTTCCAGCATCTGCTCGACAACACGGTGCCCTTTGTCTTTCTGGGCGTGATGATCGCCCTTCACGGGGCCGGTCGGCTCCTGCTCGTGACGGGCTTCATCATCGTGGTCGGTGGGCTTGGCACCTGGCTGATCGCTCCGGCTGGGACGAGCACCATAGGCGCCAGCGGCGTGGTCTTCGGTTATGCGACCTACCTGCTCAGTCGCGGTTTCTTCGACCGCAAGATCTGGGAGCTTGCGATCGGCATGATCGTCGGTGTCGTCTGGGGGGCGGCGCTGCTGTACAGCCTCGTCCCGCACCCTGGGATCTCCTGGCAGTGACACCTGTGCGGAGCGATCGCCGGGGTGATCGTTGCCTGGAGGTTGTCGACCGTCGACCGGCAGCGGCGCGAGCGTGCCGCCGCCGATCTGCCTGCTTCGGCCTGAATCGGCCGCTACGTGAAGATGATCTGGCCGCCGCCGGCCAGCCCGTAGAACTCGCCGACCGTGATGATGTCCTGCACCTGCGGGATGAAGTCGTCCTTGCTCAGATGGAACATGTCCACCGACGCCTTGCAGGCGTACATGCCCGCCCCGGAATCAGCGATCAGCTCGATGAACTCGGGGATCGGTGGGATGTCGAGCTTCTCCATCTCACCCGCGAAGCGGTGCGTGACCATTGCGGCCACGCCGGGGAAGCCACCGGCCCATGTGGCCAGGTGAAGTCCCGGATTGCCGACTGTGGCGACCTTCACGTGCTCGTGTTTGGCCCTGTTGATTGCGTCGAGGCCGAAGAAGGTGAAGAAGAGGTTGGCGTCGATCCCCTCCATGCGGGCGCCGTTGGCCATGATCAGCCCGGGGTAGATGCCCTCCAGCGAGCCACGGGAGATGATGATCGATACCTTCTGGATCGTCTGCGATGGGTCTGTTGCCAGCTCTGGCTGTTGCAGCGTGTCGCTCATTACGTGCTCGCTTTCTAGATGCAACCGCGCGGTTTGGGGATGCCGGCGATCTTCGCGGCCAGCTTGGCCGGCCCCTTGGGGAACAGCTGGTAGAGCTCCTTGACCGGTACACCGGACGCCTTACCAAGCGTCCGGATGGAGGGCGCGCTGCCGGTTGTCAGGTAGCTGTGGCGCATGAAATTGATCACCTGCCAGTGGCGTTCGGTGAGCGCCCCGATCCCGTTCTCCCGGGCGATCGGCTCAGCCATCGTCTCATCCCACTGCTCGGGGCGCAGGAAGAAGCCCTCCGGATCCAGCTCGATCGGCGATCCCAACGGCGTGGTGGTTGTCATGGAATGCTCCTTTACTTCGTGGAAAGCAGGTTCAGCTGCTTGCCCGCCAGCTGCATCTGGTCACTGATCCCTGGCAGGGGGCGGCCCGGTAGCAGCAGGTTCCAGTAGATCCACTCAAAGGCGAGCTTGCCCAGGTGGTTCAGGCGCGATTCACGCAGCAGCCGCAGCGGGCCTATATGCGGCTCCGGGAACAGGCCCGGAACCGGTTCGGTCTCGTAGTTGAAGTCGATCAGCAGCGCGCGGCCAAAGCCGGTCTCTATGAAGCAGTTGGTGTGGCCGTCGAAGCTGCCCTCAAGCTCCTCGCCGCGCAGGAAGCGCTGGATGTTGGAGACCAGCGTCTCACCCTCGAAGTGGGCCACCGACCCTGCCTTTGACGCCGGAACGTCGGCCGCGTCGCCGATGGCAAAGACGTTGGGGGAGAGGCTTGATTGCAGGGTCGAGCGATCCGCCCGCACGAAACCGATCTCGTCACCGAGTCCGGGCACGCTGCCGATCACCTCGCCGCCGCCGTGCAGGGGGATCGTCACGAGCAGGTCGAAGTTGACCTCACGGTCATCCCAGCTGACCAGGCGGCCGCCGGTCCCGTCCACCTCGCCGGTGTTGAACTCTGTGGTGACCGTGATGTCTTTGCCGGCGAGCAGGCCGGAAAGCTCACGGTTGCAGACCGCCTTGGTGAAGGCCCCGTCCAGGGAGGTCACGTACTCGATCTGAACCCGGTCGCGGATCCCGCGCTCACGGAAGTGCCAGTCGGCCAGGAACGAGAACTCCAGCGGCGCGACCGGGCACTTGATCGGCATGTCAACCGTGTTGATCACCAGCCGGCCGCCGTCAAAGCCGCGCAGCGCGTCACGCAGCGCCGTCGCGCCCTCCAGCGTGTAGAAGGTGAATACCCGCTCCTGCCAGCCAGGACCGGTGAGGCCCTGCGTCTCCCCGGGCAGCAGCGTCGCGCCGGTGGCGATCACCAGCACGTCATAGGGGATCTCCTCACCACCCGCGAGCATTACGCGCTCAGCTTCGGTGTCGATCCGCTGGACCTCGCCAAGCCTGAAGTTGATCCCGGCTCGCAGCTGAGCTTGGCGTGAGCGCACGAGCCTATTGGGGTCGACCAGTCCGAACGGCAGAAACAGCAGGCCCGGCTGGTATACGTGCCGGTCGTCGCGGTCGATCACGGTGATCGCCGCGTCATCCCCGTATACGCGGGAGAGCCTGTTGGCCGTGATCGTTCCGGCGGTGCCGCCCCCGATGATCACAATCCGCGGGTTCATGCACCAATCGTCGCTCCGGCGGGGCACTCTGGCCTCGGGTGCCCGCCACAGAGCGCGAACGGGTAACTACGCGGAAGGTCGGCCGGAGGGTCAGCTGATGGCGGAGCGTTCCCACTCGCCGGGGCGGTAGCCTGCGGTGCCGATGCGAATCTTCTCCGGAATCCAGCCCACGGGGCGCAAACACCTCGGCAACTACATCGGCGCGATCACCCAGTACGTTGCGCTGCAGGAGGCCGGTGAGGCGATCATCTGCATCGTCGACCTGCACGCCACCACAGTCGCCTACGACCCCGCGCGGCTGCGCTCCGACCTGTACGACCTGGCGGCTGTGCTGTTGGCCGCCGGACTCGATCCGGAACGCTGCATCTTCTTCCGCCAGAGCGATGTGCTGGAGCACGCGGAGTTGCAGTGGCTGCTGATGGGCTCAACGGCCTACGGCGAGCTGACGCGCATGACCCAGTTCAAGGACAAGTCGGCCGTGCAGGAGTTCATCTCCGCCGGCATCTTCAGCTACCCGGTGCTGATGGCCGCCGACATCCTGCTCTACGGAACGGAACGGGTCCCGGTCGGCGACGACCAGCGCCAGCACATCGAGCTCACCCGTGACGTAGCTCAGCGCTTCAACTCGCGCTTCGGTGAGACCTTCGTCGTGCCGGAGGGCGTCATCCCCGAGGTCGGCGCCCGCATCATGGATCTGCAGAACCCCGAGAAGAAGATGTCAACCACCGGCGGCACGCCGCAGGGCACCGTCTACGTCACGGATGAGCCGGCGGCGATCATCAAGAAGTTCAAGTCGGCCGTCACCGACTCGGGTCGCGAGATCCGCCACGCGGATGACAAGGCGGGCATCAGCAACCTCCTGGAGATCCTTGCTGTTATCCGTGGCACTACCGTCGGCCGGTTGGAGGAGGAGTTTGCGGGTGCCGGGTACGGCGACTTCAAACTCGCGGTGGGTGAGGCCGTCGTTGATTACCTCGCGCCCGTGCGCGAGCGCTACACCCAGTTGCGCGCGGACGAGGATGAACTCGAGCAGGTGCTAGCTACGGGCGCTGACAAGGCCCGCGGCGTCGCCGCGCAGACGATGACGCGGGTTCGCCGCGCGATGGGCGTCGGGCCAGCCCGCGCCGGGCGCTGAGTTCGCCTGCTGAGTTCGCCTGCTGAGTTCGCCTGCTGGGTTCGCCTGCTGGGTTCGCCTGCGCGTCTGGCCCGCTCCTGCGCCCGCTCATCCACGGCTCGGAGGGTCTCACTCACCGTTCTTCCTGCCGAAAGTTCCGTATATGGAACTTTCGGCAGGAAGAACGCCTTGACATGGCCGGTTCAACCCCCGGAGGCCGCCGACCCGCCGAGTAACCTCGCAGACAGTGAGCATCGCCGCCAGCAAGAGGCCCCTGCGCCTGGTCGACCTCGAGCTCGACCTCGAGGTCTTCAATGGTCCCTTCGACCTGTTGTTGACGCTGATCCTGCGGGAGGAGGTTGATCTGCTGGAGGTCGACCTCGCGGACGTTGTGATCTCCTACATCGACCACCTGGAGTCGCGTGGCGAGCTGGACTTGGAGGCCGCGACCGAATTCCTCGTACTGATCACCTCACTGCTCGAGCTCAAATCCCGGCTGATGCTGCCGGGAGAGGAGATGGAGGAGATTGAGCTGGATCCCGGCGAGGCGGCGGCTGAGCTGCTCGACCGGCTGCTGGACGCCCACCGCTATCGCGGCGCGGCTGAGCACCTGTCGAACCTGTTGCGCGCCCAGAGCGGCTTCCGCTTCCGCTCCGCGCCACTGCCCGCGAGCCTGCGCCGGGCGGCAATGCCACAGGCCACGGCGGTGTATGACCCCAATCAGCTGGCGAAGGCAATTGGCCGGCTCCTGGTGCTTCCGCCCGAGGTTGACGTGCGCCACATACCGGTCTCCAAGGTGACCGTCGCGGACCGGCTCGCGCATCTGCGCAAGCTGCTGCGCAGGGGGTCGTTCAACTTCGATGAGGCCGTGCGTGACGCTGATCGTGTCACGGTGGCGGTCACGCTCTTCTCGCTGCTGGAGCTCTACAAGCAGGGCGAGCTGACCTGGTCACAGGAGCAGCCGTTCGGGGAGATCCAGGTGGCCGCCGTGAACCTGGCCGGCGGGCATCAACGACAGGCCGGGTGGGCGGCGTGACGCTGCCGCTGACGGCGACGATTGAGGCGCTGCTGTTCCTCTCGCCTGAGCCCCTCACCGCCGACACCCTGGCCGGTGCTGCCGAGGTTGAGATCGATGAGGTCAGAGCCGCGCTCGCGGAACTGGCCGACTACTACGAGCAGCAGCACCGGGGACTCGTGCTGCGCGAACTGGGCGGCGGTTGGTCACTGTCCTCAAATCCTCAGGCCGAGGAGGCCGCGCGCAACCTCTTTGCCCGACCGCGTACGCCGGCGCTCACGCCGGCTCAGGCGGAGACGCTCGCGATCATCGCCTACCTGCAGCCGGTGTCGAGGCCGGAGATCGCTCGGATCCGCGGCGTCAACGCCGAATCGGCGGCCGCGACGCTGCTCGAGCGTGGCCTGGTGGAGGAGTCGGGGCGTTCCCAGTTTGGTGCTGTTCTCTACCGCACCACCGATCTCTTCCTGCGCCTGTTCGGGCTCGGCAGCAGTGACGAGCTGCCGCCGATCAGCGCATTTGATCCCTCACCCGAACTCGAGGAGGAGCTGAGAGAGCGGCTGCTCCGTGCGGGGGAGGCTCGCGTCGTCAGCTGAGCTGCTGCTCTGTGGCGGGCGCTTTGCCCGTGCTCAGCGTGAAGCCACACAGCGCCAGCGCGCCGATTGAGATCCCGGCCGCAACGACGGAGGTCACGATCATCACGGCATTCTGTGCGGTCAGCTCGAAGAAGCTCTGCGTCACGGGGAGCAGCAGGGCGAGCACATAGACCCCGGCCATCACGGCGCACATCCCCGCCACCAGCGTGGAGCGACGTCGAGATCCCCCGGCCTCGAGCGCCATCACCAGGTAGAGGCCGTTGGCCACGAGCGTGGTGAGCGCCACCGTGCGTGAGTCGGGAACGGAGAGGTTCAGGTCGTGCAGGGCGAACAGGTAGGAGGCGACCACTCCCGTACCCGTGACAAAACCGGCGGGCACCGCGAATCTTGCGACCGCCTGCACGAAGCCGACCGGGCTCCAGGGACCGGAGCTTGGAGCCAGCGCGAGGAAGAAGGTCGGGATGCCGATCGTGAGGCTGGCAGCCAGCGATAGGTGGCGCGGCAGCAACGGATAGGCGTCGGAGCTGATCCCGATCGTGAGGATCATGAACGCTGCAAAGGCCGATTTGGTCACGTAGAGCTTCGCCACGCGCTGCAGGTTGCGCAACGCTCGCCTGCCCTCGGCGACGAGTTTGGGGATCGTCGCGAAATCACCTGAGATCAGAACCAGGTCGGAGACGCTGCGAGCCATCTGAGTGCCACTGCCCTGGGCGATCGCAAGCCGCGCGGACTTCAGCGCGGGCACGTCATTGACACCATCGCCGATCATCGCCACGTAGCGCCCCTGATCCTGGAGCGCCTGCACGATCGTGCGCTTGCCCTGAGGCGAGATGCGGCCCACGACGGTGGCATGGGCGGCGAATTCATGCAGTGCACCGGGGTCCTCAGGGATCGCCTCACCATCGGAGACGCGGTCCACAGGGATGCCCACATCCCGTGCGATTGCGGCCACGGTCGCCGGCGCGTCGCCCGAGAGGACCTTGATCTCGACGTTCTGCTCGCGCAGAAACGCGATCGTGTCGCGGACGTTCGGCCGCAGCTGCTCGGCAAGCACAACCAGCCCGAGCGGTTGAAGCTCCGCCGGTGGTAATTCCGGCGGTGAGGCCGCGAGCGGCTCGGTTCCTCTCGCCACCGCCAGCACGCGGCGTCCCTCCTGCTGGCGTCTCTCGACGATCGGACCTTGAATGCCGATCGGAACGCGACCCGGTGCGCCCAGATAGAAGGTTCCCTCCTTCACCTGGACCGCGCTCCAGCGGCGTCGGCTGGCGAATGGCACCTCAGCCAGAGGCACCTGAGAGACACCCGGATATGCGGCGGCGATCGCCTGCAGGGTGAGGTTCTGCGTTGATGAGCACGCGGCGAGTATCCGCAGCGCATCGGGGAGCTCATCGTCGGCGGCGACGGGGACAATCTCGATCACTCGCAGGGCGCCCTCGGTCAGCGTCCCGGTCTTGTCGATGCAGAGCGTATCGACGGACGCCAGCGACTCGATCGCATTCAGCTGCTGTGCCAGTACGCCCCTACGAGACATACGGACCGCCGCCGCCGCATAGGTGAGGCTGACAAGCACCATCAGACCCTCTGGCACGAGCGTCACCACGCCGGCCGTGGCGGTCGCCACCGCCGTGTGCGTGGCCACATGACGGTGGTAGAG
The DNA here is from genome assembly GCA_021820105.1 of Actinomycetes bacterium. Lineage (GTDB taxonomy): Bacteria > Actinomycetota > Thermoleophilia > Solirubrobacterales > Solirubrobacteraceae > Palsa-465. The sequence goes on along the minus strand of JAKAED010000016.1, from coordinate 24,732 downwards.
GGCGTAGCCGAGCAGGATGCCCAGCGCAAACACGAGTGTCACCAGCAGATAAAGGAGCCGGTTGACGGCGTGCTCGAGCGGGGAGCGGGGGTGGCGGAACGAGCGAGCCTCACCCGTGATGGCGGCGGCGAAGCTGCGTTCACCAACCGCAGTCACGCGGACGACAGCGGTGCCATCAACGACAAAGGCCCCGGAGTGGATCTGCTCACCGACCGTGCGTTCGGCCGGCTCCGATTCTCCCGTCAGGATCGATTCGTCGAGTCTCAGATCGCTGGCCTGAAGCACCGCCCCGTCAGCCACCACCTGATCTCCAGGTGCCAGCAGCAGGAGATCGTCCAGCACCACCTGGTCGACCGCGACCTCACGGCGCTCACCGTCGCGGCGCACCGTCGCGCGTGGCGCGACCAGCAGTGAGAGGCGGTCGAGTGCTCGCTTGGCGCGTGCCTCCTGAAAGATCCCGATGCCGGAGTTCGCCACGATGATCCCCAGGAACAGAGCATCCCTGACATCACCGAAGATCAAGGTCACCGCGCCAAAACCCGCCAGGATGAGGTTGAACACCGTGAGCACATTTGCGCGCACGATGCTGAGGTATGAGCGGCTGGTCGGGCGGCCTCTGGCAGCGCCCGCCGATGCCAATCGCTGCGACACCTCCGAGCTGCTGAGACCCTGAGCCATTGCGACCTCAGCAGTCGCTGCTGGTGTCGCCTCGGAGGTGATCGCAGGGCTCATCCTCGCCAACCTCAGTCCCGCGTTCAGCGCGCCCGACGTACGCTCATGACCACGCCGCCGACACTGACCATCAGCAGCAGGATGCCGCCTCCCAGGGCGGCCACCGCGATCGTCAGCAGGTGTGGAATCGTTGCGCCGACGCTGACGTCAGCGCTGACGCCTGAAGCAGCATCCGCGTTCATCACGACAATCCGCCAGTTACCCTGGCTGGGCGTCCACGTCAGCGTCTGCGTGCCACTCCCAGTTGCGCTGGCTGCCCAGAACGTCTGGGATGCCGGGAGTGCGCTCGGTGCGCCTCCCTGATGCACGCGGAAGTCGGAGCTGGGCGTCTCAAATCGACTGCCGTGCGCATAGGCGGTGGTCGCGAGATAGGCATTCACCGCCCGTTCTGACGCGATCCCGACGAACAGCGGATGAGCGCTCTGCGCCTGGATGCGAACCTTGCCGAGGATCTCTCTCATCACGAACCAGTCGCCTGAGCCGCCGCCCCTGTAGCTGGCCGACACAAGCGCATAGGTGCCGGTGGAGAACGTTCCGGTGGGAGTCATCAGGTAGCCCTGGGGGTTGCGCGCACTCTGATCGAGCGCGATGCCGGTGCCGCCAGCGGCGATCAGCCCGGCGGCGATCAGGCAGCCAAGGCTGGAAAGCGCCAGTCCCACTATCCGTCCCGGGCCCCACGGCCGGGGCTCGGCGGCGCTGACCGTCGGCTGAGTCTCGGTCCGGCCGACCGTCAGTGTGCCGGCCGGGTCAGACTCGCCGGCATCCACCCTGAACGGCGGGTACTCCGGTGTCATCAGAGCCGCATAGGCCATCACGCGCATGACCCAGCGGTTCAGGCCCAGCACGAAGTCAAAGATCGATCGCGGGTACTGTCCGCGAACCAGCAGCACAAGGACCGCGAAGAACACGAGTAGGCTGATCAGCCCCATCCAGGTCGCTCCACCCCAGGATCGAGTCGAGGCGGTCCAGCCAGCCACGCCGCCACCGCCGATGAAAACGCCGGCGACGATGTACTGGGGTATCCCAGCGAGCCACCACCCGATGAGTGACCAGCCCCGACGCTGGTGCTCGGGGTAGTCGATCTCCAGACGTGCCGGATAGTCGGGCACGTCCTCCAGGGAGAACGGGGGATACCGGTCAGTTCCGTTGGCGGCAAACGAGTAGAACCGCACCCGCCACGACCACCGCATCACTCCGACGTTGTAGTCGAACAGAGCGCGCGGATAGCGTCCCGTGAAGAGGATCACCACAAACGCGGCTAGCGCGCTGATCGCAAAACCCATCCACAGGAACATCAGGATCACGGCGTGCGGGATCACGAGCAGCCATTTGATCAGCCAGAGGCCACGGGATGGTCGCTCCAGGTGGCCCTCGAGCCGAACCGGATAGGGCGAGGGGAATGTCGACAGAGTCAACTGCATCAGACTCACCTGCCTCCGATATGAGCGTCGCGCACACGACGCGACGGTGCACCTAGCGTGGCTGGCGAGGGGCCGGCTGCCATCCGCATTTGGCCGCTGCAGGCTGCCGTGAAGTACCACGCCCAGCCGAGCACCGAGCCGACCTGCTGCCGCCCGCGATCGGGTCGATCGGCGGCAACCACAGCTCAGCCTCGCAGGGCGCGCAGGGCGTTCAGGATGACCGCCAGGTCGATCCACTCCTGGGTGACGGCTCCCGCAATTGGCGGCAGGTAGCCGGCGGCGGCGACTCCCATCGCGGTCAGACTGAGGCCCATGCCCGTCAGAACGCTCTGGCGAGCTATGTAAAGCGCCCTGCGACCAGCGTGCAGAGCGTCAGCGACACGATCCACGCGGTCGACCATGATCACTGCATCGGCTGTCTCTGAGGAGACGGTCGCCCCGGCTGCGCCCATTGCGATCCCGAGGTCGGCGAGCGCCAGCGCCGGGGCGTCGTTGATGCCGTCACCGACCATGATCACCGGCTGGAGCTCGGGATTCGCACGGAGCGTGCGGATGACCTCGAGCTTGTCCTCGGGAGCCTGTTCGGCATAGACGCGGTCAACCCCAAGCTCACGGCCAACGCGTTCAGCGACTGAGCGGCGGTCTCCGGAAAGGAGCGCGATGTGGCGGACACCCTGGGAACGGAGCCGTCTCACCAGGTCGCCTGCGTCGCCACGCAGCTCGTCCGCCATCACGATCACCCCGGCCAGGTGCCCGTCGATGGCCACCAGCACGTGAGCCTCACCCGAGCCCCTGGTGGAGAGGAGTCGTGACGCCTCGACCTCCTCGGCCGGCACACCACCGGAGGCCATGAAGGCCCGGCTGCCGACGAGCACACGGCGACCGTCCACAACACCGGCGATCCCCTGTCCCGGCTGCTCGACGACGTCGTCCGGGACACTCAGGTTGATCTCCTCGTCCTTGGCCGCAGCGACAAGTGCCGTCCCCAGCACATGTGCTGAGAGCCGATCCAGCGAGGCCGCCACGCGCAGAAGTTCGCGCTCGTCGATACCTCCACGCGGATGGATCTCTCTGACCTCGGGCACCCCGACGGTCACGGTGCCGGTCTTGTCGAAAACCACCGTGCGCGCCTGTCCGAGCGTCTCAACCGATGCGGCGCCCTTCACGATCACACCCATCCGGGCGGCGCGAGAGAGCCCGGAGACAAGCGCGATCGGCGCTGCCAGGATCAGCGGGCAGGGTGTGGCCACCACCACCACCGCCAAGGCACGGACAGCGTCCCCGCTGATCACCCAAGCGGCGGCCGCGACCACCAGCGTGGCCGGCAGGAAGAAGCCGGCGTAGCGATCCGCCATGCGCACAAACGGCGCCCGCTGTGCCTGCGCCTGCTGGACGAGTCTGACCAGAGCGGCATAGGCACTCTCCTGGGCGGGGTGATCGGCGCGGACATCAAACGGACTACCGGCGTTCACGGAGCCGCTGAGCACGGACATGCCGCGGGTGAGTGTCTCCGGGAGCGGCTCGCCACTGAGCGTGCTCGTATCAACCACGGCCTCTGACGCCAACACGGTGCCGTCGACCGGGATCACCTCGCCGGTGCGGACCAGGACGACATCACCGATCTGGACCCGCTCGACCGGCACCTCCTCCAGACCGCCGTCGATTCTCAGCTGCGCGACCTTGGGAGCGCGCTGCACAAGCGCCGTCAACTCCCTCCGGGCGCGACGGGAAGCCACGTCCTCCAGCAGCGCGCCACCGGAGAACATGAGGCCGATCACGACACCCGCAAGCTCCTCGTTCAGGGCGAGCGCTCCGACCATCGCCACCAGCGCGATCGTGTCGACGCCCAGGCTGTGTTCTACCAGGATCGCGCGGAGGATCTCGGCGGCCAACTCAAGCGCAAGGATCGCGACCGCAGCACGCCAAACGTCGTCGCCGGCGATGCTCGCTCCGGCCACGTGCAGCAGCGCCCCTATCAGGAGCGCTGCAACGGCGATCGAGAACAGAGGTAGGGCCCGGCGGGCAGCGATCCGAGCCAACAGGCTCCTGGCCGCCGCCAGAGCAGGATGGCGGTCCCGCGCTTGGCTCGAGAGCACGTTGGCCCCGGACATGCTCAGAGCCTTGCACCGACCCCTCCGTCAGCAGATCCGTAACTAACCTCGAAGCTGATCCGAATAAGCCCGCGCAGCCCTGCGACCGCTGATTCGTCAGTCAGGAGCCGATGCCAACGGCTACGGCGGCGTCCGCGCTCAACGCCCCGGCGGCGAGTTGGCCACAGGCGGCGGCAATGTCGCGCCCGCGCGTCAGGCGGACGGTGGCTCCAAGTCCAAGACGCTCGAGTTCTGCACGAAATGCCTCAATCGCTCTGCTTGTGGATCCCCGCATACCGACGTCCGTCGGGTTGTAGGGGATCAGGTTGACCTTGTAGATCCGGGGATCAAGGATCTGCGCCAGTTCACGAGCCTGTCCCACAGAGTCGTTGATCCCATCGAGCATCACGTACTCCACAAAGATCATGCGGCGCTTGCGGGCGTAGAAGCGCTCGCAGGCCGCCAGCACGTCAGCTAGTGGATAGCGGTCATTGACCGGCATCAGCTGCGACCGCAGAGCCGGGTCTGCGGCGTGCAATGAGAGCGCCAGGCGCAACGGCATCGGGTCTTCCGTCAGCCGGTCGATACCCGGGATCCAGCCGACGGTCGAGACGGCGGTGCGGCGATGGGTGATGCCGATGTCCGGCAGACGCCGGCTGGCCGCAAGCACATTGTCGAGGTTCATGAGCGGCTCGCCCATGCCCATGAACACGCAGTGATCGACCTCCGTGATGCGCCGGAAGTGAAGGGCCTGATCCAGGATCTCCGAGGCGGTCAGGTTGCGCCCGAACCGCATCTGGCCGGTGGCGCAGAAGGCGCATGTGAGCGGGCAGCCTGACTGCGATGAGAGGCACAGGGAGCGGCGTCCGTCCCGATAACGCATCAGCACCGCCTCGAGCGGTCGCCCATCAGCTGTGCGCATGAGCAGCTTGATCGTGCCGTCGCTGGCGCGCGCCTCATTCTCAACGGTCAACGTCGAGAATGGCACCTGCTCGCTCAGCGTCTCGCGCAACTGGTGCGGGAGGTTCGTCATCTGCTCGTAGGAGGCAACACCTTTGGCAGTCCAGTCCCAGACCTGGCGTGCCCGGTAGGCCGGCTGTCCCATATCGGTGAGTGTCTGTGAGAGAAGGTCCAGATCCATGGAAGCCCTATGGTGACACGCCAATGCGGCTGGCAAAGTTCCTCGCAAACTCAGGCATCGCCTCGCGCCGCGCGGCTGAGGAGATCATCCGCGCCGGTCGGGTGACCGTCGCGGGTCAGACGGTGGTCGATCCGGCGCGCGACGTCGATTCGAGCAGCGGCGTTGCGCTGGACGGCCGGCCTGTGGGAGTGAAGGCGCCGGAGCTGGTCGTCTATGCGGTGCACAAACCCGCCGGTGTTGTCTCCACAGCGAGCGATCCCCAGGGGAGGCCCACGGTGGTCGCGCTGGTTGAAGTACCTCAGCGTCTGTACCCGGTGGGTCGGCTTGATGCCGACACCACTGGGTTGATCCTGCTGACCAATGACGGGGAGCTTGCTCACCGGCTGACGCACCCGAGTTTCGAGGTGGACAAGACCTACCGGGCCGTTGTCTCGGGGGGCCCGGTGGGCGAGGCGGCGCTGCGGTCGCTGCGGACCGGTGTCCAGTTGGAGGACGGTATGACTGCTCCGGCGCGCGTACGCAGGGTGGGAACGGACACACTGGAGATCACGATCCACGAGGGGCGCAAGCGTCAGGTCAAGCGCATGTGCGAGCACGTGGGACACCGAGTGCTGTCGCTCCAGCGCATCCGCTTTGGGCCGCTGCGGTTGGGTGAGCTGCCGCCGGGGGCGCACCGGCGGCTGAGCGCTGAGGAGGTCAGCCTGCTCCGGGCCGCTGGATCAGCAGACCGAAGAAGTGCGCGGATGTGATACCGCGGTGAAGTTCCGCGCGCGGCACGTTACGCGGCTCCGAGGAGATGAGGCGCACGATTGTGAACTGCCTGACCTCGGTGCGTGAAGCAACCCGGAACCCTGCAAGCGCATAACGGCTCTGCAGTCGCGATGGGTAGAGATTGCAGCCGGCGCCCCACCAGCACAGCCAGTGCTGGTTGGCGCCGCGTGGCGAGGAGTTGGCGACGATGTCGATCTCCGTGATGCGGCGGGCTCGGCGGTCGCCGAGTTTGTGGGTGCGCGGCATGTAGACCTGGGTGAGCGATTCAAGCCAGAGGTTGCGCTGGAACACGAGCAGGCGATTGTCCGCTCGGTTCCCGGCCGCGCTCGGCCAGGAACCGAGCGCCCGCGCGACGGCCGCCCAATCGGGTCTCTGCAGGCTCCTGTCGGTTGCGACGCTGAGGGTCGCCGTCAGCCCGATCGTGCACAGCGCCGTTGTCAGGCCGAGCCCGAGCCCTCTCGCCCTGGGCGTTGAAAGCCCAGCCGCGATCACGATTGCCACCGGCAACCAGAGCGCCAGCAGGTTTCTGGTCAGCACCGTGTCGGTGGCGACCGCTGCAAGGAACATCACCAGGGCAAAACCTCCCAGGCCCAGCGCGCCGGCGACTGCTGCACGGCTCCGTTCCGTGCTGCTGGCAAAGCGGGCCAGCAGCACGAGCGCGGCGGCCGCAGACCCGAACCCGATCCACATGAGGGCTGTGTAGGCGTGCGAGCCGGTGCCCAACACGAACTGGGGGAGGATCTGACCAAGGCGGTCGTTGAGCGGAGCCTTGTTGATCCAGGCCGCGTTGTTGCGGTTGCTCTGTGCGATCAGCAGCGGCAACAGCCCGGCGCCGCAGGCTGCGACAAAGCCGCTTGCGAGCCACGGACCACGACGCCGACGGTGGGCGGCCAGCAGCCAGGCGGCCTCCGGGATGACTAGCAGTGCCGCGTCGTAGTGGCTCGCCATGGCCAGGGCGGATGTCGCTCCCCAGGCGGTCAGGGAGCGCGCCGTAGGTTGCGTGCGAGCATGGGCAAAGGCCAGCAGGCTGGCGGCGCTCAGGAGCACCAGCAGCTCGTACGCACGAGCCTCCTGGGAGTACCAGATCAGCAGCGGGTTGAACGCGGCCAATGCCGCCACGGTGAGCGCGGCAGCTCGACGCTCGGTGAGCCGCAGACAAGCCAGGTACATGATCGGCACCGCGGCGATGCCGAACAGTGCTGAGAGCGCGCGCAGTTCAGTGGCGCCCCGCCCGAGGATGTGTGTCCAGGTCCAGGCGAGGATGTAGTAGAGGTAGGGTGTCGACTCGGTATGCGCGATTGTGCTGAGCATGCGCGCAAACGGAAGCTTGACGAGCATCACCGTGTACGCCTCGTCGAACCAGAGCCCCTGATGACCGATGCCGTAGAGGCGCAGCCCGGCGGCCACGATCGTCAACAAGATCAGGGCCCGTCCCGCCGCAACGGCTGCGGAGGCGCGCGACGCTCGGGAAGCGGTTGCGCTGCGGACGGTGACCTCGCCTAGCACGCGCTCAGCGTGACAGACTCAGGCCGGGAACTGCTGCACAAACTGGCCGTCGTGTGCCGGGTCGTGGTTTGGCCGTCTGCGCCGGAGGCGTTCGTCGGCCACGGCAGCCGGAAGGGCGGCCGTAGTGACCGTGGTCGGGTGCCGGGCGCGCAGAATCAGTATCCCAAAGTCTCGTACGCGCGTTCGCAGCGTTATCTGGAAGCCGGGAATGTGGTAGTTGCGGTCAAGGCGCGAGGGTACGAGGTTGCACTCTGAGCCCCACCAGCAGAAGCCCCCGAGGCCCTTGTGCGGCAGCGCGGCGATGATGTCGATCTCCGAAACCCGCGCCACTGAGGACGCCTTCAGGTAGCGCAGATTAGCCAGATACAGACTTAGCGGCATGCCCCCCGGGTTGTCCTGAACCACGACGATGCGCGCGTCCGCGCCTGCGGTGTGGCGCGGCGGCCAGCGGCCGATCGTATCGGCCACGAGTTGCCAGTTCGGGCGCTGGAACGCGTGTGTCGTGTCGACGCTGACCACGCCGACGACGCCGATTGCGCAGAGTGTCGCGGTAGCGCCGATACCGGCCAGCCGTGCTCGCGCCGCACCAAGACCGCCGGCGAGGAGCAGCGCGGCGGGCAGCCACAGCGGGAGTACGTTGCGGCCCAGGAACGTGCTGTAGCCCGGGATTGCCGCGATCAGAAAGCCCGCCAGTGCCAGGCCGCCGGGCAGCAGTGCCCCCTGGCGTTCGCGTCTGCGAGTGCGCCAGATCAGCAGACCAACGGCGACCGCGACCATCGCAAACGCCAGGAACTTGAGCACCGTCCGCAGATGCGTCTCGGGCCCGATCAGGAACAGCGCCGGGATCTGTCGGAGCCGCCTCAGATACGACGCGTGGGCGATCCAATGGTTGCTGACGTTCCCGCTCTGCTTGAGTGCAAGGGGAGCGAGCGCAAGCGTCACCAGGACGAGTCCTCCGAGTGCCAACCGCACCGCGCGACTGTGGCGGTGCTCGTAGAGCAGCCACGCAGCCTCGGGCACGATCACGATCGCGGCGTAGTAGTGCGTAAGCAACGCCAGCGCGCAGGCCAGTCCCCACAGCGCCACCGCCGGCGGTCGTGGGCGCTCCCGCGCGTAGGCGAACATCAGCAGCGTGAGCGCGGAAAACAGCACCAGCATCTCATAGGCTCGCGCCTCCTGGGAGTACCAGATCAGGAGGGGGTTGAAGGCGGTCAGCGCACCTACGATCAGCGCTGAACGTCGGTTGCCAAGCATTTTGCGGGCGGTGGCGTAAGCGACGGGGATCGTCAGGGTTCCGCAGAGCGCGGAGAGCGACTTCAGGCCGGCCGGACCGAAGCCGAAGATGCGTGCCCAGACCCACGCAACGCAGTAGTAGAGCGGGGGCGTTGACTCGGTCGACGGGATCAGGCCCAGCATGGTTCCCGGCGAGTGATGAACCAGGTATACGGTGTAGGACTCGTCGTACCAGAAGCCCTGCCGACCGATCGCGTAGAAGCGCAGAAGGGCACCGATTGCGGTGAGCAGGAGGATTGGCACGCGCGGCACGATGTCAGGTTTAGATAAAGGTTCCCAACAAAGCGGCGGGAACCCGGCTCTGGCAGAATGCGGCCCCTATGCAGCGGTTGTTTGCGCTCAGGGGCGCCAATAGCGTGGAGCGCAACGACGCGGAGTCGATACTAGCCGCGACCGATGAGCTGATGCGCGAGTTGATCGCACGGAATGAGCTGAGTCCGGAGACCATGGTCAGCTGCATCTTCACGCTGACGGACGACCTTGATGCCGAGTTCCCCGCGGTGGCTGCTCGGCAGCTCGGGCTGAGTCGCGTGCCACTGCTCTGCACCAGGGAGGTCCCGGTGCCCGGGTCGCTGCCGCGCGTGGTCAGGACGCTCCTGCACTACTACGCGGAGGAGTCCCATGTCCCGCGCCACGTCTACCTGAGAGAGGCCCGAGCGCTCCGCTCCGACCTCGATTCTGCCCAGTAGCGGTAGCCTCGCTCTGATGTCCCTGGAGTTCGCCGAGAAGACCCGTCGGATCCCCGTCTACCCTGTGGCCGCCGGGTATGACCTGGGTGCAGATGTCGCGATGCTGGCCTCCAATGAGGCTGTGTTCGGCCCGCTGGAACCCGTGGTGGAGGCGGCCCGACACGCTGTACTCGGTGCCAACCGCTACCCCGACCCCTCCTACATGCAGCTGCGTCGGGCGCTGTCCGAGCGCTACGGCATCCCGTGGGAGAGGATCGCGCTCGGTTCCGGCTCCTGCGATTTGCTGCTCTCCGCCGGCGAGGCGCTGCTCGAGCCAGGTGCCGAGTTGGTCTATGCCTGGCCCTCGTTCAGCATCTATCCGCACCTGGCGGCCGCCAGTGGTGCCCGCGCGATCGAGGTGCCGCTGAGGGCCGATGCGAGCCTTGACCTGGAGGCGATGCTCGCTGAGATCACGGTCGCCACCCGGCTTGTGTTGGTCTGCAACCCCAACAATCCGACTGGCACGGCGCTCCCGCTGGAGCAGATCGAAGCCTTCCTCGAGCGGGTGCCTCCGCACGTGTGCGTGATCCTGGACGAGGCCTACGTTGAGTTCTCGCTTACGGTCGGGGATCCGCTGGCATCGCTGCCGCTGCTCGCGCGCTTCCCGAACCTCGTGATTCTGCGCACGTTCTCCAAGGTGTACGGACTTGCTGGTCTGCGGGTCGGGTACGGGCTGTGCGGCAGCGAGTCGTTCCGCGTGGCCGTGGACCAGGTGCGCCAGCCGTTCTATCTGACCGGCGCAGCGCAGGCCGCGGCGGTGGAGGCGGTGAAGTACCAGGATGAGGTCGAGCGCCGCGTGGTGGCGACGGTTGCTGCCCGTACCGGCGTGACCGAGGAACTCCGGGCTCGGGGCTATTGGGTGGCGCAGAGTGACGCGAACTTCCTCTGGGTACGGGTCGCGGACGACGACCAGGACGGGCCCGTGGTGGCCGCCCTGAAGGATCGCGGAGTGCTCGTCAGGGCCGGAAGTGCGCTGGGCGGCCCCGGTTTTATCAGGGTCACGCTCGGCACGGAGGCGGAGAACAGCCGTTTCCTGTCAGCGCTCGGCGACCGCTGAGGGACCGTCTCTCAGCGCAACCTGAGTTGCCGGTGGATCGCCGGATGCGGGACATCGCTAAGGCGTCGGCCCGGAGCCTAAGACGCGCTCAGGGCTGCTAACGATGGGCGGTTGCCCGATGTGCGGGGTGGGGTCTTAGCTGCATGCTCACGGTCGTTCTGTGTGAAACGGCCCCGGAAGGAGCATCTGTGATCGGTTTGAAACTCAATCGATGGTTGGGCGGACAGGGGAGGCCGCGGAGCGCGATCCTGGCGCTTGCGGTTCTGTCGCTCAGCATGACATTGGGTGCCCCGCGGGCAGGCGCCCAGGCGCCACCGCAGTTCGTGACAGGCGCGGTGGCGGCAAGGCTGCCGGCGGGCGCGAACTCAACCAGATTCTTCGCGCTGTCTGCGCCCAGCTGCTGGTCAGCCGGCAACTGCGTATCCGTCGGCCACTACTTTGACCAGACCACGACCGAGCAGGGCGTGGTCGTGCCGATCACAGACGGCCTGCCAGGGTCCGCTGCAAACGTCGCGTTGCCCAAGGACGCGGCGCCAAGCATGCGGTCTGTCGACCTGACGCAGGCCAGTTGCACGGCGGGCGGCGCCTGCGTAGCCGTGGGCCACTACACGGACGCCTCCAAGACCGTGCACGCGCTGGTCGTGCCGATCCAGAATGGCGTGCCGGGCCAAGGTCAGGAGGTGAAGCTGCCGCAGGGTGCACAGAGCTCGCAGCTGTACAGCGTGAGCTGTCCGGTGGCGGGATACTGCGTCGCCGCCGGCTATTACTCAAACACCGAAGGCAACCAGCCGTTGGTGGTACCGATCATCAACGGCGTGGCCGGGCAGGGTGTCGGTGCCACACAGCCCGCAAACGCGTTCCCTGCTTCAGGGGGAAACACCCAGGACGCGAGCCTGACGAAGGTGGCCTGCTCAGCCGCCGCGTCATGTGTGGCCGTCGGGTCTTACCTTGACAGCAGCGGCGTCGACTATCAGGCGTTGGTGGTGCCCATCGCGGGTGCCACGGTCGGCTCTGGTCTTGAGGTCAAGTTGCCGACCAATGTCGGCGCGGCGACACTCGACGCCGTCGGCTGCCGGCCGGACGGCCCGTGCGTGGCGGCCGGCGAGGCCTACTCGGGGGCGACCGGTGTCAACGTGATCTGGCCGATCGTCGTCCAGATCACCGGTGGGCAGCCTGCGCCGGCGACTGAGATCGCCCTGCCCTCGGGAGGATCGCGCTGGAGCTCCTTCCACGACGTTGCCTGCGACACGAGCTCCTGCCAGGCGGTGGGGCAGTACACCAACAACGCGAACCTGCCGTTGGCGGCCGTGGCCACGGTGGCGCCCGCTGCAACGCCGGTTCTCGCCGGCGTGACGCTGCCCGCAAACCCGACCTCCGCACCACGCAGCCTCCTCGCGAGCGTTGCCTGCCCGGATGCCGGGTTCTGCCTCTCCGTGGGCACAGCGTTCAACTCTGACTCGCTGCTGGTGCCGGTCAGCGGCGGCACCCCGGGCACAGGGCTACTGGCCCCGGTGCCGGCTGACTCCCTGGCGGCTGGGGCACAGCCCTCGCTTGAGGGTGTCGGGTGCGGGACGGCGGGTTCGTGCGTGGCGGTTGGTCAATACCAGAACAGCAATGGCAGTTACGGTCCTTACGTGCTCGACATTCAGGCGCCGCTGGCGGTGACGACGACAAGTTTGGGCGGTGGTGTGGTTGGTTCCTCGTATTCGGCATCGTTGGTGGCGTCGGGTGCCTGGGGCTCGTATTCGTGGTCTGTGGTGTCGGGCAAGCTGCCGGCGGGTTTGAGTTTGGATACGCAGACGGGTGTGATCTCGGGCACGCCCACGGCTGCTGCGTCGGGGTCCTTCACGGTGCAGGTGACGGGTACGGGGGTGCCGGTGCAGACGGCGACGCGGTCTCTGTCGATCACGGTTCCGGCGGTGCCGACACCAACGACCACGACTATGACCTCGGTCTCGCCGGAGCACGTGGTGAGGCCGCACGTGCGGGTGTTGGGGGCAAAGCTGGTGCGCGGTGGGCGCCTGGATGTTGGGTTGCGCTGTTCGGTGAGGCCCTGTCATGGGACCGTGAAGTTGCGGACGGCTGAGTTCGTGGTGGTCAAGCTTCACGGCAGGCGGGTGCGTCGTAGGCGGATGGTTGTGATCGCGTCCGCGCATTACTCGGTCCGGGCGGGGCACACCGGGCAGGTGAAGGTCAGGCTGTCGGGCAATGGTCGGCATGCGCTGGCGTCGAGCCGGCATGCGAAGTTGTCGGTGACGGTGGTTGCGCGGGCGGCCGGCGGCAACAGCTCAACGCTGCACGCCAGGATCTGAAAGCGTCTGGCGCGTTCGCCACCGACGCTCGCCTCTGTGGTCCGGGCCGCCGGTTGGAGGCCCGGACCGGCGACGCGCTCCGGGCTTTCGTTCTGCGGCTGCTCATCACTGGTGGTAGCCTTCCACGTCAGACGCGTATGAACGGATCTCGCCCCAACACCATCGGCTGGTCCTTCTACGCGCGCTACTACGCCTGGCGATTTAGCTAGGCGCTCGGCTGGCACATCCCTTTTCGTCCGTCAGGCGTGCGGGCGTTTGAAGCGGAGCCGAGCGCCGGAGGTGAGCACGCCATGCCGCGTGGCGTAACCCCTCGCGGCTGTTTCCGTACAGTCCATGTAGCCGATGAGGATTTCAACGATGAACCGCCAGAGGAAGTGCCGAGCGTGATGACCGTGGTCCGTGCAAACCAGGGTGATGCCGTCCGCGATCAGCGGATCGAGCGACTTGTTCCGCTGATCACGCCACAGGAGCTGTTCGATGAGCTGCCGCTCACCGGCGAGCGCGTTGACGTGCTCCTGCGAGGCCGCGCTGAAGCTCACGCTGTCCTTGACCGCGAAGATGACCGCCTCCTGGTCGTGGTGGGTCCCTGCAGCGTCCACGACGTGAACGCCGCGCGGGAGTACGCGGAGCGGCTCAGCGTTGAGGCCAAGCGCCTTGGGCAGGATCTGCTCGTGATGATGCGCGTCTACTTTGAGAAGCCGCGCACGACGATCGGCTGGAAGGGGCTGATCAACGATCCGCACCTTGACGGCTCCGGCGACGTGAACACCGGCCTGCGGATGGCGCGCCGCTTCCTGCTGGAGGTGCTTGGACTCGGCGTGCCGGTGGGCTGCGAGTTCCTTGATCCCATCACCCCGCAGTACATATCCGACCTCGTCTCCTGGGGCGCGATCGGTGCCCGTACCACGGAGAGCCAGATCCACCGCCAGCTCGGCTCGGGCCTGTCGATGCCAGTCGGCTACAAGAACCGCACCGACGGCAACCTGCAGGTGGCGGTCGACGCCGTCCGCGCCGCCGCGGCACGGCACGCATTTGCCGGCATCGACGCGGACGGCCGCTCGGCGATCCTGCACACGCGCGGCAACCACGACTGCCACATCATCCTGCGCGGCGGTAAGTCCGGCACGAACTATGACGCTGAGTCAGTGGCTCGCGCCAATGCGCTGCTGCGTGAGTCGAATCTGCCCGAGCGGGTTGTGATCGACCTCTCCCACGACAACAGCGGTAAGCGCCCGGAACGTCAGCCTGAGGTCGCGCGTGTCGTTGGTGAGCAGGTGGCAGCAGGCGACCGCACGATCACCGGCGTGATGATCGAGTCCTTCCTGGTGGCGGGCAACCAATCGCCCGGACCGCTGGAGTCGCTGACCTACGGCCAGTCGATCACCGATGGCTGCATGGGTTGGGATGCGACGGTTGAGGTCCTCGAGGAACTGGCGGCGGCGGTTCGCCGGCGTCGCGCACACCACAGTTAGGCTCCGGTGCGCGTAGCGATCGTCGGTCTGGGTCTGATCGGGGGCTCGATCGCGCTGGGAGCGCGGGAGCGGCTGCAGGCTGAGGTGGGCGGCTGGGACTCCGATCCGGTGGCGGTCCGGACGGCGCTCGACCGCGGTGCGATCTCCTCCGGCGCCGGCTCGCTTGCCGGCGCCGTCGCCACCGCGCAGGCGGTCTTCGTCGCGGCTCCGGTGGACAGCGTGCCGCGGCTTGTCAGGGAGGTACTGGCGGCCGCACCGCAGGATTGCGTGGTCACAGACGTCGGCTCCACCAAGCAGACCATCGTCGACTCGATCGGCGATCCCAGATTCATCGGTGGCCACCCGCTGGCCGGTGCCGAGAGCAGCGGCGTCAGAAACGCACGCGCCGACCTGTTCGCCGGCAGCACCTGGTACCTGTGCCCGTCCGAGCAGACCGCCGCCTGGTGTGCTCAGCGCGTGCGCGATCTGCTCACCGCCCTTGGTGCCGAGCCTGTCGAGTTGGACGCTGAGCTGCACGATCGGCTGATGGCGACCGTCTCTCATCTGCCGCATGTGTTTGCAAATGTGCTGGTGGCGCACGCTCTGCGCGCAGGGGTCGATGGCAGTTCGGGACCCAGCTTCCGCGACGCGACTCGAGTCGCGGGCTCGAATCCAGCGATGTGGAGTTCGATCTTTGTCGATAACCGCGCTGAGGTGGCGGCGGCCATTGACGACGCCGTCCAGCTGCTTGAGGAGTTCAGCGGATTTCTGCACTCAGGTGACTCTGAGGCGGTGCGCCAGTGGTGCGAACGGGCGGCGGCCGACCGCGCGAGGCTCGGCCGATGAGCCGGCTCGCGCGTGTGAGCCCCGGCAAGCCGCCCGCCCACTGGCAGGTGCGAGTGCCAGGCTCCAAGAGCATCACCAACCGCGCGCTGCTGTTGGCCGGCGCGGCCGTGGGTGAGTCGACGCTCGTGCGGCCGCTGCGCTCCGATGACACGGAGGTGATGGCAACGGCGCTGCGAGCACTCGGGGCCCACGTGGAGGAGCTGCAGGACGTCGACGGACTTGAGCGCTGGGTCGTGCACGGCATCGGTGGAGCCCCCCGCGGCGACGCTGAGCTCTACTGTGGGATGGCCGGCACCGTGGGACGCTTCCTGCTGCCGCTGCTGGCCGCCGGGGAGGGACACTTCGCGGTGGATGCGCATCCGCAACTGCGCCGTCGGCCGCTGGGACCGGTGCTGGCTGCGCTGCGTTCGCAGGGGGCGAAGATCGATGGTGAGGCTTTCCCGCTGACGCTGGTCGCGTCGGGGTTGGCGGGCGGCACGGTGGCGGTTGACGCATCGGTCTCCAGCCAGTTCCTATCCGGTCTGCTGATGGCGGCACCGCTTGCGAGGCAGGAGACGACGCTCGCCTTTGGGGCGCTTGTGTCGGCCCCCTATCTGAGGCTCACGGTCGATGCGATGCGTGCTTTCGGAGTTGACGTATCCGTGCGCGCTGACGGCCTGCACGTGCAGCGCGGGCACTATCGGGGGAGCCGCTTCAACGTTGAGCCGGACGCGTCCACCGCCTCCTACTTCCTGGCCGCCGCCGCTGTCACCGGCACTACCGTCAGGTTGTTGGGGCTGGACCGACGCGGCACCGCGCAGGGCGACATTGAGCTCGCGGACTTCCTGGCGCAGATGGGGTGCGAGGTTCGTGATGGTGACGCGCTCGAGCTGAGCGGCCCCAATCGACTCAGAGGGGTCCATGTCAACATGGGCAACAGTTCGGACGTGTTCATGACGCTCGCCTGCGCGGCTGTGTTTGCCGACGGGCCGACCACGATCGAGGGCATCGGCCACGCACGCGTGAAGGAGTCCGACCGGATCGCGGCCTGCGCCGAGAACCTCCGTCGCCTTGGCATCGAGGTGGAGGAGGGGTCTGACTTCCTGCGCGTACATCCCGGTGTGCCGCTGACGGACGTGCGTCTTCCCACCTTTGAGGACCATCGCATCGCGATGGCGTTTTCGGTGATCGGCACGCGCGTCCCGGTGGTGCTTGAGGAGCCGACGGTCGTGGCCAAGACCTTCCCCGACTTCTTTGACGTCTGGCCGGTGACCGGCGCGCGAGTTGAGTCGCTGGAGGCGGCGAGCTGATGGTGATCGCGATCGACGGCCCGGCGGGGGCCGGCAAGTCGACCGTGGCCAGGGCGGTGGCCACCGCCCTGGGATACACCTACCTTGACACCGGAGCGATGTACCGATGTGTGGCGCTGGCCAGCCTCACCTCACCGGCGCCGGTCGCGGAGTTGGCAGAACAGCTCCAGATCGCTCTGGCTGAGCGGGTTGTGCTTGACGGGACCGACGTGACTGATGCGATCCGCGCTCCTGAGGTCTCCGAGCAGGCATCAAAGGTTGCCGCCGATCCGGCTGTCAGGCGGGCTCTGGTCCGGCAGCAGCAGCGACTTCTACGCGACGGTGATTGGGTCGCGGAGGGGCGCGACGTCGGCACCGTTGTCGCGCCCGACGCGGCGCTCAAGATCTTTCTGACCGCCGATCCAGCTGAGCGCGCGCGCCGGCGCGCCGCGCAGTTGGGCGCCGATCCGGAGACGGTGCTGGCGGAGCAGGCGGTACGGGACGAGCGCGACAGCGCCCGCGCCGACTCGCCGCTGCGCCCGGCGGCAGACGCGGTTGTGCTGGACACCACCGGTCTTGCGCTGGAGCAGGTGGTGGCGCAGATCAGCGCTCAGGCGCGCCGCGTCGCCGGCTCAGCCGCTGGCGGCTGAAACTGCGGAAGCCGGCCAACGCCGATCCGAGGAGAATCACCACATGTCCTATGCCGTCGACTTCAACACCGTCTCAACAGTTGGGCTCGAGTCCTCGCCCGTTGCCGAAGCGCTCGCCGGCCTGCGTGCCAATGAGGCCCGCTACTTCAAGAACAAGTACGACCATGTGTTCACGGTCGAGCCGGCCGGCGAGGCTCAGGCGACGATCGACTGGGTACACGGAATCCTCAAGCAGGAACGTGACCTGGTCATCACCTCACCACCGCTGGAGGCGACTGCCTTCCAGGTTGCGAACATCCGGATGGCCTACGTCTTTTATGAGAGCGGCCTCTCAATCAACGTCATGTACACCCTGGACGACGGCGGTAAACGGGCTGTCGGCTTCAAGCTGGCGGATGGGATGGAGATCCCCGAGGAACTGGCCTCCAGCTTCAAGTTCGCCAGGCAGCGTTCCAAGCTCGCCGGCACCATTCGCGGCTCGTTCTTTGTGATCAAGGGCGAGTACTGAGCACGAACCACTGGCCGGCCGCTCATGGGCTTGCGGAGGCCACACGCTAGGCTCGTGGCTCCATGAAAGTCGCGATAGTCGGATATCCCAACGTCGGCAAGTCCTCGCTGGTCAACAGGTTGACCGAGTCGCGTGAGGCGGTCGTACACGAGCTCTCCGGCGTCACGCGGGACCGCAAGGAGCTTGACACCGAGTGGAACGGGCGCCCGCTCACCCTGATCGACACCGGCGGGGTGGACCTGGAGGAGCAGGACGACCTTGCGCGTCAGATCCAACAGCAGTCGCGTGAGGCTCTGACGGAGGCGGACGTGGCGGTGCTGGTGGTGGATGCCAGGGCAGGGGTGCGGCCAGGTGATCTGGATATGGCAGATCTGCTGCGCAGAGTCACGATCCCGGTGCTGGTCGCGGCCAACAAGATCGACTCGGTACGCGACCTCCCGCTCGCGCATGAGTTCCACCAGCTTGGGCTGGGTGAGCCCATCGCCGTGTCCGCGGCACAGGGTCTGGGGACGGGTGACCTTCTGGACCGCATCGTCGAGGTCGGCCCCGAGCAGGATCGTGAGCCGGCGCCGGAGGATCCGATCCGACTTGCCCTGATCGGCCGACCGAACGTCGGCAAGTCCTCACTCGTCAACCGCTTCCTCGGATCAGACCGCGTGATCGTCTCTGACCTGGCGGGAACCACACGTGACGCGATTGATCTGCCCATGACGTTCGAGGGGCGCCCGATCGTGCTGGTGGATACCGCGGGTATGCGACGGCAGGCGAAGGTGGGAGAGTCGCTTGAGTACTACACAGCGCTGCGCTCTCAGCGCGCGGCGGAACGTGCGGACGTGGCGCTCGTCATCTGTGATGCGACGGACGGCGTCACCGCCCAGGACTTCCGGATCGCGGAGCTCGCCATGAAGTCTGGCTGCGCCACCGCGCTGGTGCTCAACAAGTGGGATCTGCAGGCGGACGGAACCGGCGCCGTGGGACCCGATGAGCTGGACGGTGAACGGATCCGCGTAAACCGCAAGCTGCGCCTGCGCCCGCGCGTGCTGACGGCCAGCGCCAAGACGGGGCGCAACATCGAGCGCATCCTGGTCGAGGCCGTGGGTCTGGCCGACCGCAGCCGCGGGCGGATCCCCACGCCACAGCTCAACCGCTTCATTGCTGATGTAGTCGCACAGCGCCAGCCACCGTCGAGCAACAACCGCCGCCACGGCAACCAGCGCCTGAAGCTGATCTACATGACGCAGACGGGTGAGCGGCCACCACGTTTCTCCATCCAGGTCAACTCGCATGCGCTGGTCACCAGGGACTACGCCTACTACCTGGAGAACCGGATGCGCGAGCGCTACAGGATGGAGGGAATCCCGCTCATGATCGACTTTGTGGAACGCAACGAGCGCCGTGGCCGGTACGCTTCCCGCAATGGCTGATAACGAATTCCTCTTCACCTCGGAGTCTGTCACCGAGGGACACCCTGACAAGGTTGCCGACCAGATCTCAGACGGCGTCCTGGACGCGGTGTTGCGTGACGACCCGGACGGACGGGTCGCCTGCGAGACGCTGGTGAACACCGGACTGGTCGTGGTCTCCGGCGAGATCACCACCTCCACCTATGTGGACATCCAGGAGATCGCGCGCGAGACGATCCAGCGGATCGGCTACACCGACGCAGCCTTTGGCTTCGACTACAAGACCTGCGCGGTGCTCAACACCATCGACAAGCAGTCACCCGACATCGCTCAGGGGGTTGATCAGGCCTACGAGGTGCGCGTCGACTCAGGTGACGAGCTCGACCTGGCGGGCGCCGGCGATCAGGGGATGATGTTCGGCTATGCGTCGAACGAGACGCCCGAGCTGATGCCGCTTCCGATCTCTCTCGCGCACAAGCTCGCCAAGCGCCTGGCCGAGGTTCGCAAAGGTGGTCTGGTCCCCTACCTGCGACCGGACGGCAAGACTCAGGTGACCGTGCGCTATGTCGACGGCCGGCCCGTGGAGATCGTCAAGGTGCTGATCTCCAGCCAGCACGCGGCCGGGTCCGAGTCGCTGATCCGGGAGGACCTCTGGGAGCACGTGGTGCTGCCGACCCTGCCGCCGATGTTCGACGAGGACGAACTGGCACAGAACTTCCTGGTCAACCCCACCGGACGTTTTGTGATCGGTGGACCGATGGGCGACTGTGGCCTGACCGGCCGCAAGATCATCGTCGACACCTACGGGGGGTTCGCCCGTCATGGCGGCGGTGCGTTCTCCGGTAAGGACCCGTCCAAGGTCGACCGCTCGGCCGCCTACGCCGCCCGCTACGTTGCCAAGAACATCGTCGCCGCCGGACTGGCCGACCGAGCTGAGGTGCAGGTCGCCTACGCGATCGGCGTTGCCCGTCCGGTCTCGGTGATGATTGAGACATTTGGGACGGAGAAGCTCGGACGGGCACGAATCCTGGAGCTCGTTCAGCAGCACTTCGACCTGCGGCCGGCGGCCTTCCGGAGAGACCTCCGGCTGCACCGCCCGATCTATCAGCAGACCGCTGCCTACGGCCACTTCGGGCGCGAGGATCCTGACTTCACCTGGGAGGCGACAGATAAGGCGCAGGCGCTGCGAGAGGCGGCCGGTTTGGGCGCCGTGGTCGGGGCCCAGTAGCGCGCGCCGCGCGCACCGACAGCCCATCACCGCGAGCAGCAGTTGATCGCGCGCGTCATCCCGCTGACGCAGACGCGCGCGATCAGGGGTCTGTTCGACTATCTGTTGCCAGTCGAACTGGAGGCTGTCGGCGTCGGCTCATTGCTCAGAGTTCCGTTCGCCGGACGTACCCTGCTGGCGGTCCTTGCGGAACTCGCCGAGACCTCCGAGCTGCCGCCGGAGAGACTGGCCGGCGTCGCAGGCTCGTTGGATGCGCGGCTACCGGAGGATCTGGTCCGGCTGGCCACATGGATCGCTGACGAATACTGCTCGACGCCCGCGCGGGCACTGCAGATCATGCTGCCGCCTGGGGCGACACAGGGCCTGCGGGAGAAGCAGGTGCTTGTGGCCACGATCACGCCTGCGGGCCAGGCGGCTCTACGCGAAGGTCCTGGGGGGCCCGCTGAACGCACCACGGCTGGCCAGTTACGTGCCCTTCAGACGCTCGCCGCACATGGTCCTACACAGGCCGCGACGCTCGGCACGCAGCTCCTCCGACGCCTCGAGACCCGAGGGCTGGTCTCACTGAATCTCACCGTGCAACCGCGCCGGGCTCCGCACTTCAACGTCTCGTCCGCCTCTGCGTCCGCGCCCCCGCTCACAGCCGAACAGCAGTCGGCACTGCGGCCCATTCTGGAGGCCCTCAACGTCGCTGAAGCTTTGGGCGGCGGGGCGCAACCGCGTGAGTTTCTCCTCCACGGCGTCACCGGCTCCGGCAAGACCGAGGTGTACCTGCGGGCAGCCGAGGCCACCCTCAGCCGGCAACGAACCGTCCTGATCCTCGTGCCGGAGATTGCGCTCACCCCCCAGGCGCTCTCGCGCTTCCAGGCGCGGTTTGGGGATGTGGTCGCGGTGATGCATTCCGGGATGAGCACCGGTAAGCGTCACGATGAGTGGCTGCGCGTGGCACGGGGAGAGGCGCGCGTCTGCGTGGGACCCCGCTCAGCCGTGTTCGCGCCGCTTCCGGACATCGGGCTCATCGTCGTTGACGAGGAGCACGAGAGCTCGTACAAGAACGAGGGCGACCCCCGCTATGACGCCAGAACCGTCGCGCAAAGAAGAGCACTCGAGCACGGTGCCGTGCTGCTTGAGGGAAGCGCCACGCCGCGACCGGAGACGGTCTTTGGCGCCAGCCGTCTGGTCATGCGCCAGCGCGTTGATGCGCGCTCGCTGCCGGCGGTGGAGATCCTTGACATGCGCGGACTCCACAATCCGCTACATCCCGACGCACGGCTCGCGCTCGCGGACTGCCAGCGGCAGGGAGGCAAGGCGATCGTGTTGCTGAACCGTCGCGGTTGGTCCAACTTCCTCTCCTGCGGATCCTGCGGACGTGTCTGGATGTGCCCCAACTGTGAGGTTGCGCTAGTGCTGCATCAGGCCGGGGGTTATGTCGCCTGCCACCACTGTGGCCATCACGAGCGGATTCCCGGAAGCTGTCCGGATTGTGGTTCAGTGACTGTCGCGCGTCACGGCGCCGGTACTGAGCGGCTTGAGTACGAGCTGACCACTGCGCTGGCCAGTGAGCGTTTCCCGGTGCTGCGTCTGGATGCTGATGCGGTCGGTCTGGAGGCCCGAGCAGAGGTCCTTGAGCGATTCCATGCCGCCCCGAGCGGGGTTCTGGTGGGCACGCAGATGGTCGCCAAGGGGCACGATTTTGCGGATGTGGGACTCGGCATCGTGGTGGACGCGGACCAGACGCTCCGCTTCCCCGACTTTCGCTCTGAGGAGCGGACGTTCGCGCTGATCACGCAGCTTGCCGGTCGCACGGGACGCGGTGGCGCCAGCGGTGGTCGGGTGCTGGTGCAGACCCTGGAGCCGGCGGCGCGCGCGATCGTGCTCGCCGCGCAACATGACGCTGAGACCTTTGTGCGAGGTGAGCTGCGACGTCGCAAAGCACTTGGATACCCGCCGTTCACGACGCTCATCAGGGTCATCTGTGCCGCGATCGATCCGGCCGCCGTGCAGGTGGCCGCGGATTTCCTGCGGGAGCGGATTACTGCCGCTGCGGCAGCTGACAGTCAAGGATTCGCAGTGCTCGGCCCGGCGCCGCTGTTCATGCTGCGTGGCCGGTCCAGAAGGCAGTTGGTGGTCAAGGGCGTTGAGCGGGCGGCAGCGGTATATGCGGTGCGGGCGGCGATCGATGCCATCAGCGCTGACCGCCGCCACCGCGAGGTGGTGCTGAGCGTTGATGTGGATCCGCAGTGAGCCCGAATAGACTCAGAAGTGTGAGTGACACAGACCAGCTTCAGGAGGAAGCGGAGCTTGAGGAGACCGAGTCGGAGCGGCCACTCGATCCCGAGGTGGCTGCCCGTCGGGAGGCTGCGCTTGCCCACGTCCGGAAGTTCGGCGACCCGGTGCTCAAGACCAGGGCTCGCCCGATCGAGCGTTTTGACGATGCGCTTCGCGACGAGGTGCAGCGCATGGGCCTGCTGATGGATGACGCGCTGGGCATCGGATTGGCGGCCACACAGGTGGGTGTGCTGCACAGGCTGCTCGTCTATCGCGTGCAACCCGACGCGCCGCTTGCCGCGCTTGCCAATCCGGTGATCGAGTGGTCCTCCAAGGAGGAGGAGATCGCAGAGGAGGGTTGCCTCAGCCTGCCGATGGTGCATGTGGATGTGGAACGTCCGGTACATGTGCGTGTCAGCGCCCAGGATGAGTTCGGTGAGCCGATCCTGATCGAGGCCTCGGGTCTGGAGGCGCGCGTGATCCAGCACGAGTTCGATCATCTGGAGGGAGTCCTGATCCTGGACCGGACATCCAGAGATCAGCGCAAGCAGGCGATGCGCGCGCTGCGCGAGTGGCAGGAACAGCAGCACTCGGCCTGAGCGCCGCGTGTTTGCAAACACATGAGAACCGTCTACCTCGGGACCTCGGCCTTTGCCGCGGGCGTGCTGCGTCGCCTGAGCGCCTCTTCCCACCGCCCGGAGCTGGTCGTCAGCCGTCCCGACAGCCCCCAGGGCCGGGGGCGAAGGCTGACACCTCCACCGACTGTGACCGTGGCTCGCGAGCTTGGGATCGAGACCTACCAGCCGCAGTCCGTGAATACGGCCGAGGCGCTCGCTCAGATCGAGGCGGCAAAGCCGGAGACCATCTGCGTGTGCGCCTTTGGTGCGCTCATCAAGGAGCCGCTGCTCTCGAGTGTCCCGATCCTGAACGTGCACCCGTCGCTGCTGCCGCGCTGGCGGGGAGCAGCACCGATCGAGCGCGCGATCCTGGCCGGAGACGAGCAGACCGGTGTCTCGATCATGCGTCTGACGGCTGGCTTGGACAGCGGCCCGGTCTGTCTGCAGGAGCATGTCCCGATCGCCTCCGACGATGACTATGGCGTCCTGGCGGGCCGCCTCGAGGAGCTTGGCGGCGAGCTGCTGGTACGCGCGCTCGAGCAGCGGCTGGAGTTCCGCGAGCAGCCCGATGACGGAGTGACATACGCAGAGAAGCTCGGCCCGGAGGACAGGCGCCTGGATCCGGCCGAGCCCCCTGAGCTGCAGGCACGGCGGGTGCGCGCGCTGAGCCCGCATATCGGCGCATATTTGGAGCAGCCTGACGGCAGTCGCCTCGGCGTCTGGAGTGCTCGGGTCGTCGACGGGCGGCTAGAGCTGCTGACCGTGCAACCTCCTGGAAAGCGGCCGATGTCGTGGGCGGATTACCAGCGCGGTCATCGAGGATGAGCGTCACTCCCGCCCGGCGGGCGGCCTACAACGTCATCCGACGCGTGTTTGAGCAGGGTGCCTTCGCGGACCGCGCGCTGCACAGTGCCGCCGCTGACCTGGGAGCCCGCGACCGGGCACTGGCAATGGCGCTCGCATACGGCACGGTGCAGCGTGTGCGCACGCTCGATCACCTTCTGAAAGGCTATGTGTCGCGCCCGCTCGAGCGTCTGGAGCCTGCCGTCCTCACCGCGCTCCGGCTGGGGCTGTATCAGTTGCTCTACACCGGTGGCATCAGCACCTACGCGGCCGTCAATGAGAGCGTCGAGCTGGCCAAGCAGCAGAGCCGCGGCGGCGCGCAGCTGGTCAATGCGGTGCTGCGTCGAGCGAGCCGAGAGGCGCCGGCACGGTTGGCGGAACTCGATGATCGGACTCCCGGGCGCGCCGCGGTCCTGCACTCGGTGCCGGACTGGCTGGCCGAACTGTGGTGGCGGGAATTGGGGCCCGAGCAGGCGCGGGCACTGCTGGCGAGCGTCAACACGCCTGCGGAGAGCGCCGTGCGCGTGAACACACTCAGGGCGACACCCACACACGTTCAGGCCGCACTGGCGGCCAGCGGGCCGCCAGTTGCGTCACAA
>JAKAED010000160.1 GCA_021820105.1 Actinomycetes bacterium | reverse complement strand
GATCCGATTCATCGCACCGACGAACTCCGCAACAAAGGGCGTGGCCGGGTGTCGATAGACGGTCTCCGGGGTGTCGAGCTGCTCAAGGCGACCCGCGTACATGACTCCCACCCGATCGGCGATCGAGAGCGCCTCGGACTGGTCGTGGGTGACGAACAAGGTAGTGATCCCCAGACGCTGTTGCAGGCTGCGGATCTCTGAGCGCAGCTGCTGCCTGACCAGCGCATCGAGCGCGGAGAGCGGCTCGTCCAGTAGCAGCACAGTTGGTTCGATCGCGAGCGCTCGGGCAATCGCCACCCGTTGCTGTTGTCCCCCAGAAAGCTGGTGTGGATAGCGCTCAGCATGCTCAGCCAGACCGACGAGCTCAAGCAACTCGTCGGCTCGTCGCAGTCGAGCAGCTGCATCCTGGCGCCGCATGCGGAGACCAAAAGCGACGTTGTTGCGCACGTCCATATTGGGGAACAGGCTGTAGGCCTGGAAGACCATGCCCATGTCGCGCTTGTTGGGAGGCACGTTTGTGACGTCCTTGCCATTCACAAGCACGCGACCCGCTGAGGGCCGGTCAAAGCCGCCGAGAATCCTCAGAGCTGTGGTCTTCCCGCAACCGGACGGGCCGAGCAGCGCAATCAGCTCGCCCTCATTGATCTCCAGGTCAAGGCCGGCCAGCGCGGACACTGCGCCGTAACGTCGCTGCACAGCTTCGAAGCGAATCATCAGATCACCCGCACTGAGGTAGTGCCGCGCCGACGGCCGGCAATGAAGGACAGGGAGAAGAGCAATAGGAACACGAACACCAGGGCCAGAATGGAAATTGCCACTGAGATACCAGGACTTTGAGCGCCAACCTGGATCATCTCGACCGGAAGGACGCCGTCGTAGAGCATGATCGAGGAGAGCACGACCTCGCCCATGCAGAGCGCGACCGTTAGGAAGACGGCCCCCAGCACCGCCGTCTCAATGTTCGGCAGGACCACGCGGATGAGAGTGGTGAACCATGACGCCCCGAGGCTGCGTGCCGCGTCCACCAAGGTACGCAGGTCAATGGCTCGCACACCGGTGTCGAGCGCGCGGTAGGTGAACGGCATGGCAAGCACCACATAGGTGGGAGTCAGACCGGTCAAGGGATGGTTGAACCACAGCCTGACCAGCCAACCCGGGGCACTGCCCTGCAGGTGTGCGAGCCCTGCGGCCACCACGATCGGAGGCACCACAAGCGGCAGGATCGTGACCCCCTCGAGCATGAGCGTGAGTTTCGGCAGACGGAGACGTACCAATACCACCGTGGGCAGCATCAGCATCACCACCACCAGAGCCGTGATCGCCGAGATCTCAAGCGACGTGAAGAGCGAGTCTCGCACGGCGCCGTCGCTCAGGATCTGCGCGTAGTTATTGAAGCCGAAGCTGCCGTTAGCCTGGATCAGGCTGTACTTGATGGCAGCTGCCAGTGGAAATCCGTAAAAGATCAGCGCGACGACCAGGATCGTCACCCGCCAGGCGCGCGGCCGCTGGCGTGTCCTACCAAAGCCAGGTTTGCGGGGTGCGCCTGCCTCCTCAAGCTCGGAGATCAGGCTGGCGCCAACGATCGCACCCGCATCGCCGGTGGAGGAGCTCACTGCAACCACCTACGCGCGCGCCGCTGAACCAGCCAGTAGACCGTCATCACGACCGCCACAACGAGGATCATCTCAACCCCGAGCGCGAAGGCGACACGGTCCTGGTTGACCAGAACGTTGCCGTTGATTGCCGCCTCAATGGCCGCCGGCAGTAGCGGGATCGTAACGCCGACCAGCGCGAGCGCAGTGGCATAAGCCGAGAAGGCGTTGCCGAAGAGGATCAGCACCGCGCCGATGAAAGCCGGAGCCATCACGGGCACAGCAACGTGACGCAGGTACGCGAACTTGGAGGCACCGAGACTCTCCGCTGCCTCTCGCCACTGTGGCCGCAAGCCCTCCAGCGCCGGCGTGATCAGGATCACCATCAGCGGAACCTGAAAGAACGTGTAGGCCGCGCCAACGCCCAACATCGAGGTGATGCTGAAACCATGACTGTAGAGATCGATCCCGATCCCCCTGAGCCACGTGGTCAACACACCGCCGGGCGGCCGGCCGTAGGCAGCGATCAGCTCGAACGCCAGCGGAACACCAGCGAAGTAGGCGAGGACACCCGAGGCGCTGGCCACGACGCGCCGGAGCAGGCTGCCCATCGGGCTCGCGACGACTGCGGCGGCCAGCCACGTGCCGAAGATGGCGCCGAGCGCCGCGGTCCAGGCTGACAGCGTGAGGCTGTTCTCAAGTGGCGTCCAGTACTGAGCGCCGCTGAAGATCGTGCTGAAGTTCTGCAGCGTGAGGTGTCCACTGTCCGAGGTGATGGCGCCGTGAAAGACTTCATAGAGCGGGAGCCCCATGAAGATCAGCACGTACAGGCTGAATGGGACCATGCCGATCCCTGCACCACCGCCCGACACGTAACGCGTGATCCCGCGGCGCCTGGGCGCCGCGGGATCGGTCACTGCGATTGTCTTGGTGCCGGTGCTCAAGCCGGGAAGGCGGCAGCGATCGCGCCGCCAGCCGCAGTTGCCTGCTTGACCGTCGGCAACTCAGCGTGACCAGGAGCCTTGGGCAACGCCTTGTAGGCCTGCATCCTCACGGTTCCCGCCTTGACCATCGCGGGCAGCTCGATCGGGCGGGCGCCACCTGACAGCCAGATGTTCTGACCCTGAGTCGAGTAGAGGAACTCCTCCCACAGGCGGGCGGCGGCGGGGTGCGGAGCATTCCTGCTGATCGCTTGGACGTAGTAGCCCGCAAACTCCTTCCCGCTCGGGTCAACAACCTTCCAGTGGGACGCGATGTTGGCGGGCAGGCCGTAGGCCTTGGCGCTGTTCAGGTAGTCCCAGTTGATCAGAATCGGACACTGGTGTGCCTCGATCACAGCTGGAGAGTTGCAGTCCGTCGCGTTGAAGTTCCCGTTCGACTTGAGCGTCTGAAAGAACTTGATGCCGGGCTGGACATTGTTGAGCGAGCCCCCGCTGTTCAGCGCGGCCGCATAGACGGCGTCGGTCGCTGCCGCGGCCTGGCCGATCGCGCCGTTGAGCGTGACATCACCCTTGTACTGCGAACTCTCGAGCGCCTTCCACGTGGTCGGGCACACCTTGACGACGGTCATGTCGCAGCCAAAGCTGATGTATCCACCGTAGTCGTTGAACCATTCTCCGTTCTTGGCCTTTGCGGCAGCGGGAATGCTGCTCCAATTCTGCACCTTGTAGGGCGAAACGAGCGACGAAAAACCCTGGGCCGCGGTGTAGGACTGACCGATGTCGATCACATCCGGTTCGGTGCTGCGCCCCTTGTCCTGGCTGAGGGCTTGGATCTCCTGAGCGCTCGAGTCGTTCGGCGCTTCGCTGACCACCTTGATCCCGTACTTCTTCTTGAACGCCGCGATCTCCTTGCCGTAATTGGCCCAGGTGGGAGGCAGCGCAATCACGTTCAGAGTCTTCTCGGCCTTTGCGGCCTTGACCAGAGCCGCGAAGCCGCCTCCAGCTTTGGCGGAGGTCGCCTTTGACCAGTTGACACTCGCACTGGCAGCTGAACTGACGCCCAGGCCGCCGACAGTCGCTGCGACAACGGCAACGGCCGTGGTACTTGCGCGACGCTTCATAACAGACATGACCCTCCTCGAAGGGATTACTTTGGCTGGTCTACTTTTGACCCACCGTGGTGGTCTCGTGACCAGCGAGAACCTAGACTGAACCGTGCGAGCAATTGTGACCATCTTGTCAAGCTTTCTGGGTTAGCCAATTGCGCCAGACAGCGAGGGCTGAGTCGCCTGCCGGCCTGCGGGGGCTCCTGCTAGCGTCGTGCGTCGATGACACCCGGACGGCTCGTGATCGCGCACCGCGGCGTGCACACCACCGGCGCAACAGAGAACACCATGGCGGCGTACGAGCTGGCGCTGGAGGCAGGGGCCGACATGATCGAGCTGGACGTGCGTCGCACCGGGGATGGGCAGCTGGCAATCCTCCATGATCACGAGCACGCGGGCGTGGCACTGGATTCCTGCTCACTGGATGAGTTCGAGTCGCGGACCGGCCTGCGCCCGCCGCTGCTCAGCGACGTGCTGGACTGGGCAGCCGGTCGGATCGGACTCGACGTCGAGCTCAAGGAGGACGGATACGTCGAGCAGGTCGAGCCACTGCTCAGTGACTTTGCCGCCAGCGGGGGCGAGCTGCTGGTCACGTCTTTCCTGGATCCACTGCTGGCGCAGCTGAGCGAGATCGCGCCGAGGCTGCGACTGGGTCTGCTGGTGATGTGGACGGCCCGGCGGGCGTCGCAGCGCGCCGAGCGCGCCGGCGCCACGGTGGTGCTGCCGGAGATGAAGCTCGTGGATGAGAGGCTGGTGGCGGAGGTCACGGATGCGGCCCTGGAGCTGATCGTCTGGGACTTCATGGCCGCCACGGACGCGACGCTGCTCGGCGACGATCGGGTTCGCGGGGTGATCACCGATGATGTGCCGGGCGCGCTCGCCGCCCGCAGCAGCCTCACGGCCTGAGCGAGTACGCTGGAAAGATGACCGGCCGCCGCCCGATCATCGGCATTGCCACCGCGCTGGAGCGCGCCCGCTACGGAGTCTGGGACGGCCCCTGCGCGCTGCTGCAGATCTCCTACATCGAATCGATCCAGGCGGCCGGTGGCATGGCGCTGATGCTGCCGCCCGATCCACTGCTGATCGAGCAGCCGGATGAGATCCTTGACCGCATCGATGCGCTGGTCCTTGCCGGAGGCTGTGACGTCGATCCATCAAACTATGGGCAGGACGCCCACCCGGAGACGGTGGGTATGGTGCCGCGACGCGATGAGTTCGAGTTCGCGCTGCTCGAGCGCGCGATTGAGCGTGACCTCCCGACGCTGTGCATCTGCCGCGGCATGCAGGTGCTCAACGTGCTGCGCGGCGGCACGCTGATCCAGCACCTTCCGGATGTCCTACACAGTGACGAGCACCGGCGCAACGTCGGGACCTTCGTCGGCAACGAGCACAACGTACGACTCACCGCCGACTCGCTTGCAGCACAGGCGGCGGGCGCCGAGCTGACGGTGACGAAGTCACACCACCATCAGGCGATAGATCAGCTCGGGGAGGGACTGGTCGTGACCGGTCGGGCAACTACGGATGAGCTCGCGGAGGCGATTGAGCTGCCCGAGGCCAGCTTCGTGCTGGGGGTGCAGTGGCACCCAGAAGCGGATGAGTCGAGCCGGATCATGAGCGCGCTGGTGCAGACCGCGCGTCAGAGGATCTCGATCGCTCCCTGATAGCCACCTGCTTCGAGGGTGGCATGGACCCCGGCGGTGTGCTCGGGCCCGCGCGTCTCAAGCACCAGTTGCACGGCGGTCTCCTGGATATGCAGGTCAAGTCCCTCGCGCATGTGCTGCACATCGAGCAGGTTCGCGCCGGTGGTACCGATGATCCCCAGCAGGGTCGCGAGTGTTCCGGGCAGATCAGGGATGCGAACGCGCAGCACGACGCGCCGTCCGGCCTGTGTCTCATGCCGACGTGCCACCTCGGCGAGCATGCCGGCGCCAACGTTGCCGCCCGACAACACAACGGCCGTGGCACCCTCAATCGGCTTGAGCAGATTGCCTGCGAGCAGCGCCGCGACCCCAACGGCACCTGCGCCTTCAACCACGAGTTTGGAACGCTCAAGCAGGAAGACCATGGCTTCAGCGATCTGATCCTCAGTCACGACCACCAGCTGCTTCACCCATCTGTCGATCAGCCTGAGCGTCAGTTCTCCCGGGCGCTTCACGGCGATTCCATCAGCGATTGAGCGGACGCTGTCCACGGCAATCGGCACCCCGGCCGCCAACGACGCCACGTACGGGGCACACGCCTCCGCCTGCACTCCGACGATCTCAACGTCCGGCCGTCGTGTTCTGATCGCCACCGCAATTCCGCTGATCAGGCCGCCACCACCGACCGGCACGATCACACGCGCCAGGTCGGGTACCTGCTCGAGCAGCTCACGCCCCACTCCGGCCTGGCCGGCGATGACCTCCGGGTCGTCGAACGGGTGGATGAAGCACATGGCGGCCTCCTGCGCGCGCGCCTGGGCCGCAGCCAGAGCCTCATCGACCGATTGGCCGGTGAGGTGCAGGGTCGCCCCGAGCGCCTGCACCGCGTCGGCCTTGGCGATCGGCGCGGTCTCCGGCATGAACACCTCGCACGCCACCCCCAGCGAGCGGGCGGCATAGGCGACAGCCTGGGCATGGTTGCCGGCGCTCCCGCAGACCACACCGCCGCTGGTCTCGCTCCCGAGCGACGCGATCTTCGCCATGGCGCCACGGAGCTTGAAGGACCCGGTCCCCTGCAGGTTCTCCGCTTTCAGAACCACACGGGTGCCCGCCCGTTCTGAGAGCGTACGCGCGGTCAGCACGGGTGTCTGGCGCACCACACCGGCGCCGGCACCGATCGCACGGGTGATGTCGTCGTCGGTCACGAGCCCGACTGGGTCGGGCTCGTGCGGCGGATCGTCATCCGACTCAGGCGCCAAGTGCGACGATTGCATCGATCTCGACCTGGGCCCCCTTTGGCAGCGCCGCAACGGCCAGCGCCACACGCGCCGGCGGCTCGCCCTGAAAGAAGCTCGCATAGACATCATTGACCTCTGCAAAGGCGGCGATATCGGTCAGGTAGACCGTCAACTTGACCGCCGAGGCCAGCGACCCCCCGGCAGCGGCAGCGATCACACCGAGGTTCTCAAGGCAGCGACGCGCCTGCTCACCCGGCGTGGAACCGACCAGCTCGCCGCTCTCAGGATCCACGGGGATCTGTCCCGAGATGAACAGCAGCTCACCACTCGCGCGCACCGCGTGTGAATACGGTCCGATCGCCGCTGGCGCGGCATCGGCGTTGACGGCAACTCTCGACAAGGCTCCTCCTCGGGTGCGTGAAGCGTGGAACGTGTTTCGGACCTAGGCTCAGTCAATCGTGACAGCTACAGGCACAACAACGGTGAGCGGCGGTCCGAGAGCCGCACTGGCGGTGCGTCCGTATCGCTGGTGGTTCATCGCGCAGATCGTCTCTGCCTCGGGACTGATCACCCAACTGGTAGCGGCCGCCTGGCTGGTGCTGCACTGGCACGGAAACGGGCTCGAGCTCGCGCTGATGTCGGTCGCGGGCCTGGGGCCAACACTGGTGTTGGGGCTCTTCGCCGGGTCGTTGGTGGACCATCTGGACCGCCGGCTGCTCCTGATCAGCACACAGACGCTGCTCGGCCTGCTCAGCTTCACCCTCTACCTGCTGCTGATAACCGGCGCCGCGGGCTATCTGCAGCTGCTGGCGATCTCGCTGGCAAGCGGCATCGTCAACTCGGCTGATGCTCCCGCGCGACAGATCTATGTGCTCGACCTGGTGGGCCCAGAGCGGGTGGGTGGTGCGGTGAGCCTGTATGAGGTCGTCCTCAACCTCTCACGCGTGCTGGGCCCGGCTCTGGGTGGCGCGCTGCTGGCGGCGTCGGGCGCGGCCGCCTGTGTGCTGGCAAACGCGATCAGCTTTCTGGCGCCCCTGGTGGTGCTGCTGATCCACCGGCCCAATGCACGCCCCGGGACTGGAGATCCCGTGTCCGGCCGCCCGCGCCGCCCCAGCGCGATCGAGGGCATCCGTTATGCCTGGTCCAGACCGCTGCTGCGCGCCTGCATCCTGCTGGCGGCCGCGTCCGGACCACTGTTCGTCTCAAGCGTGCTGCTGCCACTGCTGGCCACCCACGCCTTCCACCTCGGCTCGGGGGGTTACGGACTGCTGCTGGGACTCTTCGGGGCCGGAGCGCTGCCGGGAGCTCTGCTGGCGTCCAGCCGCCCGCCCAGGGGCGAGCACGTGCGCCTGCTGGCCATCCTCACCGGACTGCTGATGGCGGTGGTCGCCACAGCCCCCGACCGCCCGATCCTGTACGTCGGAATGCTTGCCACCGGCACCACCTCGATCTGGATGATCGCCGCCGCCAACACGCTCGTGCAGCTGCGGACCACGGAGGAGCTTCGCGGCCGCGTGATGGGCGCCTGGACTGCGGCGCTGCCAGGAACGGTGCCGGTGACGGCACTGATCGCGGGACTGGTGGCCGACACCTTTGGCGCCCGTGTCGGTTACTGCGCCGCCGGCGGTCTCATCCTGCTGGCGGCCGTTGCCCACTGGCGCGCATACACGGAACCCCAGGGGTAGCCTCATACCGATGAACCGGCTCGCGCAGGAGACCTCTCCGTATCTGCGCCAGCACGCCGACAACCCGGTGGACTGGTACCCGTGGAGCGATCAGGCGCTGGCTCTGGCGCGCGAGACGAACCGGCCGCTGCTGG
>JAKAED010000159.1 GCA_021820105.1 Actinomycetes bacterium | reverse complement strand
GTCACGGTCGCCATTACGCCGACGTCCCGCCGATCAAGGGCGTCTACCGAGGCGCCGCTGGATCGACGCTGGAGTCCAGCGTCACCATGACTCCAACAGAGCCGATCGGCTGAGGCAGCTCACATCGGGAAACGGACGCCGGTCAGCTCTTCGCTCATATCCCAGAGCGCGCGGGCGGTCTGCACATCCCGAGCCCTGCGGCTGCTGCTCACCACACGCGGAGCTCCGCGCATACCCTGCAACCCGCCTGGTCCGACGAAGCTGCCGCCCGGGATCTCGGCAAAGGCGGCACAGAGCGTCGGGAGTGCGCCGGCGCTCTCACTCTGCGCGAACAGCGCGTTGCCGACCTTGGCCATTGCAAAGTCCCAGAAGCCGCTCTGCGAATGTGACTGCAGATTGGTGGCGGCATAACCAGGATGCGCGGCCACCGCCAGCACAGGCGAGCCGGCCGCCAGCAGCCGCCGCTGGAGCTCGAATGTGAACAGCAGGTTGGCGAGCTTGGACTGCCCATATGCAGCCCATGGGCTGTAACGACGGCGCTCCCAGTTGAGATCCTCGAAGTTGATCCTGCCCATTCGGTGTGCGCTGGAGGAGACGGTCACCACCCGTCCGGTGATACGCGCGAGCAGCAGGTTGGTGAGCGCGAAGTGTCCAAGGTGATTGGTGCCGAACTGGAGCTCAAAGCCGTCCGCGGTGCGGCTGAGTGGCGGGATCATGATCCCTGCGTTATTGATCAAGAGGTGGATCTCACCCTCCCAACCAGCCGCAAATGCCCGCACAGAGTCGAGGTTGGCGAGGTCAAGCTCGCGCACCTCCGTCTTGCCGTGAATCTGAGCCGCGGCACGGTGTCCCTTGTCCAGGTTGCGCACCGCCAAAGTGACCTGAGCACCCGCCGCCGCAAGCACTCTGGCCGCGGCCCGTCCGATGCCGCTGTTGGCGCCCGTGACGATCACGCGCCTGTCCGGTATGTCAGGAACGTCGGCGGTGGAGAAACTCATGGCTGGCGGACATCCTCTCTAAATGGTGATGAACGCTCACTAGCTTCCCCAATTCTCGCGGTGATCAAATCGCCGAACTGCGCAGACCTCGTGCGGGCGAGGCCTGGACTCTGGCCAACACCACCCGCCTGTGCGCGATAACGTGGCCGCAGCATGGGTTTCAGGCTCTCAGTACTGCGGCGCTTTGCGGCGGATCCGCTGTTGCAGGTGAGACATGCTGTGACTGAGGACCTGCGTGAGCACCCGGTCGTGCAACTGATCAAGTCGCGGCGAAACCAGGGCTCGCAGCCGGGAGCGCGCGATGATGGGCGTCGCATTGGGCTCGTGATCGAAGGGGGCGGCATGCGCGGGATCGTCTCCGCCGGGATGACCGCCGCCATTGAGCAGCTGGGGTTCACCAGAGTCTTTGACGAGGTCCACGGTGCCTCAGCGGGGGCGTTCAACGCGGCCTTTCTGATCGCCGGGCAGGCTTCCTACCTGACTGGCCTTTACCAACACGGCTTCGGCAACCCGACCTTCGTGAGCGTCCGTCATGTGCTCCGAGGCAGATCTCTCTTCAACATGGACTATGTGATCAACGAGGTCTGGCGGACCCAGCGACCGCTTCACACTGAGCGGATCCTTGAGAGCGGGATCGAACTGCACTGCACCGCGACCGATGTGGAGACTGCGCAGATCGTGGACCTCACCGAACTGCGCGACGATGCGGAGATTCGAACGGCAATGCTGGCCTCAGCCAGGCTGCCATGGCTCGCCGGCGCACCGGTCAGATTCCGCGGACGCCTGCTGTTTGACGCGACACTCGCGGAAGCCGTGCCCGTGCATGTCGCCAGGCGAACCTGCACGGACCTGCTGGTGCTGCAGACCCGGCCGCACGGCACCCTGCATGCCGGGCTCTCCACGACAGTCGGCAACCTGACCGACCGCTACCTGGTCCGCTTCAACGAGGCTCTGGTCGAACTGAGGCGTACACGCTCGGCCCGCTATGACGCGCTGGTCGGCGAACTTGCCAGGCAGGCAAAGGACCCTGACGCTGAGCCCAGGGTTTGCGTGATCCGGCCGCCGGCCGGAGCTCCCATGATCAGTCAGATGGAGAACCGGGCGGCGGCCATGTCCGCGGCCGCGGGACACGGCTTCCGAGCCGCCTGGATGGCGCTTGAGGGCTCCGATCCCGAGGTCATCAACGTGCCTCGGGCATTTCACTGACTCGGTCTGTAACGACTGCCACAAAAGGGGGTACATCGAACGTGCCGTCGTTCCGCCGCCAGACGACAAGTGAAGCCCAT
Organism: Actinomycetes bacterium; assembly: GCA_021820105.1. Classification (GTDB taxonomy): domain Bacteria; phylum Actinomycetota; class Thermoleophilia; order Solirubrobacterales; family Solirubrobacteraceae; genus Palsa-465. Next base: position 6,070 of record JAKAED010000159.1, on the reverse strand, counting down.
CTCAGCGAACGCGTGCGAGACGCCGCCGTTGAGGCCGCCCGCGAGGGTCAGCAGCGAATGCTTGACGCCGCCCGCGAGGTTGCCCAGCAGGCACCTGAGCGAGCCCATCAGCTCCGTGCGGCCGCGGCGCAGCTTGACGTTCGGTGGGCCCGCTCCGCGCCGGCGCGCTGGGTCCGCGAACGCTTCATGCAGTTCGTGATGAATCCGATCCTCGATTACTACGCCGCCCGCCGCGCAACGGGATCCGAGCGGTTGCTGCACCTTGAGGAGCCGGTGATTCTGGTCGCCAACCACGCCAGTCACATGGACACGCCGGTGATCCTCTCAGCGCTGCCGCGCAAGCTGCGCAAGCGCACAGCGGTGGCCGCGGCCGCCGACTACTTCTACCGCAACCGGATCGTGGCCTGGCTGGTATCGCTGCTGTTCAACGCGGTCCCGATCGAGCGCAAGGGCGGCGGCACCAAGGATGCCGGACACCTCGACAAGCTTCTCAACGATGGCTGGAACCTGCTGCTCTACCCAGAAGGCACGCGGTCCCGCGGCAATGGCCTCGGACGCGTGCGGCGTGGAGCCGCGGTGCTGGCCGCCCACCACAATCTCTCGATCGTGCCGATCCGCGTATCCGGCACGGCCGAGGCCATGCCACCCGGCGCACTCTGGCCCAAGCGTCTGCGGGGCCGGCTTCGCTCCCGCCGCCACCGGGTAGAGGTCACCTTTGGTGAACCGATCCCGCCGGTGGCGGACACCGCCGAGATGATCGAACGGGTGCAGGAGTTCTTCCAGTCGAGTGAGGCGGGACCGGCGATGCGGTCGCCCTACCGTCGCCGGATCACGGGTCGCGACTCCAGCTAGTTCCCGATGCGAGGGTCAGAGCGGTGTTGGTCGAGCCCTGACTCCAGCTGAGACGCTATATCCAGCAAGGTCCGCCGCAGACGTGCGGTGACTTCGCGCCGCCGGTAAGCGCGCTGACAGTGCTGCGCACCTGATTCGTGACCGTGGGTAGAAGCTGCGCGGCGAGCCTGAAGCGATCGGAGCGCGCGCGTTGCTCGCGGCCTGCTCCGAGCGGCCACAGCCACGCCACCGCGAACAACCGTCATCGAAGGAGGTCGCATGGCAACGATCGAGGTGGGGCATGAGTCCGCTCCGGCATGGCGCAAGGGTCTGATCGGGGAGATCTGGGCGGAGTTCTTTGGCTGTTTCATCCTGATCTCGTTTGGAGACGGCGTGGTGGCGATGCTGTGGGCGCTGGTCGGCTCAGGGCGCAGCTCCGCCGGGCCACTGCAGTCATCCGGAGATTGGCTGCTGATCACCTGGGGCTGGGCATTGGCCGTGGCCTTTGCCGTGTACGTCTGCGGCGGCATCAGCGGAGCGCACATAAACCCGGCTGTGACGCTGGGAGCGGCCATCCGCAAGCAGATCGAGTGGAGCAAGGTCCCCGTGTACTGGGTTGCGCAGGTGGTGGGATGCTTTGCCGGTGCGGCACTGGTCTGGGGCGTCTACAACGTGCCGATCAACCATTACGACGCGGTGCACCACATCGTCAAGGGCACGGTTGCATCGATCGGCACCTACAGTACGTTTGCGACCTTCCCCGCGGCCTACTTCCACAGTTGGGTGGGACCGCTGGTGGACCAGATCACCGGCACCTTCTTCCTGGTCCTGTTCGTGTGGGCGCTGGGTGATGAGTTCAACCTGCCGGTTGGCTCAAACGTGGCGCCGTTCATGGTTGGCATGGTCGTGATGGCGGTCGGCATCTCATTCGGCGCCAACGCCGGATATGCGATCAACCCAGCACGTGACTTCGGACCGAGGATGTTCGCTCTGCTGGCCGGCTGGGGCAAGATCGCCTGGCCCGGGAACTACGGAAACGTCAACGACTACTTCTGGATACCCATCGCCGGCCCGCTGATCGGCGGGGCGCTCGCATCCGTCGTGTACGACTTTGGCATCCGTGACTTCCTGATCGCGCGGCTCGGACCGAAGCCCGGGGTACGCGGTTCGGGCGACAATCCCGAGGCGTTGCCGTTCCCGCCGGAACCCAAGGATGAGGAACCCAGAACCAACCCCTGAGCGGATGCCGACCGTCCGGCGCGACGCCGCTCTGACCGAGCTCCGGTAGAACCCGAAAGGAACGCAGAATGGCCAAGTACACCGCAGCCCTTGATCAGGGCACCACCAGCTCACGCGCCATGATCTTCGATCACTCGGGCCGGGTGGTCGCAGTCTCTCAGAAGGAGCACGAGCAGATCTACCCCAAGCCGGGATGGGTGGAGCACAACCCCAAGGAGATCTGGGCCCGCTGCCAGGAGGTGTTGGATGAGGCGATGTCGCGGGCGGGGGCCGCAAGGGATGACGTGGCAGCCCTTGGCATCACCAACCAGCGTGAGACGGCGCTGGTCTGGGACCGCAACACCGGTGAGCCCGTCTACAACGCGATTGTCTGGCAGGACACCCGCACCGACCGGATCGTCGATGAACTCGCCCGCTCCGGCGGCCAGGACCGCTTCCGTGATAAATCGGGTCTGCCGCTGGCCACCTACTTCTCCGGTCCCAAGGTCCGCTGGATCCTGGAGAACGTGGAGGGAGCCCGTGAACGCGCCGAGGCCGGCGATCTGATCTTCGGCAACATCGACGCCTGGCTGATCTGGAACCTCACCGGTGGGACCGACGGCGGGCTGCACATCACCGATGTCACGAACGCGAGCCGGACGTTGCTGATGGATCTGCGCTCGCTCTCCTGGGATCACGCCACCGCCCAGACGATCGGCGTACCCACCTCGATGCTGCCGGAGATCCACGCCTCGAGCGAGGTCTACGGCGAGGTCAGCCTCGGCGCCCTGAAGGGGGTGCCGATCGCGGGCGATCTGGGCGACCAGCAGGCGGCCACCTTCGGCCAGACCTGCTTCGCGGTCGGAGAGGCCAAGAACACCTATGGCACCGGCAACTTCATGCTGCTCAACACCGGTCACGATCTGGTGCAGTCACGCTCCGGGCTGATCACGACCGTCTGCTACCGCGTCGGGGACCAGCAGCCGGTCTATGCGCTGGAGGGCTCGATCGCCATCACGGGGGCCCTGGTCCAGTGGCTGCGCGACAACCTCAAGATGATCCAGGCGGCGCCAGAGGTCGAGGAACTGGCGGCCACGGTGGAGGACAACGGCGGTCTCTACATCGTGCCCGCCTTCTCCGGGCTCTACGCGCCCTACTGGAAGAGCAATGCCCGCGGCGTGTTTGCCGGGCTCACCCGCTACGTCAACGCCGGCCACATCGCCCGCGCCACGCTCGAGGCCACCGCCTACCAGTCAGCTGAGATCGTCGAGGCGATGCGAGCCGACTCCGGGGTCGAACTGGACTCCCTGAAGGTCGACGGCGGCATGGTCGCCAATGACATGCTGATGCAGTTCCAGGCCGACATCCTGGGCGTGCCCGTGATCCGCCCGCAGGTGGCGGAGACGACCGCGCTGGGAGCCGCCTACGCCGCCGGCCTGGCGACCGGCTTCTGGGACAACCAGGAGGACCTGCGCGAGAACTGGGCCGAGGACAGGCGTTGGGAGCCGACCATGGACGCGCAGACCCGGGATCACAACCTGCGCCTCTGGAAGAAGGCGGTGACACGCACGTTCGACTGGGTGGAGTGATCGTGTCGGCCGGCTTCCTGCGGTGGGGGTGGCCCGCTGGCCACCCCCACCGTCCAGCGGTACGCTCAGCGTGATGATCGCGCTCACCACCGACGTGCTGGTGATCGGCGGTGGCGCCACCGGCGCCGGGCTCGCGTGGGATGCCGCCCTGCGTGGACTCGACGTGATCCTGGTTGACCGTGCTGATCTTGCGGAGGGCACCAGCGGGCGCTTCCACGGTCTGCTGCACTCGGGCGCCCGTTACGTGGTCAAGGACCCACCGGCAGCCCGCGAGTGCATTGCGGAGAACCGGATCCTGCGGCAGATCGCGGCTGACTGCATCGAGGACACCGGCGGGCTGTTCGTGACCACCCCCTGGGACGACCCCGCCTACGCCGACCGCTTCGCGCAGGCCTGCACGGAGACCGGCGTTGACTGTGAAGAGATCTCCATCCGGGAGGCGCTGCGCCAGGAACAACGGCTCAACCCTGAGATCTCCCGCGCCTTTCGCGTGCCGGACGCCAGCATGGACATCTGGAAGACCGTCTGGGCGATGGCTCGTGGAGCTGAGCAGCGTGGTGCGAGGATCCTCACCTACCACGAGGTGACAGCGATCCGCCGCAGCGCGGCGCAGGTTACCGGCGCCACGGTGCGCGACCTCCGCGGCGACCGTGAACTGGAGATCGAGGCGCGCGTGACTGTCAACGCGGCCGGCGCCTGGGCGGGCCAGATCGCTTCCCAGGCAGGGATTGAGGGGGTGCGCATCTTCCCGGGCCGGGGAATCATGATCGCCATGAACCACCGGCTCGTGAACACCGTCGTCAACCGCTGCGACATGCCGGGCGACGGCGACATCCTCGTGCCGATCAGAACAGTTTCCGTGATCGGTACGACCGACGAACGTGCCGACGACCCTGATGACCAGACGGTGCGGCCCGCTGATGTCCAGCAGATGCTGGATGCCGGCGAGAAGCTGGTGCCAGGCTTCAGGGAGGCGCGCGCCCTCAGGGTCTGGACCGGAGTGCGCCCGCTGTTCGAGGACGCCAAGAGCGCGGACACCGAGACCCGTGACGTGACCCGCGCGCACGCGCTGCTCGATCATCGCGAACGCGACGGTGTCGACGGCTTCCTGACGATCACGGGCGGCAAGGTCACAACGTTTCGGCTGATGGCCGCGGAGACGGTGGACATGGCCTGCGACATGCTCGGCACCGCCCGGCCAGGCCGCACCGCCACCGAGCCACTGCCGGGATCGGAGGCCGGTGAGCACTACAGGATCGGCACACGACTGGCCCGCAAGGAGGCTCAGCTGCTGGACGAGCAGGTGATCTGCGAGTGTGAGCTGGTCCCGCGCGGCCGGCTCGAGGAGACGCTCAGGCGCACCGGCTCGACAAGCCTTGATGACGTCCGCCGCCAGCTGCGGCTCGGCATGGGGCCCTGTCAAGGTGGCTTCTGCATCTACCGGGCGGCGGGAATCATGCACGGCGCCCAGGGACTCTCGGCTGAGCGGTCAGACGCGTCAATGCTGGCCTTTCTGCAGGAACGCTGGAAGGGTGTCTGGCCGATCCTCTACGGCGACCAGTTGCGCCAGAGTCGCTTTGACGAGTGGGTCTTCCACGGCGTCCTGGACGTGGATCATCTGCCATCTGAGGGCGCGATCGGATGAGGACCCGCGGCTTTGACGTGATCGTGATCGGCGCCGGCACGGCGGGCATGGTCGCCGGGGCCGTCCTGGCCGAGCTTGGCGCACGTGTCTGTGTGATGGCTAAGGGGATCGGCTCGACGCACCTAGCCCCCGGCACGATTGACGTGCTGGGCTACGCGCCCGAGCGCGTGCCGTCCCCGAAGGAGGCGATCGCAGCACTCGTCGAGGCGCAACCGCACCATCCCTACGCGCTGCTTGGAATCGAGGCGGTGAGCGATGCCATCGATTGGTTCCGCGCGGCCTCACGCGAAGGACCTCCCGGATACGCTTACACCGGCGATCTTGAGCACAACCTGCTGCTGCCGACGGCGATCGGCGCGCTCAAGCCCTCTGCGGTGGTCCCAGCGACCTTCGCGGCGGGTGATGCGCTGGGGCTTGGACGGCTCGCGGTGGTCGGCATCCCGCAGCTGCGGGACTTCCACGCCGAGCTCTGCGCCGCGAACCTGCGCTTGGCGGGAGTCGAGGCAACGGCGATCAGCCTCGAGCTCGAGCTCGACCGTGCTGATGAGAGCACGCTGGGGCTGGCACGCCGCCTGGAGGACGCGCACTGGCGCGCGTACCTGAGCGCGCGCCTGGCTCCACTGGTCGGTTTTGCGGATCAGGTGGCCCTCCCGGCGGTGCTTGGCCTGCGCGAGCCCGGAGCGGTCCACGCCGACCTGCAGGAACGTCTGGGACGGGCGGTGTTCGAGATCCCGACGCTGCCGCCCTCGGTCCCGGGGATGCGCCTGTTCGAGCTGCTTGACCACAC
>JAKAED010000158.1 GCA_021820105.1 Actinomycetes bacterium | reverse complement strand
AACTCACTCGGGATGCTGATCATCGCGCGCGTGATTCAAGGGGTAGGGGGCGGAATCTTTCCGCTGGCCTTTGCAATCGCCCGCGACGAGTTCCCACCTGAGAGGGTCGCAGGGAGCATCGGCCTGATGTCTTCGATCCTCGGCGTGGGCGGGGGATTGGGAATGCTGATCGGCGCGCTCATCGCAGAGCACCTTGGCTGGCATTGGTTGTTCTGGGGCCCGCTGATCGTCACGGTCTTTGCGGCGGCGTCAACGTGGCGATGGATTCCGGAGTCGCCCGTGCGCGCTCCAGGTCGCATCAACTGGACTGCCGTGATCATCATGAGCATCGGTATCAGCCTGCTGCTGATCGGTATCGCCCAGACCACGGTGTGGGGATGGGGGAGCGCCAAGTCGCTGGCGCTGATATTCGGCGGTCTGGCCGTGATCGCTGTCTGGGTTGCGGTCGAGGTTCGCAGCGATCACCCGCTCGTTGACATGTCGATGATGCGGATCCGCGGTGTCTGGACAACGAACCTCTCCGCCTTTCTGATCGGTGGCGGTATGTACTCGTCCTTTGTGGTGTTTCCAGAATTCGCGCAGCTCCCGCGGAGCACCGGCTTTGGCTTTGGCGCCTCCGTCGTTACCTCAAGCCTTTATCTGCTCCCTTCCGCGGTGGGGATGGGTGCTCTGGGGAGCATGGCGGGGCGTGTTGCGCGCCGCTACGGGTCGCGCTCCGCGTTGCTCGTCGGGACCGTGATCACCGCCATCTCATTCCTGTTCTCCGCCATCCAGCACGGTCACCCGTACGACATCCTGATCAGTTGCGCGCTGCTCGGGGTGGGGATTGGCCTCGCGTTCTCGGCGCTTGGCAACCTGATCGTGGGCGCTGTGGAGCCGCAGCAGACAGGCGTCGCGAGCGGCATGAACACGGTCATGCGGACCCTCGGCGGCGCGCTGGGAGGTCAGCTCTCCGCGACGTTCATTGCCGACCACATGTTGCACGGTCTGCCGACCGTTACCGGTTTCGTGGACACCTACTGGATGGCTGCCGGCTTTCTGATCATCGCTGCTGTGGCGGGCCTGCTGATCCCGCCGCGGCGCCCCGCCCCCGTCGCCGGCCCGGCCGAGCTCGAGCTGACCGGTGCGACCACGGCCGCATAGCGAGAGGCTCATTGCGCCGAGCGTGCATCGATATCGGCTCGAACACGACCCGGCTGCTGGTGGCCGATTGCGCCGGGCGCGAGCTCGTTGAGCTCCGCCAGGAGCGTGCCTTCACGCTGATCGGACCCTCGATCGGCCACCTGGGAGCGATTCCCGCAGCGAAGCTCGCTGAGGTGCTTGAGGCGGTTGTCAGGCAGCACGCGCTGGCGCGCGAACTCGGCGCTGAGCGGATCCGCTGTGTCGCGACCGCAGCCGTGCGGAGAGCCAGCAACGGCGAGGTGCTCGCACGGTTGATCGCGGGTGGTTGTGACGGACTTGAGCTCGAGATCCTCGACGGCACTGAGGAAGCGCGCCTTGCGTTCATCGGGGCGGCCTGGAGCGTTGGAGCCACCACGGAAATGGGCCTTGGTGTCGTGGACGCCGGTGGGGGCTCATCTGAGCTGGTTGTCGGCCAGGCTCCTGACAAGGTCGAGTGGTCGGTGTCGCTGCCGCTTGGTTCAGGGGTAATCACCCACGCTCATCTGGGCTCCGATCCGCCGACCGACGCCGAGCTGGGGGCCGCACGTGAGGGGATCCGCGAGGCATTGGCTGGGGTGAGGCCGCCGGACTCTGTGCAGAGGCTGGTTGCTGTCGGCGGCAGCGCCACATCTGTGCGGCTGCTGGCTGGACCGATCGTGGACCCTGATGCCGTCGCATACCTGCTGCGCAAGTTCAGGGGCCTGACAGCGGCTGAACTGGCCGGTAGGTACGGGGTGGAGTTGCAGCGAGCACGGTTGTTGACGGCTGGCCTGCTGATCCTCGGAGGTATCTCCGAACTCTTTGACCGGCCGCTGGAGATCGGTCGTGGCGGTCTGCGTGAGGGGTTGCTGCTGACGGGCTGATGGCGGCGGTGCACCGGCTCAGCGGCGCACGGCTCACCGGTCCATGCCGCGGCGGCTCACCGGTGCATGCCGCGGCGGCTCACCAGTGCACGCCGCGCATCAGGCGCGCGAACAGCGCCTGCTCCGTGGAGGCGCGCTCCGCCGGATCGCGTTGACCCCGTGCGGCGGCGGAATCTGGGAAAACCTTGTAGGCGGCTGACAGCACCTGGTCCACCACCTTCGGGAAGAGCGCGTAGCTGACCTCGCCCACGGTTCCAAGTGCCGTGTTGACCGTCTTTGGCCGGGTGCGGATGGCCTCGCCGATCATCTCGGCCGCCTGCTCGGGGGAGATCGTCGGGAAGCGGTCGTAGAGCTTGGTTGGCGCGATCATCGGCGTCTTGACCAGCGGCATGTGGATCGTCGTGAAGTGCACGTCATCACCGATGCATTCCGAGCTGACCACGCGCGTCCAGGCGTCCAGTGCTGACTTGGAAGCGACGTAGGCGGCAAAGCGCGGCGGGTTGGTCTGCACACCGATCGAGGAGATGTTGATGACGTGGCCCGCACGCCGCTCGCGCATCTGCGGCAGCAGGCCCATGATCAGCCGGATGGTGCCCAGATAGTTGAGCTGCATGGTCCGCTTGAAGTCATGGAAGCGGTCGTAGGAGAGTGCGATCGAGCGGCGAATCGAGCGACCCGCATTGTTGATCAGGACGTCAATCTGTGGGTGCTCGGCGTGCACCTGGGCGATCAGCGCGTCGACGGACTCCGGGTCAGCGATGTCTGCCGGGTAAGCGTGGGCGACACCGCCGGCCGCGGTGATCTCCGCACGCGTCTGCTCCAGCTGCTCCGGCCCGCGCGCCACCAGCAGCACGGTGGCCCCGGAACGCGCCAGGAGCAGCGCGGTGGCCCTGCCGATGCCGCTGGAGGCGCCCGTGATCATGACCGTCTTGCCGTTGATGGCGCTGGCCACGCTCGGGTGCCGCTCAAGCTCGGGATCCAGGTGGGTTCTCCAGTAATCCCAGAGCCGCCCCGCGTAGTCTTCGAGCGGGGGCACCTCGATCCCGGAACCAGCGAGCGCCTGCCGCGCATGGGTGGTGTCGAACTCGGTGGGCATGTCCACGTAGTCCACGATCTCATCGGGAATCCCCAGCTCTGTGAGCAGCAGCCGTCGCGCAGTGTGCGCACCGGGCAGTGCCATCACGGCGGTTGCAAGGCCGCGTGGAACGCGCCCAAGCGGCCCGGGATCAACCGTCAGCGCGAGCTGCGGCGCGCCCGCCACCTTCGCGAAGCTGTTGAGGACGTCCACCACCCGAGACTGCTGCGGATCGGTCAGGTGAAAGGTCTGTCCCTCGAGCCCCGGCTGGTGCGCGATGTGATCAAGCGCGGCGGCCACATAGTCGACCGGGACGAGGTTGGTGGCGCCGAGTTCGGGGCCGACCAACGGTAGCCATTCCGGCACCAGGCGCTGCGCGCGCTTGAGCAGCGGCAGGAAGTAGTAGGGTCCGTCGACCTTGTCCATGCGTCCGGTGCGCGAGTCACCGATGACGATCGAGGGTCGATAGATCCGCCAGGGCACGGTGCGCGTCTCGCGCACCAGCCGCTCAGACTCGAATTTGGTGCGGTGGTAGGGATGCTGCAGCGAGTGTCCGGCGTCGAACATGTCCTCGGTGAAAACGCCTCTGTACGCACCCGCGACGGCGATTGAGGAGACGTGGTGGAAGGTGCCGGCACCGATTGCCTCGGCCAACTCGAGCGCATGCATCGTGCCCTCGACGTTGGCGAGTTGATTGACCTCATCCCCGGCTCGCATGTCATAGATCGCTGCGAGGTGGAAGAAGTGGGCGACGCCAAGCCTGCTCAGCAGTTCGACATCCTCCTGATCGAGTCCAAGCAGTGGCTCGTGGAGATCTCCGACCACCGGGATCAAGAGCTTGCGAACCGACGCGCTGCCGGCGGCCCACTCGTCGATCCGCCGCTCCATCCGTGCAAGCGAGCTGTCGCGCACGAGCATCCGAATCTGTGCCGCGCCGCCGCGCCGCCGCTCACTACGGGCAAGCAGCAGCGGGATCAGGTTGCTACCGATGAAGCCGGTTGCGCCGGTGACGAAGTAGGCCATCTCGGCCTACGGCTGGTTGTTACCAGCCGCCCTTCCACTCAGCGGAGCTCGCCCGCCGCTTGGCGGCATCGATCCGCGCGTGCTTGCGGTGCTCCAACCAGCCCTGAATCAGCGAGAAGACGATGATGATCACCGGGAACAGGCCGATGATGATGAACATCGTGTAGGTGATCGTCTTGTCGTTGGTTGGACCCCAGATGCCCTCACCGCCATGGGTGATGGCGAGAGCAGAGGGGGCGGCGACGAGCATCGCGGCCGCCGTCCAAAGTGCCAGCAGGACTGTGCGCTTACGGCTCATTGATCGCAAGGCTACCGGATGTCTCGGCTGCACATCGCGAACGGATGAACTCAAGCGCCTGGATCAACGCCGGGTTGTATCGCCTGGCGGCGTCTGCGCCAGCCATGGCGGCAACCTCGAGGTGACGGACGGGCGCTTCAAAAACCGTCGCCTGCAGCGCCTGCGCGAGCTCATGCTGCTTGGCGGGCGGCACGGCGTCGTCTTCGCTGGTCAGCACCACGGCCGTGGGAAAGGGCTGGGGAGCGAGCCAGCCTCGGGAGTCGAAGCGCCCAAGCTCGCGGCCCGCCTCAGCGATGTCGTGCGCGCTGTGTCGCGTCATCTCCGAGTGCACCCATGCCATCCGCGGCCCCGGTCTGAAACCGGCGCGCTTGAGAGCCACACCCCAGGCGCGCCCGGGAGCCACCGAAAGCCCCAGGCCGACGACCGGCATCGCTCGCCACGCGCGTCGCAGCTCGTCCTCCTGCCAATGCTGCGCCGTTCCGCTCAGCACCAGGCCGCCAACCACGTCCGGGTGATCCCGCGCCACAAGCTGGGCTATGGCTCCTCCCATCGAGTAGCCGTAGATCACGGCGGGCGCGATCCCGAGCGTCCGGATCACGGCAGCGGCGTCCGCGGCGCAGTCCACGAGCCTGAATGGGACCAGCGGTCTTGGGCCGCGCCCATGGCCGCGGTGATCCAGCGCGATCACGCGGTGACCGGCGGCAATCACGTCGTCATAGAGACCGCCGAAGTTCAGATCGGCGCTGCCCACCCAGCCGTGCAGCATCACAACGGCAGGACCTGAGCCCGCAGGCGCTCCAGGACCGGCGGCAGAGTCGCGCAGGAAGAACTCACCGTGCCCCGGGACCACGATCGTGCGGGCGGGTGGAAAGTCATGGGGGGGAAGGGGTGGGTGCTGGTTGGCTGCCACACCGTGATCCTAAACCGCGGTAGCGATTCTTCCTGCCTTTAGTTCCGTATATGGAATTGGAGGCAGGAAGAACGTTCGGCTGAGCGACTCCAGCACGGTCGCGATAACTGCCTACCATCACGGTCCGTGGCCGTCGTCATCGCTTCAGACCTCTCCAAGGACATCTCAGGTGAGCCGCTCCTGCGCGGGATCTCGTTCAAGCTCGAGCGCCGCGACCGCATGAGCCTCTCCGGGCGCAATGGCGCCGGTAAGACCACGCTGCTGCGCATGGTCTCGGGTGAGGCCTCGGTCGATGGCGGCGAACTTGTGCTGGCAAAGGGCACAAAGGTTGCTCTGCACGACCAGCGCCCACCGCGTGACCAGCAGATGTCGCTGCGGGACTATGTCCTCTCGGGCGCCCCTGAGTTGATCGCGCTTGAGGCGCGGCTGCAGGAACTTGAACAGCGCATGGCCGCCGGCGACTACGAGGAGCAGACGCTGACGGCATACGCCGACGCTCAGGCCGCGCTTGAACACGCCGGCGGCTACACCTGGCGCGAGCAGGCGCTAGCCACACTGCACGGGCTCGGCTTCAAGGACGACGCGGTGCTTGACCGCCGCCTGGAGACGTTCTCCGGCGGTGAGCTCACGCGCGCCTCGCTCGGCCGGGCTCTGGCCGGCAGTCCCGACCTGCTGCTGCTGGACGAGCCCACCAACCACCTCGACATCGAGTCGCTCGAGTGGCTTGAGACACACCTGAACTCACTTGATGCCGCGGTGATCTTGATCGCTCACGACCGCTGGTTTCTCGAATCGGTGGCGACCGCGGTGCTGGAACTGGAGGCTGGTCGCGGCAAGTTCTTCCCCGGCACCTGGCACCAGTGGCGCACGGAGAAGGCCCAGCGTGAGCTCGCGCTGGGACGAGCGATCGAACGACAGCAGGCTGAGATCGAGCGGCTCGAGAAATTCGTTACGCGGTTCCGCGCGGGTACACGTGCCCGCCAGGCGCAGGCGCGCCAGAAGCGCCTTGACAAGATCGAACGGATCGAACGCGGCGAGCGTGATCGGGAGGGGCTCGCCTTTGCGTTCAAACCGCCCGAGCGCTCTGGTCGTGTCGTCTTTGAACTGCAGGGCGGCAGTGTCCAGATCGGCGATCGCGTTCTGCTCCAGGACGGCGAGATGTGGCTGGAGCGTGGTGAGCACGTATCCGTGGTCGGCCCGAACGGGGCCGGCAAGACGACCCTGATCGAGACGCTCGCCGGCCACCGCCCGTTCGCCGACGATGGCTCGGATGCACGTGACGCGACCGGCATGGCGATCAAACAGCGGCCTGCCTCCGGCCCCTCGCCCGCTGGCGAGGGGACCGGACCGAGCGTGACCGGCAAGCTGAGCACCGGCCACAACGTGAAGATCGGCTTCCTCTCCCAGCATTCTGAGGACCTGCACGCCGGCAACGCACGGACTGTCGTCGAAGCTTGCACGCACCGGACGGGCCTGACACCGGCCAACGCGCGGGCGCTGCTCGGACGCTTCCTGTTCAGCGGTGAGGAGGCGGAAAAACCGCTGGAGGCGCTCTCCGGAGGCGAGCGCCAGCGCCTGTCGCTGGCGATCCTGGTGCAGTCCGGCGCCAATGTGCTGATCCTTGACGAGCCGACCAACCACCTTGATGTGGAGAGCCGCGAGGCGCTGGAGGATGCCCTCAGTCAGTACACAGGGTCCCTGCTGCTGATCTCCCATGACCGGGCGCTGCTCGATGCCGTGGGCACGCGCACGGTTGCCTTTGAGGATGGGACGCTGCACTCCTACGTCGGCGGCTGGCCGGAGTATCTGCGGGTGCGCGAGGAGCGGGCAGAACTGGCGGCGGCCGCCAAACAGGCCGCAACGACCCGTGCGCACTCAAAGTCCAAGCCGGCGGCGAAGCCCGCCAAAGCCCATGCCAATGGCCGCGGCGGTTCAACGAAGCAGCAGGCGATGCTGGAGGCGCAGATAGAGCAGGCCGAGGCCGCTCTGCGGGCGATCGAGGATGAGCTCGCCGACCCGGGAGCCTGGTCGACACCGGCCCGCTCGGCTGAGTCCACCGCCAGGCACGAGGCGGCAAAGCGTGCGGTTGACGAGCTCTACGCGCAGTACGTCAACGACTAGCGGCGCGAGTCACAGCGCAGGCCGTCGCGGACGTTGACCAAACTGGGAGTCGCGGTTAACGTCTCGTCGTTCGATCAATTGCCACGCGGGACCAATGGGAGGGCGCGATGAGCGAGGAGTCGGTGAGCTGGCGTCTGCGGGGGACCTACTTTGAGTCCTGCAACTGCGACCCGATCTGCCCATGTAGACGCATCGACGGCGTGCCGGGGGGCGATTCGACACACGGCGAGTGCATGGGCGTGCTCTCCTGGCTGATTCAGGAGGGGAATGCCAACGGAACTGATCTCTCCGGGATGCCGGTTGCGGTCGCGATGCGCTACAGCGACCATGAGCCCGGCTCGCCCTGGACCTGGGTCCTCTACTTGGACGAGCGCGCGACACCCGAGCAGCGGGCCGCGCTCGAGTCGATCTACACGGGCCGCAGCGGCGGCGACGCGCTGAAGCACTTCCCGTGGGCCTGGAAGGCCAGCGAGCTGGTCTCGGTGCGCACTGCGGAGATAGAGGTAGACCACACGGAAAGACGTCAGTGGCTGCGGGTCAGAGACCACATCGCGATGCGCATCCGGGGCCGGTATCCGGGCACCGAGCGGGTCACGTGCGTGATCCCGGGGCACGAACGCGAAGGTGAGGAACTGGTCGCAGACGAGCTGCGGGTTGAAGATGGACCGCTCAACTTCAGCTTCAGCGGCGTGTGCGGCTACGGTGCCGGCTTTGAGTACGTCGGCTGACGCAGACGCGGCCGGCGAAGCGGTCGGGAGTGAGCTCGCTCAGGCAGCTGCCACCTTCCTGTCGGAGCCCCCGCAGAGTGAGGCGGCGGCGCGTCTCTACGACGCCGACCGCGCCGATGACGGTTACGTCTGGAACGTGACGCGGCTCTGGGCGTGGCGGCCAGATGTCTTTGAGGCGATGGTCGCGATGCGTGCGGGACTGATGGAGGGTTCGGCTCTGGGGCAGCGCGACTGGGCGGTGCTCGTGTGCGCCACGGCTGTACAGCGCCGCGACGCCGAT
>JAKAED010000015.1 GCA_021820105.1 Actinomycetes bacterium | reverse complement strand
TAGGGCTGCGCGTGCGCGTCATCCTGGCGATTGCCTGGGGGATTGCGGCGCTGCTGGCGATGACCGCCGGAGTCTTGCAGGGCGGCGCGACGGCGGTCAGCTGCCTGCAGCCGCAGGGCAAGGGCCGGGCAGGCGTCCACGGCCCGCTTGGCGTGTGCCCGCAGGTCTGGCGTGATCTCACCGTGTTCAATCACGGGGTATCCCCAGTCGTCAAGCCAGATCCGCTCCGGGAACAGTTCTGCGCACAGGCCGTGCGCGGTACACGCGATCGGGTTGACGATCAGACGCTCGCTCATGCTGCCGACACCGCCGCGAAGTCAGGGGTGGGCAGCAGACGTCGGCCGAGACAGCCATCGCAGGCCCCGTGCCGGGCGTGATCATCAAACGCGGGCCTGAACACCCGCAGCGCCGTTGAGACGAAGGTCGCAGCGCCGTCGGGGAGACCGCAGGCGCCCCTGTTGTACACGAGCTGGCACCACCGCTCGATCCTGCTGTAGGCGCCGCGACGGTCACCTTGAGCGCACAACTCCTCCAGCGCGCCGGCAATTGCGTTCAGACCGTTCAAGCATGGGCCGCACTGCTCAGCGCTCTCCTGCTGCAGCCAGCGGGCCACGCTCGCAACCTCCGCCACCACGCAGGCGGTATCGGGCAGCACGAACACGATGCCGCTGCCCAGGCGCAGACCGTGTGCCTTGAGCACGTGTGCGTCGAGGCTGACGTCGACACCGTCCGGACCCAACCAGGTGCCCGCGTAACCGCCCAGGAGGATCCCCCCAAGCTGCTGGCTCAGACCACCTGACGCCTTGATCAGCTGCCTCATGGTTGTGCCCCCCGCGATCTCCACGACCCCCGGATAGCCGATCGCGCCGGTCACGGTGACCAGCCGTGTACCCGGATCACCGCCTGTCCCAAGTGCGCGGAACCAGTCGGCGCCGTGACGTGCGATCAGCGCCATCTGGGCAAACGTCTCCGCGTTGGAGACGAACGTGGGACGCCCCTTGATCCCGTTCTCAAACGGATAGGGCGGCGTCACCGTCGGCAGTGCGGCGCCGCCGTCCACGGCGCTCACCAACGCCGTCTCCTGGCCAGTGATGTAGCCACTCGGGACGAGCGCGACGGTGACTGGTGGGGCACCGCGCCCGTTCAGCTCCGGACGCTGGGCAAGCGCCTGCTCGAGTGTCCGAGCGGCACGGGAATGCTCGTCCAGCGCGAAGATGATCCCGTCGCTGCCGAGCATCGCGGCGGCGGCCAGGGCGCCGTCAATGACCAGGTGTGGCAGACGGCTCACCAGCAGGGCGTCCTTGCTGCTCAGCGGCTCACCCTCGGCGGCGTTGACCAACACGGTCGGCCTGGTGCGCTGTGCGGCCACAGCCTGCAGTTTGGTGGCGGTCGGGAAGCCACCACCGCCGTAACCGCGAAGGCCGGCGCGCTCCAGTTCGAGAATCAGGGGGTGAGCCGAACGATTCCGCTGCCTGCCGGTGAGCGGCAGCGGCCCGTGCAGTGACTGGTGGGCGGCGAAGCCCATCGCGCCACGCTCCGGCATGCCGGCGAGCAGGCGCGGGAACTGCCCCGCGGGCAGACTCATCTGCCCCGCGCCTCAGCGGCCCCCACCGCGGTCCGCCCGACGGAGTCCATGTAGGCGCCGGCCCGCAGCCGCACCCATAGAGCCACGATCAACACCGCGACGCAGACCACGTACACCGCAAACATCCAGCCCTGATGGACGTCGGTGCCCGTTCCAATCGAGTGGAGTACTGCAACCGGCCAGCAGGCGTACGCCAGCCAGTGCAGCGAGCGCCATGTCCTGGCGCCGACGCGAGCCCGCAGCAGACTTGAGATCCACACGGCCAACAGCATGTCAAATGCGGCAGCACCGAGCCCAAGCCAGAACGGTCGGTAGCTCCCGATGAACGGGATCACGGCGTCAAAGAGGCTGATCGACACGAATGTGTCCAGAACTGTCGTGATGATGTGGATGGCGAGAAACGCCAGCGCCAGCATCGAGGCTCGGCGGTGCACACCGTCGGTCAGGAAGCGCGGCCAGGATGATGTCGTCAAGCGTGCCGCATTGGCCACCCCCAGCGCGACCACGCAGGTGAGCAGCAGCAGGCTCATCACTCCGGTGGCGCGGGTCAAATACCAGTAGGCGGGCGAGACCACGCCAACCGCCGCAATCGCCATCAGCTGCCTCCGGAGACCGCCACCACCGGCGCGGGTGCAGGTTGGGGCGCCGGTGCCGGGGCTGAAACGACCGCACTGGACGAGCCTGAGCTTGAACCTGTTGAGGATCCGCCCCCGTTGGTCTGGATCTGGGGGCGCGTGTGCTGGCGCGCGGGCGCAGGCGACCGGGCCGTCGAACCGGCGCCTGGCGCAGAGGCGACGCTGGCATAGGTCGCGTGCGAGTGGTGGACGGGCGTCTGCGCGATGATGTCGGTGAGCACGCCGACACCGACGACGGCGGCAGCAGCCAGCGAACGGTTCACACGTGTGAGCCGGCGCAGCGCTGCGTCACGGCTCGCCTGGGCGCGTGTCCTCATCCTGTGGGGAGCGAGTGGAAGTAGCGGGGGTCGTAGAGCCCACCCTGGGTCCAGGCGTGGATCTGTGGCAGGAAGAGCAGCGCGAGCACGACGCCGGCGCCCAGCGCGATCAGCACGGCCAGGGCACGTCCCGATGACCCGGGCATGGCGTGACTGCTGACGCTCTGCCGGATGCGCCCGCGGGCGCGGCGCTCTGCACGGCTGACCGCTCGGAGCGCGGTCGGCAGCTCTGCAAGGTGTCCCAGGACGTGAATGCCCACCGCGCCGAGCCACAGGATGAACGTGCCCTTGTGCAGCGTGCGCAACGTCATTGATGCTCCGGGGCCGTCGATCAGCAGCAGCAGGCCGGTCAGGAAGACACCGATCGTGGTGAGGATCACGAACGGCCCCAACAGCCGCATCAGCGGGTGCGGCGGTCCCTTGCGTCTGTAGGCGTTGTTGCCGGTGTAGTAGCGGATGAAGCGGTAGCCGGTACTGGCCAGCTTGAGGGCTACAGGCCCGGCAAGCAGGACACCGAGGAAGAGGTGTAGCCACAGCAACTGGCTGAGGCGCAGAATGGAGATGCCCAGCACGGCGAACAGCGCCAGCAGGATCACGGCAGTGACCGCTGTCAGCTGCTCATTGCCATCGGTTCCCCCACCGAAGATCCGGCTGAGGGGCGAACGTTTGACCACGCGCGCGCGAGGAGGAGAGAGAGGTTCGGTCAAGGCCATGTGACCAAATCTGGTGGGCTTCGCTTAATCCGGCCTGACAGAGCAGTTAGAAAACTCTCTTAAAGATCCAGCAGGAAACCGCGCCGTTCGTTACGAAGCCTATGATCTCGACATGATCCTGGTTGTTGAGGACGAGCCCGGGATCGTCGACTTCGTCGAGCGTGGTCTCCGGCGCCAGGGCTTTCAGGTTGTCACCGCAGGCGATGGCGAGGCCGGGCTCGCGCGGGCACTGAACCCGGACATCGAGCTTGTGGTCCTGGACCTGATGCTGCCG
The DNA here is from genome assembly GCA_021820105.1 of Actinomycetes bacterium. Taxonomy (GTDB): domain Bacteria; phylum Actinomycetota; class Thermoleophilia; order Solirubrobacterales; family Solirubrobacteraceae; genus Palsa-465. The sequence goes on along the minus strand of JAKAED010000015.1, from coordinate 37,423 downwards.
AAGCTGGGCGGCATGGAGGTGCTCCGTAGCCTGAACTCCCAGCGACCGGAGCTGCCGGTGGTGGTGCTGACGGCCCGTGGCGAGGTGGAGGACCGGATCGCCGGGCTCGATAACGGCGCTGTGGACTACCTCGTCAAGCCGTTCGCCGTCGCGGAGCTGGCCGCTCGGATCCGCGCGCAGCTGCGCTCCGCCTCCCGTGGCTCCGCGTCGATCAGAACGGAGGCTCTGCGCATCGACCTGCTCTCACGCCAGGTGCTGATGGATGGTGAGCCGGTGCGGCTCTCGACCACGGAGTTTGAGCTGCTGGTCTACCTGGCGCAGAACCGACCGAACGTCCTCTCACGCGAGGAGATCCTGCGTGCGGTGTGGGGCTACAACCACGATCCAGGGACCAACGTCCTGGAGGTCTACATCGGATACCTGCGCCGCAAGCTGGGCACAGCTGACCGACCGGCACCGATCAGGACCGTGCGTTCCGTCGGCTATCGCTTCGACGAGGAGCCCAGCTGAGGCGGCTGCGGCTACCCGACAGTCTGCGGGGACGCCTGATGGCGGGTGTCGCGGTGGTCGTCCTGGTCGTGCTGGCGGCGACCTTCGCCTTTGTCTACCGATCCACCGGCTCGCAGCTGCGTGCCCAGATCGACCGGTCTGTGCGCAACAGCGCGCTGCAGCTGAAGGACGCGATCCAACAGCGCCGGGTGCCAACGGCGACGGCGGCGCTTACGCGCGCGGCACGATATGCCGGGACACAGCCGTTCCGCGACTCCAACATGCTGCTGTTCGTGCTGATCCCAGGCTCGGGCACAGCCAGCAATCACCCGGAGCTGTTCGGCTACGGGCGCCCTGATTCCCGGGAGAACGGTGTGTCCCAGAGACTGGAGAACGGCTACGGACTGCGGCTCACGCAGCCGCAGGTGGGCTACAGCACCAAGGCTGCGGCGGACTCCGGCGCCGTGCGATTGTTCGAGGTCAGGTTCCGGATCGCCGGGACAACCGCATACGCCGGCGCCGGAGAGCCGCTTGAGACGGTCGAGCACGCCCAGGAGGTGGTGCGCCACTCATTTGAGCTGGCGGGTGCGGTTGGGCTCGCCCTGGCGCTGCTCGCCGCCTACCTGCTCGGGACACGGATCACGGGTCCGATCCGTCGGTCAGCTGAGGTGGCCGCGCGCATCGACGCGGGCGACCTGAGCCCACGCATCCATCTGCCCAGCGGCTCCGGCAACGAGCTGCAGGTCATGGCGGAGGCGCTGAATCACATGCTGGACCGCCTGGCGGGTGCGTTCGCGGCTCAGCGTGAGTTCGTTGCCGATGCCTCACATGAGCTGCGCACGCCGTTGACGGTGCTGCGCGGACAACTGGATGTGCTTGATGGCGGAGACCGTGACGATGGGTCGCTGTCACCTGAGGAACTGGAGCGCGTGCAGCGCCTCATGCAGGGTGAGATCGCGCGCCTGTCGCGTCTGGTGGATGACCTGCTGCTGCTGGCACAGTCGGACCGTGACGACTTCCTGCGCCCCGTCGAGCTCAGGCTCGACGCACTGGTGACCGAGCTCTGGGACGGGCTCAGCCTGACCGCTGAGCGCAACTTCGAGTTGGGCCATCTGGAGCCGGTGGTCGTCTGGGCCGATCCCGACCGCCTGGCGCAGGCGTTGCGCAACCTGGCACGCAACGCGGTGGCGCAGACCCAGGCGCCGGACGGCCTGGTGCGAGTTGATGTGAGCCGGCGTGGAGCCGATGTTGTCCGTGTCACCGTCAGCGACGACGGGCCGGGGATCGACCCCGACCTACGCGAGCGCGTCTTTGAGCGCTTTTATCGCACCGATCGGGCACGGGCGCGCGCGGACGGTGGCGCCGGTTTGGGGCTCGCGATCGTGCGGGCCATCACCGAGGCGCACCACGGCTCGGTCAGAGTCACCGACGCGCCGGCAGGCGGTGCTGCCTTTGTCCTCGACCTGCCGCTGAGCAGCGGCCGGCGTCCGGAGCCAGGTATGGCGGCCACCGCGACCGCAACAAGGTCCGTCTGATTCAGGCGGCGGCCGCGGAGTCCTCGTCCGCCCGCGTGCCCGGATCGGCGGCTGCTTCCTCCGAGCCGGCGTCCTCAGCCTCGGGCGGCTTGGCGCCCTCCTTCGCCCAGGGCTCGTCGAACTCGACTCGCCAGCGGCCCTCCTCGGTCTGCTGGAGCGCCAGGCGCGACCGGAAGCTCTTGCCCGCGCGACTCTTGAAACCGGTGACGGGCCGCTCGGTCCGGCCGGTCTTGATCAGCTCCTTGGCAATGGCCGTCGTCAGGTTCTTGCCGGCCTTGGCCTTCCAGATCACAAAGCCGCAGCCCGGATCCGTTCGCGACCAGCATGAGTAGCCCTTGCGGTTCTCCACGATGTCCTGACCGCATACCGGGCACGGACCCAGGTTCGCGCGCGGGATACGCACGTCCTTGAGGGTCGTATCGAGCTGGTTGACGGTCTCCTCGGCGAACTTGGCGATGTCGGCCATGAACGCCTTGCGGGTGTCCGCGCCGGTCTCGATCTTGGCCAGCCGATGCTCCCACTCGCCGGTCAGCGACGGCGAGGTGAGCGCATGTTCTCCAAGCAGGCGGATCACGTTCATGCCCTTCTCGGTGACGACCAGAGCGCGTCCGTCACGCTCTATGTAGCCGACCTGGAGGAGGCGCTCGATGATCGCTGCGCGCGTGGCCGGAGTCCCGATCCCGGACTCCTTCATCGCCTCGCGCAGCTCCTCGTCGTCAACCAGTTTGCCGGCTGTCTCCATCGCCGCCAGCAGGCTGGCGTCGGAGTAGCGCCGGGGCGGCTTGGTCTCCTTGCCCTCCAGCGCGACGCGATGCACCTTCGACTGCTCACCCTGCTCGAGCTTGGGCAGCTGCTGGTCGACACCCTCATCGTCATCATCCGTGTTGCCGGCGCCAGAGTCGGCGGCGACACCCTCCCCGTACACACCGCGCCAACCGGGAACGAGCAGCAGCTTGCCGCGGGTGCGGAAGACGTGGGTGCCGACGGTCGTCTCGACCCGTGTGTTCTCGAACACGGCCTCAGGGTGGAAAACGGCGAGGAAGCGGCGCACGACCATGTCGTAGACCCGGCGGTCATCCTCGCGCATCTTCTCGACAGGATGGCTCTCAGCCAGCGTCGGAATGATCGCGTGGTGGTCTGAGACCTTCTCGTTGTTGACGACCCGCCCCAGCGGCAGCACGTCAAGCCCGGTGACGTAGCCGGCGGCGGTCGCGTACTCACGCTGTCTGCCGACCAGCTCGGCGATCGGCTTGATGTCGGGGATCATGTCGCTGGTGATGTAGCGGGAGTTGGTGCGCGGATAGGTGAGCGCCTTGTGCTCCTCATACAGGCGCTGGGCACATGAGAGCGTGTGCGAGGCGGTGTAGCCATAGCGGTTCGAGGCCTCGCGCTGCAGCGACGTGAGGTCGTAGAGCAGCGGCGCGCGGTCCTTGCTCTCGCGCCTCTCAACCTTCGTGATCGTGCCCGTGTTGCCCTCACACGCAGCGACGATCTCCCGGGCCTCCTGCTCGGACGCGATGCGGGGATTGGCGCCCGCGTGGAAGCGGCCGTCATAGGCGCGCCGGGGCTCCTCGGGCAGCGCCAAGAAGCGAGCGTCGACGATCCAGTAGGGCTCAGGCTTGAAGTCGCGGATCTCCTGCTCACGGCGGGCGAGGATCGCGAGTGTTGGGGTCTGCACACGGCCGAGTGACACGGCTCCATCAAAGGAGCTGCGCAGGCGGATCGTGGCCGCCCGGGTCGCGTTCATGCCGACGATCCAGTCAGCCTCCGAGCGGGAGCGGGCCGCCTCCTCGAGCGTGTGGAACTGGTCGGCCGGTCGCAGCGTGGCAAAGGCCTCACGGATCGCCGAGGTGGTCATCGAGTTGAGCCACAGGCGCATGACGGGGAGCTTGCTGCCCGCCTTCTCATACAGGTAGGCGAAGATCAGTTCGCCCTCACGTCCCGCATCGCAGGCATTGACGACCTGGTCAACGTCGGCCCGATCCAGTTCGCGCTTGACCGCGTTCATCTGCTTCTTGGAGCGCTCGTCGCGCACCACGAGCTTGAACTTCCTTGGCAGGATCGGCAGGTCAGGCATCCGCCACTTGGCGTACTTCTGGTCGTATTCGTCGGGGTCGGCCAGCTGCACCAGGTGGCCGACGGCCCAGGTGATGATGTGATCTGGCCCCTCGAGCACACCCTCGCCCTTGGTGAACGGGCCAGGGAGCACCCTGCTGAGGTCGCGTCCAACGGATGGCTTCTCGGCTATGACCAGTGTCTTGCCCATGGGGTCAGCAGCGTAGCGGTCCGTCAAGCCTTACCCGGACTGACTACTCCGCGCAACCCCGGGTGCTGACACCCTGAGTCCGATTGCGGGCCACGCTCAGCTCCCGTCTGACGATCCGGTTGGGTACCGCCAGGCCGCTCGGTCGATTGGCCGGCGCGTTGGTGATCTCCGCGAAGATGGTGCCGATCACACGGCCGGCGCCGTTGACCAGCGGACCGCCGGAATTGCCCGACCTGACCAGTCCTCGGAGGGAGCTGATCCAGCGTACGGTCGGTCTTCCGTAGGCGTTGGTCGTGCTCGTCAGCTCGGTGGAGCCGAGGCGCGCGGGGCGCGCGTCAAAGGGGCCGTTCAGCGGGAACCCCAGGATCGCGCCCGCTGCCCCGACCCGCGGCGTGCCGACGAGCGAGAGTGCCGGTGCCACCAGCGCCGGCACACGCAGAATCGCAATGTCGTTGTGCGGATCGAAGACGACCACTCGCGAGGGCAGCTCCGGGCCCAGGCCGCGTGGCTGCACGGACGTGTATCGCTCACCGGCGACAACATGCGCGTTGGTGACCACCAGGCCATTGCCGGCGACCCAGCCGCTGCCCTCGATACCCAGGTTGCATGCGGTTCCGAGAATCCGCACCACGGATGACGCAGCCCGCACAACGCCGGCGTCTCGTATCACCGCGAGGTTGGGGGCGGGAACAGCGGCAACGGTCCCGTTGATGCTGGGCAGTGGATCGATCCGGCCAAGCGCGTTCAGGATCGGCCCGGACGGCGGCAGCGCGCCGTTGAGGTCGCGCAGGATCACGGAGTCGGCCAGACCGTGACGGATGCTCGAGGGCAGCTTCAGCTGGGTTGAGCTCTGCAGCAGCACCGCTCCCGCGATCCAGGCCATCCCAAGGCCGATGCAGGCCGTCATCACTGCTCCCAGGGCGCCGTCGATCACGCGCAGACCAGGCAGCCACATCAGCCGCCGTGCGCGGCGGGCAAAGCCCTCGAAGATGGAGCCGAGCAGCGCGCCCAACAGGACCGCTCCGCCCAAGCCCAGCAGGCCGGCGTAGGGGGATCGCGCGCCGCCTGACAGCACCAGCGGCGCCAGCCGTGAGCCGATGATGGCGCCGCCAACGAAGCCGGCGAGCGCTGCGGCCCCGACAAGAAAGCCACGGGCGAACCCCTGGAGCGCCATCAGCGCCACCAGCACAATGATCACGCCGTCAACGAACGTCACCGGGGGGAGCTTAGGGCGCGCGCGCTCAGGGCGCGCACCACCTGCGCCTTCAGCCGCCGATCGCAGCGGCCGCCAGCAGCACCTGCTGAGCTGCGGCTTCCACGCTCAGGCCGTCGGTGTTGACGACGATGTCGTAGAGCGAGTCGTTCTCGTGCTCGATCCCGTAGAAGCGCTTCAGGTAGTCGGCCCGGTTGGCATCTCCGGTCCTGACGAGCGATTCCGCCTCGCCGGCGCTGAGCCGGCGCTGCTCAGCGAGTCTCGCGCTCCTGGCCTGCTGAGAGCCTGTGACCAGCACGCGCAACACACCGGCGCGGCCCGCCAGCGATTGTGAGGCTGCGTGCGCGAAGATCACCACGTCGCCGTGAGCCATGTACTCGTCGATGGCTGATCTGATCATGCCGCGCAGCTCGTCCTCGCTGCGCCTCGCGCCCGTGTTCGCGGGCAGCGCCACACCAATCAGGCTGGCAGTCACCTGGGCGTCCAGGGAGCTGCTGAAGACCGGATCCGTGGCTGCGGCACTGGGCACCAGCCTGCCAACGATCCTGGACATGAAGGTCTTGCGACGTTCAACGTCGGCGACAGCCTCCAAGCTGACTCCCGCCTCCGCAGCGGCACGAATCAGGATCTCCTCGCTCACCACGGGAAAGCCAAGCGAGCCGGCCACAGCAACGGCCACCTGCTCGCCCGCGGAGCCGTCGGACGACGATATGCAGATGACGCTGGCCCCCATGATCTGACGCGGAGGATACAGTCCCCGGCTTCAGCGCAAGCGTTGCTCAGAGGTCGAGCGACACCTTTGACGGCTTGGTGCTTCCCGGAGCGTAGATCTCAAGCGTCAGTGGACGGTTGGAGTAGACACTCTGGTTCAGCTTGAAGAGGATCAGCGATCCGCCGGTGGGGCCGTTGCTCGCGGTGGTGTTGCCGCCCGGTTCGATCCCATCCGGACTGAGCCGCTGGGAGGTCCACGCGTATGGGTTGACCGAGGGATTCAGCGGAGTCGGCGTGAACACATCCCCGTTGGAGTCGACCAGCTTGAAGCGGTCAGCCGTGGAGGCGTAGTGGCCAGCCTGATTCTTGGCCCAGAGGAAGACACCGAACCAGAACTGCTGAGGATTCAGACTCTGGGCACCCTTGACCCCAGCGAGGTATTGGACGTCCTCCGTGCTGTAGGGGTCCAGCTGGCGCGAGATCTGCACCTGGTAGGTCACCTGTCCGACCCAGAAGTAGGGCTCGCCGCCGGCGGAGAGCTCGTTCTGGGAGACGTTTCGTTGGTTGGTCCGGTGCTCGAGCCCGCAACCGCTCACGCCCACGGCGAGTGCACCTACCGCGAGCGCCAACGGCAGCCGGTGAGAGCTCATCTTGAGAAGTCGGTGCACGGGCTGGGAGTCTACCGGCCGAGCAGGTCAGCGCGCCGCCACGGAGGGCCGTCTGCCGCGCATGCGGTCCTCCTCCAGGATCGCCCGCAGCCGCTTCAGCGCCTTCCTCGCCTTGCCCTTGGTCCAGGCGCGACCGCCCAGATTCTCGGCAATCAGATCGGAGAGCACGTGGGCATCGGTCTCGTAGGTGTACTGGACTCGTGAGATCCCCGGGTGCGGTTCGAGAATCTCGTAGGTCCCCATCATCTTCACCCGGTTGAACTTGCCGCCGCGACCGCGCTCAACGATCTTGAACGGTGGCTGCAACTCCGCAATGGTCATGTCCGCCCAGGCGAAGCGATTCAGCGGCGCCTTCATGCGAAAGCGCGCACCAGCACCCTCACCGTAGGTCTCCACACGCGTGAGCCTCCAGTCGACCAGGTAGTGGTCGGTGAACTCGGCGTGGTTGGCGATGTCCGCGAGGTACTCAAAGACCTGCTCGCGCGGCATCGAGATGTTGACTGAGACGGTGAACGGTTCCACTGCGAAACCGGAGTCTAAATATCCGCTCGCGCAAACGTCTCCTCCCTGCCCAGACGTGGCGGCCGGCCACCCGGACAAATCGCCCGGAGCCACGCCCTCAGGCCGTGGGAGCGCGTGCCTCAGGCCGCTCTGCGGGCGGGACGGCGATCCAGCAGACGCAGCGAGTGCCCGTGCGCGGCGGTATGCACGGTGTGCCACGGGGCGCTCTGTCCGGCACGCTCGACACGGCAGAGCGCGCAGCGCAGTTCCCCGTTCTCATACTCGTAGACGCGCTCTCCGATCAGCAGTGCGCGCTCACAGCTGTGACAATGCTCGACCTTCCCGGAGATCTCCCCCAGGCTGCGGCGCAGCAGCGCCAACTCCAGGTCAGGGGTACCGCCGCCGGACATTTGCATGAAATGGTTTTCGCGCGGGCAGCTTGAGTTCCTGCAATGGTCGAAAGTCCCATGCTCGACGCCCCCGGCGGCGAAGAACTGACGAAGAAACGTGTTTCGCACCCTAGGATCAATTTGACCGGAGGACTATCATTCTGGAGCGTGCCTGAGTCGGCACGCCATGTCTTCCCCGCCCAGAGGAGATGACCATGGAGGCCTGGACGACAGACCCAACGGCGAAGGTCGGACTGACGGCAGATCAGGACCTGAGGACCGATTCGCCGGATCAGGATTGGCTCGCGGAGTTCCGCGAGGGTATCGATACAGCTGGTCAATACCTCGCCTACCGCGGCGGGGACAGCAAGGTGATCGCGTACGCGCTCGACCGTGAATGGACCCGAATCGGACGCAGCCTCGCGGCTGACATCCGGTTTGACGATCCGACCGTGTCACGTCGCCACGCGCTGATCGTGCGCCAACCGGACGGACTACGTGTGGTCGACGATCGCAGCCTGAACGGCGTGTTCGTCAACGGCGAACGCGTGGAATGGAGTGCACTCGCTGACGGTGATGAGATTGTGATTGGACGCCATCACCTGCACTTCTGCGAAATTCCGGCAGTTCCCAGCGCGGCGTTGAGCACAGCGCTGGAATCAGAGCCTGCTTGAACGGGTGCGCGCAGCCGGTGTCGCGTGCGGCACCGGCTGGGGTTGGCCCGTGAGCGATCAGCCACTCCCGGCGATCGCCTCCAAGCGCGCATGCAGTCGCTCGACGTGAAGCTCGTGCTCGGGCTTCATCAGGACACTGCGCAGCACCCGCGCCATGGGCGCATCGGCGAGCACAGCGTCATGCAGGGTGGTGAAGGTCCGGCGGTCCACCCCGAGCAAACTCAGATAGATCGGATCGTCGGCAGCCATCCCAGCCCGCATCACCGTCGCGCTGCGCAGGTCGATCTCAGACATGCTGACGGCCGATGGAAAGCAGGTGATGATGTCGAGCTCAGGTCGCAGGTGGAGCGTCAGCGTCTCTGAGCCGGCGAGCCGATCTGACCACTCAAGCGCCGCGCGTCGGCCAGCGGCCAGCATGGGCCCCAAGCCTGACTGGGGCAGCAGCGGAAAGACCTGGAGCGTGAGCCACAGCGCTGCCGCCGCAGCGCCGGCCCGCGAGCACTCCAGGCTGATCTCGCCAAGATGCAGCTCCTCCGAGGTGAAGTAGGTGTACGGCGACTCGTGCTTGTAGATCCGGCCCACAGCCGGATCCGCAAACAGCACCGCGCCGCAGCCATACGGCTGCAGACCGTGCTTATGTGGATCGACCACCACGGAGTCGCACCGCGACACGGCTGCAAATGGCGCCGGGTCCACGAGCGGCTCCGCCGCGTCAGCCACGAGCTTGAAGAAGCCTCCATAGGCCGCGTCAACGTGCAGCCGCACCCCGTACCGCTCTCGCAGTGAGAGCGCCTGCTCAACCCGGTCGACAGCGCCCACGCCGGTGCTTCCAAGCGTCAGCACAACCGTCCCCACGTTGCCGCGGCGACACTCTGACTCGACGGCATCCAGATCGATCCGGCCGTCCGGGCCGGCCGGCACGCGGGTGGCCTCCACGCCCAGCACACCGCACATCCGTCCGTGCGTGTAATGGGCCGCCTCGCCATAGATGACCCGCCGCCCCGGATGCAGTTCGCGCGCCACCCAGAGCGCCTCGAGATTCGCGATCGTTCCGCTGGATGTGAGGTGTCCCAGAAAGGGCGCCCGCAGCCCGAACATCGTCGCCAACTGCTCGACGACCTCCACTTCCAGAGCGCTCGTGCCGGGACCGCCGTCAAGTGCGTGATTGTTCGGATTGATCAGCATCGCGGCGAGATACCCGGCGGCCGCAACCGCGTTGGGTGGCTTCAGCATCTGGCCGGCGTAGCTGGGATGGAAGAACGGATAGTGGTCCTCCATCCGCACCGCAAAGGCCTGCCACGCGCGCTCCAGACGCGCCGGCTCTGGGATGGTGGCGGGATGTGGCTCGAAGCTGCCAAAGCGCGACTCCCAGGCAGCGACCAGGGCCTCCGCCGACGACAGGAGCTGCGCGCGGTCGCTGGTGCGGTCGCTCATCCACCAGCAGGGTACCGCCGGCAAGTATGACCGCCGGCCCATCGCGGATATAGTCGCCCCGCATGGCCACCACGATCGCAGTGCTCTCGCAGAAGGGTGGAACCGGGAAGACCACAACGGTGCGCACCCTGACCGACGTGCTCCGGCGGATCGACCTGCGGGTGCTGGCGGTTGACCTGGATCCACAGGGCAACCTGTCGGACTACCTGGACGTTGATCCCGAAGCCACACCGACCATTGCCGACGTGCTTACCGGAGCTGCCACGGCCGGCGATGCCGATCATGGCGGTGTGATTCCCGCAACGCTGGCGCTGGCCGAGGCCGAACTGATCCTGGGCGGCAAGATCGGCCGCGAACTCGCGCTCAAGCAGGCGCTGAGACCGCTGACGCAGGACTACGATGTGATCCTGATCGACTGCCCGCCGGCGCTCGGCCTGCTGACCGTCAATGCGCTGGTCGCCTCGGACCATGCGCTGATCTCGGCCGAGGGCCAGTACTTTGCCCTGCAGGGGGTCGAGCAGGCGCTGGAGGTGATCGAGCTGGCGCGCAGCACCCTCAACCCGGATCTGCAACTCCTGGGGATCGTGCTCAACATCGTGGACCTGCGCACCCGTCACTCCCGTGAGGCCTTTGACTCGCTGCGCCAGCACTTTGGCGACAGGCTGCTCGACACGGTGATCCGCCAATCAATTGCCTATGCCGAATCGGCGGAGCGAGCGCTGTCGATCCTGGATTACCGCCCTGACCTGGGTGAGGACTACCTGGGTGTCGCGAGTGAGCTCCTGAAACGTCTGGGCATGAAGGACGCGCGGCGGAAGGTCAAGGCCCTGCGAAGGTAGCCAGCCGCGCGTGCGAGCCTCAGAGCGCGGTCACCTGCGCGCCGCGCGGCTCAAACTCGACGATCCGCACCTCAGCCCAGCCCTCGCTGGCCGCTGCCAGCCACTGCAGCAGCTGTGGCGGCCCGGCCGCGTGCTCCGGGTCTCTCGTGCACCAGATGAGCACGGTCGGGCCAGCGCCTGAGATCGTCGCTCCCAGGGCGCCGTGGGCGGCGGCCTGGGCGACGATCTCGGCCGAACGCGGAAACAGGTGAGCGCGGTAGGGCTGGTGCAGGCGGTCGCTCAACCCCGCCGCGATCAACTCCGGGTCGGGCATGCTCAGGCCGGCAATCAGCTTCGCGGCGCAGGCCACGTTGTGCACCGCGTCCGCCAGCGGGACGGTGGCGGGCAGCACCTCCCGTGCCGCCGAGGTCCGCACGGCCCGGTGCGGAATCACCAGTGCCGCCTGGAGCTCGGCGGGCATCTCAAGCCGTCGCACGTCCGTCCCGTCACAGATCACCAGCCCGCCCAAGAGCGAGGCGGCGACATTGTCCGGATGGCCCTCCATCTCGGTCGCCAGCCCCAGCAGATCCGCGCCGGCGCCACGGAAGTGGTCTGCAGCCATCAGTCCCGCGACGACGCCCGCCGCGCTCGAACCCATCCCACCGCTCAGCGGGATCGTTGAGCTGACCCGGAACTCAAAGCGGTCGGCGGGCAGCAGTCGCTCAAAGGCTCTGACGATCAGGTTGCTGCGGTCCTGGCGCAGACGCAGGTCCGTCACCAGCCGGAAGTGGCCGGTCTCCTCGACCTCGACGGTCAGAAACAGCCCCAGGGCCGCGGCCAACACATCGAAGCCCGGGCCGAGATTGGCCGACGAGCCTGGGACCTGGACGCGGACGCCGCTCACCGCAGGATGGCGCGCTCGATCGCGGACAGCTCAGGCTCGCAGGGGACCACCCCACCGACCTGGGAGAGCGCGGTGTCCGGATCCTTCAGGCCATGCCCGGTGAGCACACACGCCACCCGTTGTGCGTTGCCGGCCCCGTGCACCATCAACCCGGCGACTGAGGCTGCGGAGGCGGGCTCGCAGAACACCCCCTCCTCACGCGCGAGAAAGCGGTAGGCGGTGAGGATCTGCTCGTCCGTCACGGCGTTGACGGCCCCGCCCGAGGCCGTCATTGCATCCATCGCCTGCTCCCAGCGGGCCGGCTTGCCGATGCGAATCGCGCTGGCGATCGTCTCGGGCTGCTCCACCGGTTTGCCCAGCACCAGCGGCGCGGCACCCGCCGCCTGGAAGCCGAACATCTGCGGGGCCATCCCCAGCTCCCGGAAGCCACGCCAATAGGCCGTGATGTTGCCGGCGTTGCCGACGGGAATGCAGAGTGCGTCCAGCTCGCCGGCCAGCTCCTCGGCGATCTCAAAGGCGGCCGTCTTCTGGCCCTCAATGCGAAACTCATTGATCGAATTGACAAGCGCTATGGGATGCTTCTCGGCGACCGTTCGCACCAGTTGCAGGGCGCGGTCAAAGTTGCCCTGGATCGCAATCACCTGGGCTCCGTGCATCAGCGCCTGCGCGAGCTTGCCCATCGCGATCTTGCCCTCCGGGACGATCACCACGCCGCGGATGCCGGCGCGCGCCGCGTAGGCGGCCAGCGCTGCCGCCGTGTTGCCGGTTGAGGCGCAGATCACGGCCTGGGCACCCTCGCGCACCGCAGCTGAGACCGCGCAGGTCATGCCCCGGTCCTTGAAGCTGCCGGTCGGATTCGAGCCCTCGATCTTGAGCCAGACCTCCGCGCCCACCCGTTCAGACAGGCGGGGTGCGTGCACCAGCGGTGTCGAACCCTCCTGGAGCGTGATGATCGGGTCGCCCTCCGCGAACGGAAGGCGATCGATGTAGCGCTCGATCAGACCTGGCATCGGTCCGAGGATGCCAGACAAGGCGGGCGGCCAGCGGGCCGCCCGCCCGTCAGAACTCCTCCTCGATGACTCTGATGGAGCGCGGCGGAGCGCGCAGGGCGTCCAGCGCGGAGATCTCCTCTGTCGCCGCGAAGAAGCTCGACTCAAGCACGGGATGGGTCACCATCACCAGGCGCGCCTGCTCGTTCATGCCCTTCTGAACCACCGACTTGACGGACACGCCATGTGTCGCCAGGACCTGCGCCACCAGCGCCAACACGCCGGGCTCATCCGCCACCTCAAGGTGCAGGTAGAAGGCTGAGACGACGTCGGTGACGATCGGCATCGGCACCATCTCCTCCGGGGGACTGGCGGGAGGGATCATCGCGCTGACAACATCTCCCAGCACAGCGGTGGCCGTCTGTGGACCGCCCGCACCGGGGCCGGACATGGTTATCTCGGTGATCGCGGGCGATTCCACCGTGACGGCGTTGAACGGTCCACCGACCGAGGCGAGCGGATGGCCGGGATTCAGGAAGGCCGGATGCACGCGTACGGACAACGCCTCTCCGATCCGTTCGGCGGTGCCGATCAGCTTCAGCCCGAGGCCGAGCTCGCGCGCGTACTCCATGTCGTGCGGGGTGATGTGACGGATGCCCTCGTAGGGAACCTGATCGAGATGCACCGGGGCCCCGAACGCCAGCCGGGCCAGAATCGCCATCTTGGCAGCAGCGTCAAGACCATCGACATCATCAGAGGGATCGGACTCTGCGTAACCGAGGCGCTGAGCCTCGGCGAGCGCCTCATCAAAACCGATGCCGAGTCGCGCCATCTCGCTGAGGATGAAGTTCGTGGTTCCGTTCACGATTCCGTGCACACGATCGATCCGCGCTCCGGCAAGCGACTCCTGCAGCACCCGCACGACCGGCACCACACCGGCCACAGCTCCCTCGAAGCGCAGCTGAACGCCATGCTCACCGGCAGCCGCAAAGAGTTCGTCTCCGTACTGGGAGAGCAGCTGTTTGTTGGCGGTCACCACGTGACGGCCCGCCCGCATCGCCTGCAGCACATAGGTCCGCGCGGGCTCGATTCCGCCGATCAGCTCAACAATCAGGTCAGAGTCGGCCAGGATCGTCTCAAAATCTCCAACGGAGCGGCTGAGCACCCCTGAGACCATCGGCCGCAGGCCCGTGATCCGCTGGATCCGTTCTGAGTGCTCAAGGACGAGGCCGGTGAAGGCGCCGCCGACCGTTCCGCGGCCGAGCACCCCGATCCGGAAGGAAGCCTCGGGCGCACCCGTGGGTTCGCCGGTTGAGCGGGGCTCAGTTGACATCGCGGGCCATCAGATCGTCATAGGTCTCGCGCCGCACTACCACCCGCGCGTCGCCGTCACGGCAGAAGATGACAGGCGGACGCGGAATGCCGTTGTAGTTGTTTGCCATCGCGTGGCCGTAGGCGCCGGTCGCGGGTGTGACCACGAGGTCACCCGGCACCGGGCTGGGCAGCGTCACGTCGCGGATGATCACGTCGCCGGACTCGCAGTGCTTGCCGACCAGGTGGTGAATCTCACCGCCGGTGGCGAGCATGCGGTTGGCGAGCGCCGCCTCATACCGAGAGCCATACAACATGGGCCGCAGATTGTCGGACATCCCTCCGTCCACGGCCACCCAGCTCGAGATGTTGCGTTTCACGGTCTCAACCGTGTAAAGCGTCACCGTGGAATTGGCGACCAGCGAACGTCCGGGCTCGATCAGCAGACGCTTGCCGGCTCCGAGCACCCGGTGGGCGGCATCGGTCAGGGTCGCGACGTAATCCGCGATGGACGGCGGCTCCTGGGCCTCCAGGTAGGCCACGCCAAGGCCGCCGCCGAGGTTGTAGACATCAAAGTCGCCGAGCGTCGCCAGCGCCTCCACGGCGCGCACGAACGGCTCCAGGTCGAGCAGTTGCGAGCCGATGTGGCAGTGCAGTCCCGCCAGCCGCAGGTGCGCCGCGTCCGCAACCCGCTCGATTGCCCGTGGAGCCTCCGCCAGGCCAAAGCCGAACTTGGAATCGGCCTGGCCGGTTGAGATCGCGCTGTGGGTGTCGCCGGCGACGTTCGGCGTGATCCTGATCAGGACATCCTGGATGGCGGCCCGCTCGGCCACCACGCGCTCGAGCCGCTCGATGTCGTGCAGTGAGTCCAGCACGATGTGCCCGACCCCGGCCTCCAGGGCGTAGTTGAGCTCGCCCGGCGATTTGGCGTTCCCGTGCAGGTAGATCCGCCCGGGATCAAAGCCTCCGCGGAGGGCCAGCGCGAGCTCACCCCCTGAGGCGACGTCACAGGCGAGCCCCTCCTCGGCCAGTACGCGGTAGACAGCCGTGCACGGGAATGCCTTGGACGCGAACAGGACGTCGCCGTCTGGGTGACGCGCTGTCAAGCCGCGGCGGTAGGCCTGCGCGCGCGCCCGCAGATCATGCTCGGCCACCACATATGCGGGCGTGCCGAACTCAGCGGCCAACTCAACCGTGTCGCAGCCGCCGATCTCAAGGTGGCCACGGTTGTTGACGCGGCTACCCAGCGGATAGACGTGAGACAGTGGGTATGGGTCTGCAGCGCTCAAGGGCGCCGATCATGCCATGCCTGGCGCGCTCAGGCTGCCTCGACCGGGTTGGCAAGGCCCTGCGGAGCGCGTGCCCCGCCCTTGCCAAACTGCATCGTGAGCGGAATCCCGATCAAAGCACAGGCCAGAGCTCCAACGAGCATTGTGGTGTGGAGGGCAGAGTCCGTCGCGCCGGAGGTCAATGCGATGCCGGAGAGACCTGCGCCGACGCCGGCGCCGACCAGGCGCGCGGCGGACAGGACCGCGGAGGTCCGGCCGTGCATCACCTCGGGCACAGCGTTCAAGGCGGCGCGAGAGACGGGCACGAACAGCATCCCGAGTCCGAGGCCGACCGGCACCAGCGGGATCAGCGTGATCAGACCGTGCAACGGCACGCCGGGGATCGCCAGCACGGCCAGGCCGACACCGGTACCGACGAACCCCAGCATCGTCGTCGGCCGCTCGCCGCGACTGTCAACCAGGCGTCCGGCAACGGGCGCGGCCATGCCCACGAGCAGTGCGACCACGACAAGCACGGCGCTCGCGCCAAGCGCGGAATAGCCGGCCGCCTTCTGCAGGTACTGCTCGGCCAGATAGAAGGTGCCGATCATCACGGCAAATGTCAGAGCGGCCACCCCAGCGGCCGCCACGACCGTGGCGTTGAGGATTCGGCCGGTACCGTGCTCCGGCGGTTCGTGCACCATCGCCGGCAGGTTTCGCACAATCGCCATCGCTGTGAAGAACGCCAGCGGGACCAGCGCCCACCAGGCCGCGCGCCACCCGAATGCGACCGTGAGCACACCTCCGAGCAGCGGACCGACGAGATTGGAGAGGCCGGCACTCGCGCCCCAGATACCGAGCGCGGTGCCGCGCCGCTCCGGCGGGAAGCCACTGACCGCACCGGCCAAAGCCGCCGGACTGACGAGACCCGCGCCGATGCCCTGCACGACGCGCGTCACGCAGAGCAGCGTGAGATCCGAGACAACCGCTCCGAGCGCGGCTCCGAGTGCGAAGATGCCCAGACCCAGCAGCGCCACCCGGCGTGCGCCAAGTCGATCCACCAGTTTTCCGCCGGGGAACAGGAGCAGCGCGTACGGCACGAAGTAGGCACTCAGCACCAGCGAGGTGGAGGAATTGGCGACCTTGAGGTCGCGTGCGACGACCGGCAGCGCGACCGTGATCACGGTGCCGTCCAACTGCAGCAGGGCTGCGGCGGCGGTGCAGGCGATGAGACCGAGCCAGGCCGCGCGTGGAATCGGCTCGCGGCCCTCTTCGTTTCCGCCCCTGGAGCGGCGGCCGCGGCGGCCGCGGCGTGGATTAGTTGTACTGGACATCAAACTCAGTATTGCGCGCCGCGCGTCGTTTTCGCGCTGCTAGGTTGATTGCCTTGCCTGACGCTAACCCGCCAGAGCTGGATGAGGCCGCCGTCCACGTGTGGTTGATCGCACTGGATGACCCGGTCAAGGCGCGCCGTCGGGAACTCGCGCACCTGGCCCAGGACGCGCTGCTCGGCGCTTACCTGGGCGTCCCGCCGGAGGCGCTCGAGTTTGAGCGCAATGACGCCGGCAAGCCGCGGCTGCGCGGTGAGCCGCTGCAGTTCAACCTCTCTCACTCTGAGCAGCTTGCGCTGTTGGCGGTGACCGCAGCCACGGTGGTCGGTGTGGACGTGCAGGCACCGCATCGCGCGGTCTCCAGGGAGTGGTTCGCCAACCGGATCTGCACTTCCCGGGAGCGCGAGCATCTGGGTCGCCTTCCCGACACAACCACACTGCCGCAGGAGTTGCTGCGCTTGTGGGTACGCAAGGAGGCGGTGATCAAGGCGCGGGGCGCGGGCTCCTACGTGGCCGTCGGCGAGATCGATGTGCTGGATGACGGTGTGGCAGGCGGTTGGCTGTGCCGAGATTTACGGCTGTCTGAGCAGCCCGCCTACCGCGCGGCTGTGGCGATTGCCTTCAACAACGAGCGCAGTGAACCGCCGGAGCTCTCGCTCAGGCGGTTCACCTGGACCTGAAGCCGCGCGCGGACGTCAGTCTGATTCGAACTCAGGTGAAGCGGCGCCGTGCTGGGACTGGTCTGCGGCCGTCTGCGGCTGAGCGTCGGCGGGCGGTTCGTCCACCCCAGTCGCGGGTCCAGTCGCCTCCGGCGTGGCAGCCTGTGGTTCGGCCAGCTCCGGCGTGGCAGCCTGTGGTTCGGCCAGCTCCGGCTCATCCTCCGGCCCGGCGGACAGTTCGCCCTGGCTCTGGCCCGAACCGAGTTCAGCCTTCAGCTTCTCGAGCTCTGAGTCAACAGCGCTGCTGCTGGAGAGCTGGCGCAGTTGGCGGTCAATGTCGTCCTCGCCTGAGCCAATGGCCGTGAAATCCTCGAAGGTGCCGGCGGCCTCAAGCTCCTGAACGGCGCTGGCGCGCGCCTTCATCGACTCAGTCTTATCGATCGCCCGCTGCATCGCCATGCCAACGTCGGCCATCTCGCTGCCAACGCCGGTCGCTGCCTCGGAGATCCGCACCTGCGCCTCGGCGGCGGAGTACTGGGCCTTGATGACCTCCTTCTTGGTACGGAACTGCTCGATCTTGGCGCGCAGGTTCTGCTCCGCCTGGGTCAGCGACTCCTGTTGCTGCTCAAGTTCCTTGACCTGCTCGTCAAGCGACTGCAGCTCCGTCTGAACCACGTTCTTGCGCTCAAGCGCAGCCCGCGCAAGATCTTCCCGACCGGCGGCGACCGCCTGCCGCGCCTGCGTATCGAGCTTGACCACCTGCTGCTGAAAGCCCGTCTCCTGAGCCTGCAACCGCTTCTTTGCGGTCACGACATCAGCAATGCCCTTCTTGACATTCTGCAGCTGCTCGAGTTGCTTCTGGTAGCTGTACTCGAGCGTCTCAGAAGGATCCTCGGCCTTGTCGAGCAGCTTCGAGATCTTGGCTTTGACGACTGTCGACATGCGCCCGGTCAGGCCCGGCATCGCATCCTCCTTGAAAGGGGTCAGAACGTAAGCTCAAGGGTATCGTCGCGCAGCGTGCCACGAGTTGGCAAAGGACTAACGTAATGACGGTGAACCCCCGCTCTCCTTCGGAGTCGACGACCGTCCTGGCGCACTGGATGGGGATCGCCGACGCAAACTCCAACCGCGACATTCACGGCGGAACGATCATGAAGCTCGTTGACGAGGCTGCGGGCGTCGCCAGCGTCAGACATTCCCGGCGGCGAACGGTGACGGCCAGCATCGACAGGATGTCGTTCCTGGTGCCGATCAAGATCGGCCAGCTCGTGACCTTCACCGCCACGGTCAATGCCGCGTGGAGGACGTCGATGGAGGTCGGGGTGCGTGTCGAGGCCGAAGACCCCCGCAGCGGCGAGGTGCTCCACGCCAGCACCGCCTATCTGACGTTTGTCGCCCTGGACGATGCGGGACGACCAACAGCAGTCCCGCCGATTGAGCCGCGCACGCTGGACGAGCAAAGGCGTATGCAGGAGGCCGAGATCAGACGCAGGCACCGGCTGGCCGAGCGGGAGGCGATCGAACATGGCCGCAAGGCATTCACGCTGATGGCTGACTAAGCTTCCGCTGCGATGAGCCAAGCAGAGAACCCTGAGCGGCTGCGGCCCGGACATGAAGTGACGCTTGAGGACGTGCAGGCCCTGATGGGCGCCTCCACCCCTCACTTCGCGATGCAGCTGCGGACCAGGATCAGAGCTTTGATCGCTGGGCTTCCAGCAGGCCACCCGGCGCGCGTCGCCGGCGAGCGTGAGATCGCTCGGCTGAACACCATCGCCTTTGACGGCGAGGTGCGCGGCCACGCACCGGAGGAGGGACTTCGGCCGCTGGCCAGCCTCACCGCCGATCAGGCCCGCGCGCTAGACGCACACCACTGAGCTCTCGCCCGCTGAGCGGTTGCCCCGCGGCGGAGCGCACCGTGAATGCCGCGGGATGCCCAGCGCGTCGGGGGTGGTCGACCTCATGTCTGCACCCCCGACGAGTCTGAGCTGGCCACCCCTATGCCCGGGGGGTGGTATCCGACCTGCCGGATCTCCGACAGGCATGTTTTCGGTGCGTGAGGCAGACCGGTGGAGTGGGTGCGCGAAATGTGGACGAACGTTCTAGACAGGAGCCGGCGCCGGCCATCGGCTGAGCGCACCCACGGCTGCATGAGTCTCGTTTTCGGTGCGAAATTGCTAACAGGGGGTTGCAATTTCTACATGTTTCCCTAACATGAATTTAATCAAGATTGAGGTCGCGGAGCCATCTTTCATAGTGCGACGTACCTCATAGCAGCACCTCCTCCCCAGAAGCGCGGAACCGGCCCTCAGCAATGTGGGCCGGTTTCCGTATGACGGCATGGAGCCGACCCGGAACAGCGATTGACGCTGGACGCCCTGGAAATGTTGAAGCCGGCCACGGGGGCCGGCTTCATCTCTCTCCTCTCAACCACCGGGTAAAGCTGGGGCGCGAACCGCAACGGTTTGCGCGCCGCCGGTGTTGCGATCCTGTAATTGTAACTAATGACTCGAGGGCCGGGGCCTCGCGTGCACCCACGAAACTCGGTGAAGACGAGCCATCCCGGCTTTCTTAAGATTCACGTCGCTCCGACTCGTGGCGCTCCGATGGGTCTCGGCGCTCTCGGATCCGTACCGCCTCGATCCGGTTCTGACGCACCGACTCGACCCTGATCGAATAGCCATTGGCCCGGATCGAGTCACCGCGCTTGGGCAAGCGTCCGAGCTCAGCGAAGACAAAACCTCCAACCGAGTTGTACGCGTCTGTATCGACGGGAAGCTCCAACCCGTAGTCCTCAAGATCGGTGATGGCCACGTGCCCACGCACGAACCAGTCGCCGTTGGCCAGCCGGCGAACCGCACCACCGGCGGGGTCGGTTTCGTCGGCGATCTCCCCCACAACCTCCTCGATGATGTCCTCGATCGTGACGATCCCGGCCGTACGGCCGTACTCGTCAACCACGACCCCCATCTCCGTGCGCTCACGCTGCAGATCAGCCAGCAGATCATCCAGCGGCTTGGTCTCGGGGAAGATCGGGGCCTCTCTGACAAGCGTGTTGAAGCTCGCCTCCTCATCACCGCCGTTCATCAGCAGTCTGATCAGCTGGTTGACGTGGACGATGCCAAGCACCTGATCCTGGTCCTCATCCTGGATCACGACCAGGCGCGAGTGACCAGTCGCCACCGCCCGCCTGAGCGCGGCGCCGACAGACTCGGCGACGTCAACGGTCACAACCGCTGGGATCGGCGTCATCACCTGTCGCGCCTCCTGCTCATGCAGATGGAAGACGCCGGTGAGCATCTCAGCTTCGCCGACGTCAATCTGACCGCCCGTCTGCGACTCGGCGATCAGCCGCTTGAGCTCCTCCGGGGTCCCGTGCGCCGGCTCTGCATCCGGATCCACCCCGAGACGCCGCAGCGTCCACTCAGATGAGCTGTTGAGCACATTGATGAACGGCCGGAAGATGACGATGAAGGTCTGCATCGGCGGCGCGATCCGGCGCGCAAGACCCTCAGCATGTTGAATCGTGTAGAGCTTCGGCACGATCTCGCCGAGCGTGCTCTGAAAGAAGGTGATCAGGATGTAGGCGATCACGATCGAGATTGCGACCGCAACCTCGTGCGAGCTCCTGCCGAACAGCGACTCCAACGCATGCGCGATCCCCGGCTCACCAAGGGCGCCGATGCCGATGGAAGCCATGGTTATCCCCACCTGGCAGGCGGAGATGTAGTCGCCGATCTCCTCCATCTGAGCCAGCGCGATCCGTGCGCCGCGGGAGCCCTCCTCCGCCATCTCCTCCAGCAGCGCCCGCCTGGAGCGCACCAGCGCGTACTCCGCAATCACGAAGAAGGCGTTGACGAGCACGAGCAGAAAGGTCAGGCCGATCAGGAGTGCCGTCAAAACGGACGCTCCGCAACCATGCCCGCCCACTGCCGGGGCCGACGGCTTTGCCTGGGACTTCGCTCTGGGTCGTTATTCATTCAGTGACTACGCAACCAGCGCGTCGAAACGCGCGGCCATATCAAAGTCGACCTCTGTCAACCCACCGGCCGCATGATTGGTGAGACTCAGCTTCACCTTGTTCCACCCATGCACCAGGATATCGGGGTGGTGGTCGTATGTCTCGGCCATGTCGGCGACCCTGTTCACAAAGGCGATCGCCCCGGCAAAGTCGTCGAAGCGCAGGTCTCTGACGATCGTCCCGCCCTCCAGTTCCCAGTCGAGCCCGAGCAACCGGGCGGCGATCTCATCTCCGTTGAGCAGCGGTGGTGTTGTCATATCTTTGACCCCATATGCGAATCGTAAGCCTTGTTCCCTCGGCCACCGAGCTGCTCTTTGCGCTCGGCCTCGGTGACGACGTGGTTGCGGTCACGCACGAATGTGACTACCCGCCAGCGGCCACGGCGCTCCCCCGTGTCACGCGCGACACGCTGCCGCCGGGGCTGGGTGCTGCCGCGATCGATGCGATGGTGAAGGAGCGGAGCCTCCGAGGCGAGTCGATCTACGAGCTCAATCGGGGCCTGCTCGCCGACCTTCAGCCGGACCTGATCGTGACCCAGGCGCTCTGCCGGGTGTGCGCCGTTGCGGTGGAGGATGTGCGGGAGCTCGCCGAGGAGATCGACAGCCAGCCGCTGGTGATCGCGCTTGACCCGCGCACCGTGGGAGAGGTTCTTGGCGATGCAAGAACGATCGCACAGGCGACAGACACCAAGGACGCCGCTGTTGACCTGATCCAGGAGGCATCCGCCCGGATCGACCGCGTGCGCCTGGCGGTGCGGGGAGCGCGTCGCCCACGTGTGGTCGCGCTTGACGCATCGTCCTACTTCTCACGACCCGGCCCGCGGATCATCGACGGTCTGGAACTGCTCGCCAACGTGATCCATCCGGAGTTGGTGCCGGTCACCGACGAGCTGGCCGCGCGGGCGATCACAGTCGAGCTGTGACCCAGGCCAGCCCGGCTGCGGTGGCCAGCGGGCCGCCGCAGCCGCTACAGGCGAGAACCGTGGGGCAGGAGGCCTGAGCCCCCGGCAAATACCAGCCCGAGCGCGATCGAGACAACCGCGATCAGGAACAGACCGCCGAGCGCGAACGCCTGCTTGTCGCGTTTCTCGCCGTACTCGGTGACCAGCCAGCCACCGACCAGGCCGGCGAGCAGGCCACCCAGGTGACCACCGATCGAGACGCCCGCAACGGTCAGCGTGTAGATGAAGTTGAACAGCAGGATCGGCAGCAGCCCTGACTGCCACAGCGGAATCCGGCGGGCGCGGGCGACCATGATCAGCGCTCCGAACACGCCGAAGATCGCGCCGGAGGCGCCAAGCGTCGCCTGGTCCGGCGTGAACGCCAGCGCGCCCAGGGCGCCTGCGAACAGTGCGCTGAAGTAGATCGCGCCGTAGTAGAGACGACCGATCGCGGGCTCCAGCGCGCGGCCGACAAACCAGAGCGAGAGCATGTTGAAGCCGATGTGGATGATGCTGGCGTGCAGGAAACCGTAGGTCAGCAACCGCCAGTACTCGTGGTTACCGTGGCTCATGTACGGGCCGAAGAGCACCCCGTTGTCGAATAACCAACCGGTGTCGTAGCCCCCAAGCGTGACCCCGTCAGCAACCTCCCAGAGAAAGACCACGACGTTGATCGCGATCAGCAACTGCGTTATCGACCAGGTTCTGGGATCGTAGGGTGAGGCGGGACGAGCGAAGCTGGCGGATGGGCCCCGTCCCTGCATCCGTCGGACCTTGGTGCGCTGGCCCGCACATTCCGGGCAGCGCATGCCGACGGGGGTCGGCGTCATGCAGTCGGTGCAGATCGGGCGACCGCAGTTGGAGCACGATACCGCCGTCTCGCGGGAGGGATGTCGGTAACAGGTCGGCACGGCGCTCAGCGGTCGGGTAGCACCCTACGTGCTTCCTCAGCGATGTCCTGCAGGGTTCGTTCCGCGTACTCGATCAGGGACGCGCTCTGCTTACGCCGCAGTGGGCGCCTGCCCCGGACACGAAGCGCGACCAGCGCGCTCCCGGCGGTCACGGTGATCCCCGCGGCGACCAGCGGACGCACCCAGTTGCGAGGATCGCGCATCGCCGCAAGCTCCCAGCCCTCAAGCTCCTCCTGCGCGGCCTCGGCAATCACGCTCAGCGTTGACTCCAGCTGCTCGGTCAGGCGTACCGGGGGGTCCACCGGCGCCAGCGCCTCACGGAGCAGGGCTTCGACGTTGCCCGCCATCATCTCGCCCCATTTTCGCCGCTGCTGCCGACGATGCCCTCAAGCTGCTTGATGGCGCGGTGCAGCAGGACCTTGGTGGCACCATCGGATCGGCCCATGGCCCTGGCTATCTCACGATTGTCCATGCCCAGGGCAAAGCGCATGATCAGCGCCTCGCGGCGATCGTCGGGGAGCTGCTGGACACCGTCGAGGATGAACGCGAGTTCCTCTCGCCCCTCAACCAAGGCCTCAGTCGTGTGCGGCGTGGAGATCATGTCGGCGTCCTCAATCGCCGCCTGCGGCTTGCGTGATCGGTCCCGGTAGAAGTTCGCCGCCAGGTTGTGAGCGATGCGAATGAGCCACGGTCGCAGTGGCCGCCCGTCCGACTCGCGCAGGGCGCGTTCAAAGTGGCGGTAGGCCTGCAGGAAGGTCTGTTCGGTGAGATCCTCAGCGTCATGGTGGTTACCGACACGGTAGAAGCTGTACGAGTAGACGTCCCGCAGGTGTTCGCGGTAGAGCTCGCTGAAACGACGATCAAGCTCCGCCTTGCTGGTCGCCGATTCTGGTTCCACTGGACGGAGCCTAGCTGGGAGCGGCGCATATCAGGCTGCCTGTTGCTCCACGGAGCTTGGTGAGGGCTCAGACTCGACGGCACCACCGAGCCAGGCCCACTGAAGCTGCACACATCCCCACACGCGGCCTGTGACGATCTCTGCGGCTGCCGGCGTGGCCTCGTCCACGTGCGGGAAGTGCAGCGCTCGGCCCGCTCGCACTCGTACTCGCCGCGGCCGCAGCCAAAGGCCGTCACGGATGTCCTCCGTGCCGATGATCGCGAGTGGAATGACGGGCGCTCCGGTCTCCAGCGCCAGGCGGCCGACACCGCGCCTGGGGTGTGCGAGCGGTCCCGGCCGGGTCCGGGTTCCCTCGGGGAAGATCAGCACGAGCTCCCCGCGGGCGAGCAGCTGCTTGGCGGTCTCGATGGTGTCTCGATCGCCCCTCCCCCGGTCCACCGGGAACGCGCCCAGCGCGCTCAGCAGGCGGCTCAGCAGCGGGTGAAGCTCGAACAGCTCACGCTTGGCGACGTAATACATCGGCCTCCGCGCCATCGTCCCGATGATGAAGGGGTCGAAGAAACTGCGGTGGTTGGAGGCGATGATCGCCGGGCCTCGGTCCGGGACGTGCTCGCGACCGATCCGGGACATCCGCAGGTAGGTGTGGAAGAACAGCTGCAGAGGCGTCCGCACCAGCCAATAGGTGAGTGGACTGACACCCCTTGTGCGGGCGCGGATGTGGTGTCGCCGGTCGTCCATCACAATCGTTACCCGGATGGACAGGCACCGTTACAGTCGGGATCCGGGCCTGCGCCCCATTCAGCTGTCGAAGCCGAGTCCCAGTCGATCCAGTGAACGCAGCCAGAGGCCACGCCGACCGGTGCGGTCCGCCGCGGCAAGGCGGTTGCGGGTGAGTTGGATGACGGCACTGCGCAGCGGCTCCGGCGGGAAGGGCACCGGGCGGCGGCGCACAAAGCGCAATGCGGTCGCCTCACTCTGGCGGCCGTAGAGCAGATCCAGGCCGGTGCGTGCGCCGAAGCGAGTCGCTCCGACGCCCAGTCCGGTGTAGCCGAGCGCGTACACGGCGCGCCCGCGGAAGGCCCGCCCGAAGAACACCGAGAAGCGACTGCAGGTGTCGATCGCTCCGCCCCAGCGGTGCGTGAACCTCACGCCCTTCAATTGTGGGAAGTTCGTGAAGAAGTTGCTCGCCAGAGCCATGAAGGTCGACTCGTCGTCGTCCAGTTCTGGGCCTACTGGGCCACCGTACCGATACACGGCCTCGTAACCACCCCAGAGGATGCGGTTGTCGGCCGTCAGGCGGTAGTAATGAAACTGATTGCCGGCGTCGCTGACGCCCTGACGGCGTCGCCAGCCAATCGCGTCGAGCTGCTCATCGGTCAACGGCTCGGTCACCAGCACGTAGTCATAAACAGGAGCGATATAGCGACCGATCGCCGGCAGCAGCGGCCGGTACGCGCTGGTGCCCAAGAGCATGCGGTCAGCGCGGACAAGGCCCGCCTCCGTGATCGCCTCAAGCCCGCGAGCACCGTTTCGAAGGCGGCGGACACTCGAGTGCTCGTGGATGACGACACCGGCCGCAACGGCGGCCTGCCGGAGCCCCTCTGCGAGCTTTGCCGGATTCACAAGCGCAGCACCCTCGTGGCGCCACAGACCGCCCAGGTACAAGGGCGAGTGGATCTCAGCCTGCATCGCCTCGCGGTCCAGGAACTCAGCCGTTCGGTCAACGGCCGCCGCAGCACGCGCCTCCAGTTCGCCCAACTGCCCTGACGTGACGGCCACCGCGAGCTCGCCTGTCAGCTCCAGCTCTGCATCGATTCGGTGGCGCTCGAGATCCGCCGTGAGCTCGTTGAAATTCTGCATCCCCAGACGCTCAATGACGTCCAGTTCGTCCGGAAAGCGGGAGCGGCCGTTCTCGACTCCATGCGTGAGCGAGTAGTTGAGGAACCCGCCATTCCGCGAGCTCGCCCCCGATCCACAGCGGGCCTGCTCGAGCAGAATCACGCTGCGCTCAGGTGACTGCTCCTTGGCGTACAGCGCCGCCCAGAGTCCCGTGAAACCGCCGCCGATGATGCAGAGGTCGCCTTCCAGGATGCCTTCCAACGGTGCATGTGGATCCCGCGGCGGCTGTGTGCGCGACCAGAATGCGCCTTGCTCAGCGTCGCTGAAGGCGGCACGGAGGATGCTTTCTGGGAGTTGTCTGTTCCAGGGCGATGACACCGGTACCCAGATGTTGTCAGCCGGACCCCGCTGCCCGCAGCAGTAATTCAGCCGCGTCCCTTGTACGGGGAGGCGGAGTGGTTCAATGCCAGGCCTTTGCGCCAGCGAAGTCACTCTGGAAGGCGCTGTTGACGCCGCTGATCACGGCCGCGCCTCCATGCGGGTCGGAGATCACCAGCCCGAGCTCACGGTCCTCGTGCAGGGAGGTCCAACTCGCGTTCTGAGAACCGATCAGCAACGACTGTGACGCGCTGCCCGGGTCATCGAGGATGAACTTCTCATGTATATAGAGGGTCGAGGCGTTGTCGGCAAAAACGTGCACACGGCAGCCGGCTCGCGTCACCGCGGTGAACGCCTTGGTCCATTGACCGGAGGCCGTCATGACGATGCGGCAGCTGACTCCCCGGCGAGCCGCAGCGGCGAGCGCCGTGTAGACGCGTGTGTCACTGAGTTCCTCTGACTCGAACTCGAGCGCTGTACGGGCGTGCTGGATCTGCGCAACGAGCGCATCCTCAGCAGAGCCCGCTGCGGTGTTGGGTGACCAGACCAGACCCGGAGCCTGAACCGTCTGAGTCCGCGGAGTGCCGCGCGAGCCGGCCGCCCAATCATTTGCGAAGGTCCGCTCGATCGCCCGTACCTGAACTGGATTGCTGTCGATGACCTCAGCGTCCCTGGTGGTCGCGTAATACGCCGCGGTCAGGTTGGCAGTGGAGATATCGGTGACGCGGCGATCAAATGTGGTGGCCTTGATGTGAAATATGTAGTGCGCCGGGGCCCACCGGACCTGAACCCCATGCGAGCGCAGGAACGAGAAGGCGGAATGGTTCACCTCTCCGCCGGAGTAGGCCTTGTCGAGCAGCACCCGCACCATCACGCCGCGGCTGACCGCGCGGGCAAGATCACGCTCCGCCATCGGGTCGCTGAGCTCGTAGATCTCCATGTCGATTGAGTGCCTGGCAGCGTTGATCTGCCCGTAGAACCCGGAAAAGCCGGCGGCTGGGTATTGGACCAGTCGGTAGAAGGTCGCGGCGGCAGGACGCTTCGCGGCGATGGCCGCGCCGGAGCACGTAAGAGCGATCGTCATCACAACTGCCATCACTCCCGCTATTGGGTGCTTCTTGAGCCTGGTGATGGTCACTGTGAAACGTCCATGGTTCGCAAGTCGTGATCAGGTCACAGCAAACCGCCACGCCAGCCTGGGATCGTGCACGGATGGTCCCAGCACTGCTGGACATCCGACCTTTCCCAGCACCGCACGCGCCACCTGGAACCCACGTGGCGTCAAGCTGCACCTCAGGATCGAGTCTACGTGACGGACGCCGCCGGGAGTGCCAGCTGTGAATAGGGCTCGGTTAGGATTCGGAGAGCGCTGTCGTGCCGGATCCGCCGTCCGCGGATCCTGCTGCGGCACGGACACCGGCCAAGCCCGCTGTCGGACTCGAACCGACAACCGCCTCATTACAAGTGAGGTGCGCTACCAATTGCGCCAAGCGGGCGTGCCTGGGAGTTTGACAGGCGCCGGGGGGAGGCGACTCAAGCTCGCCGGCGCTGCATGAACACGTTCACGAGCGCGAGCACAACACCGATCAAGAAGATCAAGGTACCCATCACGAAGACCTGCGGCGGGATGCCGACCTTGACCGCACCGTAGACCCAGAGCGGGAACGTGAGCGTCTGACCGGCCACGAACGAGGTGATGATGAAGTCGTCGATCGACATCGCAAAGGCGAGCAGCATGCCGGCGATGATGCCGGGCATGATCAACGGCAGCAGCACCTTCTGGAAGGCGACCCAGGGAGTTGCTCCCAGGTCATAGGCGGCCTTCTCAATCGAGCGATCAAGCCCGACGATCCGCGCGCGGACGACGATCGCGACAAAGGCGATGCAGAAGGAGACGTGGGCGATGATGATCGTCACGAGGCCACGGTTCAGATTGAGTGTGATGAACAGCGACAGCAGCGATGCCCCGACGACGACCGACGGCGCTGCGATGTTCGTGAAGATCACGCCCTCGGTCACATTGCGTCCCAGATACCGGTAACGCGCCAGCGCAATCGCCAACGGCGTACCGATGATGGCCGAGATGAGCGAGGAGCTGCCGGCCACGATCAGCGAGTTGACCAGCGCGTTGGTCAGGTCGGGGATCTGGAAGACATGTTGGTACCACTGCGTGGTGAACCCGAGCCACTGGAAGGTCATGCGGCCGCTCGGTGCCTGGTTGAAGCTGTAGACGATCATCAGCACGATGGGAATGACCGTGTAGAGGATCACCAGCCAGGTATAGACCGGCAGCACGAAGCGGCCCAGACGGAGCGGTCCACGACCCTGCTTAGGCTCGCGCGGAACGGTGGCGGTGGGTAGCTCGACCGTGCTCACGCGACCGCCTCCTCAACCGCCTCGGTCCCAAAGACCCTGGCGTAGAGCCAGATCACGAACAGCAGCAGCACCATCAGGATCGAGGAGAGCGCGGACGCGGTTGGATAGTCAAGGTTCTCCAGGTAGGAGTTCTGGATCACGTTGCCGATCATGGTCGTACCTGGTCCGCCGAGGATTGAGGCGTTCACGTAGTCACCGACATTGGTCACAAAGACGAGCAGGAAGCCGGCGAAGATACCGGCGGAGGAGAGCGGCAGGATCACGCGGAAGAAGGCCTGAACCCCGCTGGCATAGAGATCGCCGGCCGCGCGTACGACACGCCTGTCGATCTTTTCGATCGCCACGTACAGAGGCAGCACCATATAGGGAAGCGCGTTGTAGGTGAGTCCGGCGATCACCGCAAACGGGGTGGAGAGCACGTGCGTGCTCTGCGGCAACAGGCCGATGCTCTTGAGCGAGCCCAGAACGATGCCGTTGTCCGACAGCAGGAACTGCCACGCCAGCGTGCGGATCACGAACGACACAAAGAACGGCAGCAGGATGATGAACAGGTAGGTTGACTTGTGCAGTCCACCGTGGAACGCGATCCAGTAGGCCATCGGGTAGGCGATCACAAACGCGGCGAGCGTTGAGATGCCACCGTAGATGAACGACCGCACCAACTCGCCGTTGTAGTTGCTGAGTACCGTGCTGAACTCGCTCCAGTGCCAGGTGAATGTGTACCCCGTGTCCGGATTGCCGGTCTGTAGTGCCACCGACAGGACCGTGATGATCGGCAGCAGGAAGAACAGGCCGAGCCAAAACCAGCCGGGAAAGCTCAGCAGGTAGGGCGCGATCCGCGCCCTGACGCTGCTCATCTATCGGTCCCCATCTGCATCACGCCTGGATGATCGGGTTGAAGATGTTGTTCCAGGTCTGGAACTCGTTGTAGTTCTTGAAGTTGTAGTACTGATGAACCTTCTTGTTCATCGCAGCCGTCGGGAAGACAAGCGGGCTCTTGCCAACGGCCGGATCCTGCTTGACCAGGATCGGCTTGGCGTCCGGGACCGGAGTGATGTAGTCGACCCAGTCCGCGACCTCGGCCGCGACCTTCGGCTGGTAGTAGAAGTTCATCCACTTGAGCGCGTCGACCGGATGCTTGGCGTGCAGCGGGATCAGCATGTTGTCGGTCCAGATCATCACGCCCTCCTTGGGCACAACGAACTTGAGGTGCGGGTAGCCGCTGTTGTTGGCCTGGTAGATGTCGCCTGACCAGGCCTGCGTGATCCAGGTGTCGCCGTTTTCAAGCGCCTTGATGTAGCTCTGGTCGTAGTACTGGCGCACCAGCCCGCTGGCCTTCTGCTGGTTGAGCAGCTTGGCCGCCTTGTGCCAGTCGCTGACCGTTGAGTGCTGGGGGTCGATGCCAAGCGCGAGCATTCCAAGCGAGCCGAGCTCGGTGTTGTCGCTCATCATCCCAACGTGGCCCTTGAACTTGGGGTCCCAGAGGTCATGGACGCTCGTGATCTCACGCCCGGTCAGCTGCGGGTTGTAGGCGATCCCCGTGAAGCCTGACTGCCACGCCGCGGTGTACTTGTTGCCGGGGTCATACCCAGGGCTGGTGACGAGCGGGCTCGCGTACTTGGCGAAGTTCGGCAGCTGGCTGTGATCAAGTGGAACGGCCCACTTGTTGATGTTGAGCATCTCCGTGAGCTGCCAGGAGTTGCTGGTCATCACGACGATGTCGTACCCGATCGACTGACCCGAACGCAGCGTCGGCGAGATCTGCGCATAGAACGGCGCGTTGTCCTGAATGACCTCAAAGTAGTTCACCTTGATGCCCGTGGCCTTGGTGAACTGCTCCAGCGACGGATGCTTGCCGTGACTCGTGTCGATGTAGAGCGGCCAGTTGGCAAAGTCCAGGATGCCGGCCTGCTTCTGCTTCTTCCACCAGGCGGCGGTGCCCACCGACGAGGACTTGGAAGAGTTGTTTGCGGTACCGGCCACGCCGCAGGCGCTGAGCAGCGCCCCGATGCTGAGTGCGCCTGCTCCCGCACCACCGACCTTGAGCGCCTGGCGGCGCGTGAACCGCGGCTCAGTGAGTCCGCGCAGAAGGGCCGGATCGACCCCTTGCTCTAGTGAGTCATCTTGACTGGACACCGGCTCCTCCTTTGTTCCTCTAAACGACAAACGTGTGCTCTGGGAGCCAGCTCAGCCGCACCGTCTCGCCCAGAGTGGGTGCCGTGGCGCCAAGGTTCTGCACATAGACGACAAGTTCCGTATCCGCCGGCCCCTTGACGATGTACTGGTGGCTGACCCCCAGGTAGGTCCCGAGGATCACCTGCCCTGTGATGGCGTTGTAGCCTGGCGCGGCAGGCTCGGAGACCGGCTCGAGCAGCAGCTTCTCAGGCCGGATCCCGACGCTGATCTCAACCTGCCCGGGTGTCACCCGCTCAGCGGGAACCCGCACCGTCTGTCCACCCGCCAGCACCACCTCCGCAAACTCAGCGCCTCCGCTGGAGACCACCTTTCCGGCGATCAGGTTGGAGGCGCCGAGGAACGATGCGACAAAGCGCGTTGCGGGACGCTCGTAGACATCACGCGGAGTCCCGTACTGCTCGATCTTGCCGGCGTTCATCACGGCGAGGCGATCAGACATCGCCATCGCCTCCTCCTGATCGTGCGTCACGTAGAGGAAGGTGATGCCGACGTCCTGCTGAATGCGCTTGAGCTCAGCCTGCATCTGCTTGCGGAGCTTCAGATCCAGCGCGCCGAGCGGCTCGTCGAGCAGCAGCACGCGCGGCTCATTGACCAAGGCGCGCGCCAGCGCGATCCGCTGCTGCTGACCGCCGGACAGCTCTGAGATCTTGCGCTTCTCGTAGCCGGGCAGATCAACCAGTCGGAGTACCTCCGTCACGCGGGAGGCGATCTGCTCCTTGGGCATCCCCTTGCGCTTCAGGCCAAAGGCGATGTTCCCAAAGATGTCCAGGTGCGGGAATAGCGCATACGACTGAAAGACGGTGTTCACATCCCGCTTGTAGGGCGGCACACGACTGACGTCCTGGTCGCCGAGCATGATGGTCCCGCTGGTGGGCGTCTCGAACCCGCCGATCATCCCAAGCGTCGTGGTTTTGCCGCAGCCAGAGGGCCCGAGCAGGCTGAAGAACTCACCTCGCGGGATCTCCAGCGTCAGATCGTCCACGGCCACGACGCCGCCGTAGGTCTTGACGACGTTGCGCAGGTGCACGTCGGCAGCCGCGACCTCAGCCTCGTTGGGCACTCCCTCCCTCACTGCGGGCAACATTAGACGAGAGGCTAGTGCAGCGCTACAACCGATGAACCTTCCATCGGGCACAAGATAGATCGGAATCTTTGGACAAATGGACGCATAGGACAATCGTTGTCAATGGCAGCAGCACAGCGTTCCCGGTCTCGGCCTGCTGAAATCACCGTTCGATGCATACGCTCGATCAAGCACCGGCCTTTGAACTGCAGGCCCATTCCATTCATTCCGACGGCGAGCTCTCACCAGCGGACACCGTGCGTGCGGCCGCCGAGGCCGGCGTTGAGCTCCTGTCGCTGACCGACCACGACAGCGTGGCAGGCGTCAATGAGGCCCTGCAGGCGGCGGCAGAGGTTGGGATCGATCTCATCAGTGGCGTGGAGATCTCGGTGCTGGACCCGGCCGCCAAAGACATCCACGTCTGCGGCTATCTGATCGACCCCGACAATCATGAGCTGCTGGCGCAGCTCCAGCATTCACGGGCGGATCGCGAGCGTCGCGCCGAGCGTATGCTCGACGCGCTGACGGGACTGGGTTGGCAGGTGGATCCCGCGCCGCTGGAGCGGCGGGCCGCTGAGGGATTGACGATCGGACGGCCGCACCTCGCGCAGGCGGCTTTCAGCCACCCGGCCAACGCCGCACGACTCGCCCAGGAGGGGCTCGGAACCTTCTCAGAGTTCCTTGTTGCCTACCTGATCGAGGGCAAGCCGGCTTTCCGCGAGCGCGAGGCGCCCTCCGTATCGGAAGCCGTCGAGCTGATTCACGGAGCCGGCGGTCTTGCCGTTTGGGCACATCCGTTCTGGGACGTGCACAGCGACGGCGAGGTGATCTCCACCCTGGAGCGATTCAGGGGCGTCGGAATGGATGGAGTCGAGGCGTTCTACGTGACGCATACCGGTGAGCAGACCGAACTGCTCGTCCGGCATGCCGCCGAGCTCGGGCTGCTCACAACCGGCTCATCTGATTTCCACGGCCCCCATCACCGGCAGTTCAACCGGTTCCGAGCGTTCCAGACGCACGGCCACGCGGCGAACCTGGGCCCGCTCACCCGCTGAGTCAGACCCGCGGGCCGCGAGTGGCCCGCTCACGCAGCGATCGCCCGCGACGCCAGATGCACACCGACCTTGCGCTTGACACGTTGGAGCGCGTTGTCGACGGTCTTGCAATCGCAACCGAGTCGCTGGCCAACCTCCTCATACGAGCGGCCGTCCAGATACAGCGAAAGCACGCGAGACTCCAGCTCTGAGAGGGAGGTGGAGATACAGCTGACCAGCGCGCGCAGCTCCTCCGAGCTGATCACCTGATTGACCGGGTCATGCACCGGTGAGCCCGCGATCATCTCGTCCAGCGTGGGCTCTGAGTCACCACTCGTGCCGGCAGGGGTGCTTGAGAACGAGATGTATTGGTTGAGCGGGCTGTGCTTGTTGCGAGTCGCCGTCTTGACGGCGGTGATGATCTGGCGCGTGATGCAGAGCTCCGCAAAGTTGCGGAAGCTGGACTCGCGGTCGCTGCGGTAGTCCCTGATCGCCTTGTAGAGCCCGACGAGACCTTCCTGGATGAGGTCATCAGCGTCTCCGCCCGCCAGGAAGTACGACGACGCCTTCAACCTGACAAAGCCGTAGTAGCGGCGCACGAGCCGGTCGTAGGCATCGGGATTGCCGGCCTTGGCAAGGGCAATCAGGTATGAATCCTCAACCTGAAGTTGACCCTTAGGGTTGGATGAAAGTCGAGCCACGAGTCGTTCCTTTTCTCACGCCGACGACCGCACCGGTCGTCTGACGGTTTGACTTGCGTGGCGCGTCACCTCCCCTGGCGCCGCTGCCTATTCAGTTCAGACACAGAAGCGACTCTTCCCAGGAGTTCGCTTCAGCGTTTGTTGTCTAGCCTTAAGCTTAAGTTGAAGCTTAGTATCGCGCAGATTCGCATATAGCGATCTTTATGTCAAGCAGGCTGCTCCGCAGCCTCGGCCACCAGCTCCAAATCCGTGAAGCTCGCGAGCAGGGAGTTACGGGCCAGCACTGCGAGCGTGTCCAGGTCCAGAGCAAGCTCGCGCGCGACGGCCAGATAGTTGTCGGCGACGTACCCACCGAAGTAGGCGGGATCGTCGGAATTCAGCGTGACCAGCACGCCTGCCTCGAGCAGCCTTGGGAGCGGATGGTCAGCCAGCGACTCAACACAGTGAAGTCGCACGTTCGACAGCGGGCAGACGGTCAGCGGCACCCTGTCCGTTGCAAGGCGGCGCAGCAGGCTCTGATCCTCGGCGGCTCGGATGCCGTGGTCGACCCGTTCCACGCCGAGCACATCAAGCGCCTCCCACACATAAGCCGGCGGGCCCTCCTCGCCCGCGTGCGCAACCTTACGCAGGCCAAGCTGCTCCGCTGCGGCAAACACCTCGCGGAAGGCCCCGGGCGGGTTGCCGACCTCCGCGGAGTCCAAGCCCACGCCCTTGATCACGTCAAGATGCGCGGCCAGCCCCTCAAGTGTATGCATCGCCTCCGCCACGGGGCGGTCCCGGACAAAACAGGCGATCAGCGCCGCTGACACACCGTGGCGTGCCGGCGCGGCCTGGACCGCCTCGCGAAGCCCGGCAACGACATCGTCAAGCGGCACTCCTCGGCTCGTGTGCGCCTGCGGGTCAAAGAACATCTCAACGTGCCGGACCCCGTCGCGGGCAGCGCGCTGCAGGTAGGCGTCGGCGAGATCGGCAAAGTCGGCCGGCTTTCTCAGCACCGACATGCACTGGTAGTACAGGTTGAGGAAGGACTGCAGGTCGGAGAACTCGTATGCGCGGGCCAGCGCCTCAACCGTCGCGAACGGGAGCTGAACCCCGTTGCGGCGAGCAAGCTCAAATGCCAGCTCGGGTTCCAGGGTGCCTTCTATGTGAAGGTGGAGTTCTGCCTTGGGGAGAGCACGTATCCGGTCGATCATCTGCCCTGTGTATCAACCACGGGCGGCGGCCGCCGCGTAGAGCAGCACGGCAGCGGCGGCGCTGACGCTGAGCGACTCGATCCGGCCGTGCAGCGGAAGCGAGACCAGGGCATCGCAGGCGGATGCGACTCGCGGACGCAGTCCGCGGCCCTCAGAGCCCATCACCAGCACCACAGGCCCGGTCAGATCGACCTTTCGGTAGTCCAAGCGCGCATCGCCATCAGCCCCGTAGCACCAGAAGCCCCGCTGCTTTGCCTCCAGGAGGAAGTCCGTCAGGTTGCGCACCTGCGCGACCGGCAAATGCTCAACAGCCCCGGCGGAGGCCTTGCAGACCGCCGGTGTTATTTCGGCCGTGCGGCGTTCAGGCAGCACCACGCCAGCGGCACCGGCGCACTCGGCCGACCGACAGATGGCCCCGAGATTCTGAGGATCCTGGACCTGATCAAGGGCGACCAGCAGCGCCTGCTCACGGCCGAGCAACGCGCCGGGGTCTGCATACTGAAAGTCCGACACCTCGGCGCAGATGCCCTGGTGGGAGTCGGTCCCTGCGCGCTGACCGACCTCATCCGCCTGAGTGATCACGGTCGGCACCTGGCCCGCAGCGAGCCAGGGTTCGCGTGAGGCGCCGGCCGTGCACCAGATCCGGGACACACGACGCGGTCCACGGATGGCCTCCCGCACGGCATTTCTTCCGTAAACGATCATGAGAGCGGCCGCAGCCGCGGGCCGTCCGGCCCATCTCGGACCTCCCACCCCAGTGCGCGAAGCTCATCACGCAGGGCGTCGGCACGGCCCCAATCTCCCTGCCCTCGGGCGACTTCGCGGTCCCGCAGAAGTGCCTCCGCCTCCGCGCCGACTCGGGCCTGCTGGGTCTCCAGGAGGTTGTCCAGCGCGAGCACACCGAGCATGTCCCGGAGATCCTGATCGCCCACGGAACCGCCGGCGCGGTTGGCCTGACGCACCCACTCAAAGGCGGCCGCCAGAGCCCGTGGTGTATTGAAGTCGTCGGCCAACGCGTCAAAGAACTCGGCGTGCAGTGCTGCCGACCAGGCCGGCGACGGGGACGGGACCAGGCGCTCTGCGACACCACGGAAGCGCTCGATGCTGGCGGCCGCTGCCGCCAGGCGCTCATCGTTGAACTCAATCGGCTGGCGGTAGTGGCCGGCGCAGAAGTAGGCGATGAGCGCGTCCCTGCCGTACGCGTCCAGGGCTGAGTTCAGCAGCAGCGTATTGCCAACCGACTTTGACATCTTCTCCTGCGCGAGCCGCACCATCCCGTTGTGCATCCAGATGCGGGTCAGCGGCTGACCACGCGCCGCGCGCGTCTGAGCCGCCTCATTCTCATGGTGGGGGAAGGCCAGATCCGAGCCACCGCCGTGAATCTCAAAATCCAGCCCCAGGAGCTTCTCGGCCATTGCCGAGCACTCGATGTGCCAACCGGGTCTGCCCGGACCCCACGGAGACTCCCAGGCACTGTCCTCGCCGGGCTTCTGCCGCTTCCAGAGAGCGAAGTCCAGCGGGTCGCGCTTGCGGTGCGATCCCTCACCATCCTCACCCTGATCAAGGTCCTCCAGACGACGGTGCGACAGCTCCCCGTAGCGTTCGTAACTGCGTACGGCAAAGTACACATCGCCGTCTGATGCGTACGCGTGTCCGTGCTCGATCAGCGCCTCGATCAGTGCGATGATCTCCGGAATCGTCTCACTCGCCAGGGGCTCGTGATCCGGCCGGCCGATCCCAAGACGGTCCGTATCCGCCACGTAGTGGGAGGCCATCTCATCGGCCAGTTGCTGCGATGGCTTGCCGGCAGCGACGGCCGCAGCGTAGATCTTGTCGTTGATATCTGTGATGTTCGCCACCAATGTGACCTGATAGCGCTCGTGCTCGAGGAACCGCTTCAGCAGCGAGAAGACGACAAAGGGCCGAGCGTTGCCAATGTGTATGCGGCCGTACACAGTTGGCCCGCAGGCGTAGATCCCGACTCTCCCTGGCAACCTGGGAACGATCGGGATGACCTGACCGCTGAGCGTGTCGTGCAGCTTGATCTCTCGCACAGCCCAGAAGTTAGTGGCTCTGACCGACGCCTGTGTCGACGCGAGCTCCGGGCAGTGGCCGGCTGATGGTGGCGATCGCCAGCGCCGCCGCGCCCTCCGCGCGTCCGATGAAGCCCACGCCCTCACCACGCGTGGCCTTGATGTTGAGCTGCTCATCGGCAAGGCCGAGCGCCGCGGTGAGCCGAGCCTGAATAGCCGCCCTGTGGGGCAGCACTTTCGGCCGCTCAAGCACGACGGTGGCGTCAATGTGCTCGATCACGCACTCATGCTGTTCAAGCATCCCAACGGTGGCGGTGAGGAGCCCGATCGAGTCGGCATCACGGTAGCGCTCGTCCGTGTCGGGAAAGTGTTGACCGATGTCGCCGAGCGCCGCTGCGCCCAGCAGGGCATCGATGATCGCGTGCGTGAGGACATCCGCATCGGAGTGGCCCAACAGACCATACGGGTGCGGGATCGTGACGCCGCCGATGATCAGCGGGCGCCCCTTCACCAGGCGATGGCAGTCATAACCCAGGCCGGTTGCGATCCTCATCACAGCCCCCGTTCGGAGAGGAGCATGTCGGCCAGGCGGAGGTCGAGCATGGTGGTTATCTTGAAGTTCTCAACCGGAGCAGGCAGCACCCTGACGGTGCCGCCCTGGCGCTCCACCAGCCAGGCGTCGT
>JAKAED010000157.1 GCA_021820105.1 Actinomycetes bacterium | reverse complement strand
CCACGAGCAGGCCGTTGGTGACGACCACAAGCTCCCGCTTGGCGCGAAGCTCGAGCGCAAGGTAATAGGCGGTGGTGCTGGAGTCGAGCGCCACAGCATCGCCCTCGTCGATCATCGCGGCCGCCGCGCGGGCGATCGCACGTTTGCGCTCCACCTCCAGGCGGAGACGCAGGTCGAAGCCCACCTCGGAATTGCCCTCACGCAGCGAGCGCACGCCGCCCCGCACCCGCGCGACCAGTCCAAGCTTCGCCAGTGCGGTGAGATCGCTGCGAACGGTCACCTCTGAAATGGCGAATCGCGCAGCCAGTTCAGCGACCTGTACCGAATCGCGGTCCTCGAGCAGGCGCAGCACCTCATCCATGCGCTCCTGCTGTGAAAAGTTGGGTACTGCCTCTCTCTCGTCCATCCGGGAGCGCAATCTAACTCTGGTTTTTTCGAAAGTCAACGGTCGTTGTCAAAAACATTTTCGAAAGTGTTCGAAAGCTGGCTCGAAACTGTGCGACAAATGCGTCAAACTCCCGGCGATGAAGATCGGCCTGTTCGCCACGTGCGTCGCAGACACCATGTTTCCGGAGGCAGCAACTGCGACCGCAACGATCCTGCGGCGCCTGGGACACCAGGTCGTAGTGCCGAGAGAGCAGACCTGTTGCGGGCAGATGCACATGAACTCCGGCTACCGCCGCAGCGCCGCGCCACTGGCGGAGCGGTTTGTGGCGACCTATGGCGCCTTTGACGCCGTCGTGTCGCCATCGTCCTCCTGTGTGGGCGCGATCAGACAGCTCTATCCGGAGCTGCTGGGCATCGATCATCCGGTGCTGGAGCGGACAATGGAGCTTTCTGAGTTCCTCGTACATCGACTCGGCGTCGAAGATGTCGGTGCGACCTACCCGCACCGCGTCACCTACCACCCAACCTGCCACTCACTGCGGGTGACGCGGATCGGAGACGCGCCGTTGCGGCTCCTCCGCAATGTCCGCCGGCTTGAGCTGGTCGAGCTTCCCGACGCGCAGGAGTGCTGTGGCTTCGGGGGCACCTTCTCGATCAAGAACAGCGAGACCTCAAGCGCCATGTTGGCCGACAAGTGCGATGCGATTGAGTCGACCGGCGCCGGAAT
This sequence comes from Actinomycetes bacterium, assembly GCA_021820105.1. Lineage (GTDB taxonomy): Bacteria > Actinomycetota > Thermoleophilia > Solirubrobacterales > Solirubrobacteraceae > Palsa-465. The sequence goes on along the minus strand of JAKAED010000157.1, from coordinate 7,356 downwards.
CTGCACAGCCGTGGACGGCTCCTGTCTGCTGCAGATAGGAGGCGGCCTGTCACGGCGAGGTGGCGACACCCGCGCCGTTCACCTGGCGGAGATTCTGGCCAGCCGATGACCGTCCCAGCGGAAGGCTTCCCGGCGGCTGCAAGCCGCGAGCTGCGCAACCGGCAGTTGCGCCGCAACCTCGGACAGGCGACCAGCACGATCCGGGCCAAGCGCGCCAACGTCGTTGCGGAGGTTCCTGACTGGGAACAGTTGCGCGCCGCTGGTAGTGCCATCAAGGCGGACGTTATGGCCAACCTGGACAGCTACCTTCTGCAGTTCGAACAGGCACTGACCGCGGCGGGCGCAACCGTGCATTGGGCGCGAGACGGAGCCGAGGCGTGTGCGATCGTCGCCCAGGTGGCCCGAGCGCACGGCGTCAGTGAGGTTGTGAAGGTCAAGTCGCTCACGACCGATGAGATCGCACTCAATGAAAGTCTCGGCAGAGAGGGAATACACGCGCTGGAGACGGACTTTGCCGAGCTGATCCTGCAGCTCGACGGGGACTGGTCGTCCCACATCCTGGTGCCGGCGATCCACCGCAACCGCACGGAGATCCGCAACCTGTTCAGGCGCACGATCGCGCCGGAGATTGATTCGGACGATCCCGCGGTCTTGGCCGAGGCCGCCCGACGCTACCTGCGTGAGCGGTTCCTGAGCGCCGAGGTCGGTGTGAGCGGTGCGAACTTCGGCGTTGCCGAGACCGGCACGCTGTGTGTGGTCGAGTCTGAGGGCAACGGACGCATGTGCACGACCCTGCCTCCGGTGCTTGTCTCGATCCTCGGCATTGAGAAGCTCGTCCCGAGTTTCACCGACCTGGAGGTGTTCCTGCAACTGCTGCCGCGCTCTTCCACAGGTGAACGCATGAACCCCTACACATCGCTCTGGACGGGCGTCAGCGACGGGGACGGCCCACAGGAACTGCACGTGGTTTTGCTGGACAACGGTCGTACGCGAGTGCTCCGTGATGAGGTCGGCCGCCAGGCGCTGCACTGCATCCGCTGCAGCGCCTGCCTGAACGTCTGCCCCGTCTACTCGCGCACCGGCGGCCATGCCTACGGATCCGTCTATCCGGGTCCGATCGGCGCGATCCTCACTCCGCAGCTGATCGGAATCGAGAACGCACCCACGCTGCCGTTTGCCTCGAGCCTGTGCGGCGCCTGCTATGACGCCTGTCCTGTCAAGATCGACATCCCTCGGGTGCTCCTGCACCTACGCGAGCAGGCCGTTGAGGCGGTTGACAAACCCGCTGAGCGCCTGGCGATGGGCGCCGCGGCCTGGGTTTTCAGGCGATCTGACCGGATGCGCCTGGTGCAACGACTCATGCGGGTACTGCAACGGCCGCTTGTCAGGGACGGACGGATCCGCCGGCTCCCCCGCCCCCTCTCGGCGTGGACACGGACACGGGACCTACGCCCGGTTGCGGAATCCAGCTTCGTCGAGCGGAACGGTTCGGGAGCTGCTCGGCGGTGAGCGATGCACGAGAGGCCATCCTGCGTCGGATCCGCTCCGCGCTCGGCGATGGAAACGCGCCGACACAGACGGGAGATCGTCAGGAGATCGGGCGCGAGTACCGCCGAACAGACGGACGCGCGCAGGACACGTTGGTCGAGCTGTTCTGCGAGCGGGTTGGCGACTATCGGGCGGAGGTGCAGCGGATCGCGTCGGCCGCACTGGAGGACGCGCTCACGGCAGCGGCCCTGCGGTCAGGCGGGCGACGGTTGGTGGTTCCACCAGGACTGCCCGCTGAGTGGCGCCCGGCTCAGCTGGAACTGGTCCCGGACGCTGAATTGACCACGGCCGAGCTTGACGAGCTGGACGGTGTGATCACCGGATGCACCGTCGCCATTGCCGAGACGGGCACGATCGTCCTCACCAGCGACGCCCATGAGGGCCGCCGGGCGCTGAGCCTCGTTCCCGACCTGCACATCTGCATCGTGCAGGCGAGCCAGATCGTGGGCACTGTGCCGGAGGCGCTGGCCCAGCTCGCTCCGGTGGTGAGTGCGGAGAGGCGCCCACTCACGTTCATCTCCGGACCGTCCGCCACCTCTGACATCGAACTCAAGCGAGTCGAAGGTGTGCACGGGCCGCGCAAGCTCGTTGTATTTGTCACCGAGGAGCCGCCATGACAGTACGCAGTTCCTTTGTCCTTCACGTCCTGCCGGACCGCATCGACGACTATGTGCGCGCACACGCTGAGGTGTGGCCGGAGATGCTGCAGGCGCTCCGGGATGCGGGCATCCGCAACTACTCGATCTTCCGCGCGGGGACCGAGGTGTTCGGCTACTTCGAGTCAGACGACCTTGAGGAGTCCGCCCGCTACATGGCGGCGCAGCCGGTCAGCACGCGCTGGCAGGACACAATGGCCCCACTCCTCAGTGAACGCGTGCCGGACGCGGGACCGCCGGCGCTCGAGCAGATCTTCAGGCTTGATTAGCCGGAGGCCGGCCGACGGTGCTAGCCCTGCGGCCCGGTGGTGGCCTCCGGCGAGGCGGCGGAATCCGCCGACGCGGTGGCCCCGGCGTCAGCGCCGGGGGCGGACGCCTCTTCGCCGTCGGGATCGAGCGCGATCAGGCTGATGCGGTCGCCAAGCTGCAGTTCGGACTCCCCGAACTTGGGCAGCGGCACCACTCCACGTACGACTGCCACGGGCACGCTGCCCTCAGGCCAGCGGACATCATGGGGCCGCACACCGAGCAGCGGCGAGGTTGACTCGATCGTGAGCTCCACGAGCTTGTAGCCCGCGAGCGGTCGGGTCGGACGGCGTGCCGCGGCCTGCGGATCCTCGGTGGCAAAGTCCGCAGCCTCGGCGCCCTGCTCCGCGTAACGTTGAGCGGCGGCGATCTGCTCGGCGAGCTTGCGCAGGATCGCCTGACGTGAGAGCCAGCCCTCAACCCGCTCACGATCGGCCGAGACCACGGGCAGACCCGCACGGCCGTAGACGGTGAGCTGGCGCAGAGCCTGCTCGAGCGTCTCCTCCGCGTAGAGCTCCTGTGGCTCGCTGACCTCGACGATCGAGCCTCGGAGTGCATCCCAGGTGGGGGCCAGTTGGGAGGGCTCCGCTTGAGCGTGGCCGTTCTGCGGCGCGTGAGCGGTCAGCGGCAGCAGCGGTCCTGCTTCGAACGGCCGCATCGCGTCGGAGACGCGAAGCACCTGCAGGGCGGCCGCCGGACGCGGACGCTCAATGTCGATGCCACGGCGCAGCAGCTTGGTCGTGTAGACGCTGCCGTAGGAGAGCTGCTTGGAGAGCGCGGAGGCGATTGAGCAGGTCAGCATCACCGGCAACGTCAGCGCGAAGTTGCCGGTCATCTCGGCGACGCTCGCGATCGCCGTCAGCGGCGCTTGTGCCGCGCCCGCAAAGACACCGCCCATGGCCACTACCGCGTAGAGCGCGGGCGGCCCCACCTGTGGCCCGAACAGGTGATGAACACCGGTGCCGAAGACCATCCCGGTCATGGCGCCGATGAAGAGCGAGGGAGCGAAGACGCCGCCCGAACCACCGATTGAGAGCGTGAAGCTGGTCGCAACGACCTTGCCGACGAGGAACAGCAGCACGAGCCCGATCACCACATGCCCGGCAATCACGTTGTCCATGACCGGATAACCAACGCCGTACATCTGCGGCAGCGCGAGCAGGAGCAGACCGAGCCCAACACCGCCGACGGCTGGGCGCGCCCACTCCGGACGTCCCTTCCAGAGCTCGTCCACCCAATCTTCCATCCCGTAGAGGATCGTCTTGAAGCCCAGACCGATCAGGCCCGCGATCAGCGCGAGCACCGCCACCAGCAGGTAGCTCAGATCGTTGCCGATTGACAGGTCGTGCGGGATCGCGGTGAAGAACGGGGCGGAGCCGAAGAAGGCGCGGCTGATCACGTCCGCCGTCACCGCCGCGAGGCTCGTTGCAAACAGGGCGTCGAGTGAGAACTCGCGCAGCACGATCTCAAATCCGAAGAACAGGCCGGTCAGCGGCGCGTTGAAGGTGGCGGAGATACCACCGGCGGCGCCGCAGGCGACGATGATCCGCAGCCGCCCCTCCGACGTTCCCACGAGCTGTCCCAGGGTCGACGCCAGGGCCGAGCCGATCTGCACGATCGGCCCCTCACGGCCGACGGAGCCGCCGCTACCGATGGTGACCGCTGAGGCCAGCGCCTTGACGATAACCACGGGTGGGCGGATGCGACCGCCGTTCTCAGCCACCGCGAGCATCACCTCGGGAACGCCGTGGCCGCGCGCCTCACGCGCGAACCGATAGATCAGGGGACCGTAGATCAGGCCGCCCACCACCGGGACCACCAGCACAAAGAAGATCCCCAGGAACGGGAGATGCAGGCTGGGCGCGTGACCCTGCTGGCCGAACTGCTGGTGGCCGGTGAAAAGCCAGGTGACACCAAAGATCAGCCAACGGAAGCCGGCCGCACCCAGGCCGGCGCCGACGCCCACAACCAGCGCCATGACGGCAAGACCCAGGCGCTGCGTGGCAAGCCAGGCGGAGGCGGCGCGGCGCCAACCCGGCTGAGCGCGCTCGCGCGGTTCGATCTGGGTTGCAGCGCTCACTCCTGGAGATCCCACCCGAGCGTCCAACTCTGCTCAGAGACCTCACCGGCGGCCTCCGCAAAGAGGTGGAGTGCCTGGCTGACGCGGGGCCGGTCAGCCACGGGCATGCGCTCAACAATCTGGGCGATCTCCGCTCGGCGGCGTCGGCTCACCTCGCTCACCAGGTCGCGTCCCGCCGTGGTCAACGAGATGCGCACGGCACGCCTGTCATCGGAGAGGCGGCGACGGTTCACAAGGCCCTTGCGGATCAGGCGGTCGCACATGCGGGTTGCGGTCGAGCGGTCCACCCGCAGGGCATCGGCAAGGTCGGCTGCACGAAGCGGGCCGCGGGATGCGATCTCCACAAGTGCCCGATATTGTGCGAGCGTCACGTCGTCTGCGACCTGCGCCAGGGACCGGGCTGCGACGGCAACGAGCGCCCGGCTGGCGCTCAGGACGCCGTCCACAAGTTCCGTGACCGGAACACCAGCGGGCGCCGTGTTTGTGGGAGTGGCGGTGTCAGACGGAGTCCGAGGCATAGTTGCAGGCTGCCACTGTAGCACTATGCACCGCAAGCGTGTGCGCTGGCCGTCCGGAGGGTGACCCGAGACAGTCGCGTCGCGACACTGGACTGCCACGTCCGAATACTGACCGCAGCGTCCGATCACCGACCGCCACGAGCGTCTGGGTCAGATGGCCACGTAGACCCCGACGCCGCTGCTCGCGTCAATGACGCTTGACAGCGGTGTGGCGCGGTCAAATGAGCACTCCGCTCCCGTCAACACCTCACGCCAGCGCCCGCCGGGCAGTCCCAGGACAGTACCGTCGCCTGACTCAGCGGCGCGCGGCAGTGCCACGACGGTCAGCAGCCGGCCACCACGCAGAAATGCACAGCCCGCCGGGCCTGCGTCGAGCGGGTCGTATCCGCCCGTGAAGAGCTCGGGCTGACGGGCCCGCAGGGCGAGCAGACGCGCCGTCAGCCACAGCTTGCGCTCGCCGAGGCTGTCGCCCGGCCGTCCACCACCGAGCAGACGGCTGAGCAGCTCACGTCGCAGAGACCAATCCACGGGCCGGCGGTTGTCCGGATCAACGAGCGCACGAAACTCGAGCTCATCACCCTGATAGGTGTCCGGGATCCCCGGCGTGGTCAGCTTCAGGGCGAGCTGACCCAGGATCGCGGCGTGCACCCGCGGTGCCATCTCCGCAAGCAGCCGTTGCAGATCAGAGGTGAAGAGCTCGTCCTCCAGCAGCGCGTGGGTGAAGGCCGTGACCGCCCGCTCCCAGGGCTCGTTCGGCTCCAGCCAGTTGGTGTTGCGCTTGGCCTCCCGGAGCGCCTTTTTCAAGTAGGCGTCCAACCGCTCGAGCGTGACCGGCCAGACGCCAACGAGCGTCTGCAGGATCAGGTAGCGCTCCTGAGCGTCAGGGGCGGCGTCACCCGCCACCATCGTGCAGTGTCGCTCGGACCCCTCCAGCCATCTGCGTGCAAACTCCGCCCAACGCTCGGGCATCTGTGAGAGCACGGTGATCGTGGCGCGCGTGTCAAAGGAGCGCTTGGTGTCGTGGGTCATGGTCGCGAGCAGCGCCTCCGGGTGGCGGTGCGCGCGGGCCGCCGTGGCCGCGTGGAAGTCATCGACGCTCACCCCGAAGCGACGTGGATCCCCGCCCACATCGTTGAGCGCGAGCAACCGCCCGTAGCGGTAAAAGGCGGTGTCCTCAACGCCCTTGGCCATGATCGCCGGGCTGGTCTGCTGGAACCGGGTGACGAACTCACCCGCGCCGGGTGGTTCGTAGGTTCGGTAGACGGGCAGCGTGGCCAGCGCCAGCGCCAGCGCCTGCACGGAGGGTGGCTCCTTGGTGGCGGCAGCGCGCTGCAACCGCTCAAGCTCGGGCCGGAAGGTGCTCAGCGCCTGCTCGAGCTTGGCCTCAAGCGCATGGGCGCCAAACGGGCGCGGATCGCCGCTGACCTCGCTCCACAGCTCCGTCAGAAGCAGCTCGCCGGCCGGATCCACAAAGAGCCCGCAGACGTCGTTGAGGAAGTCGTAGCCGACCGTCCCGGAGACCGGCCAATCAGCCGGAAGGCGCTCCGTCGGGCCGAGGATCTTCTCCACCCAGACCCTGCGTGCACCCCGTTGCCGGAGCCTGTGCAGGTAGCCCGCGGGGTCGGCCAGGCCATCGATGTGATCGATGCGCAGACCGCTGAGCGCGCCCTCCTCAACCAGCGAGAGCACCAGCGCGTGGGTGGCCTCAAAGACATCGGGCCGCTCGACGCGGACTCCCGCCAGCTCATCGACGTCAAAGAAGCGTCGGTGGCGGCCGGTGGCGGGGTCAACATCAAAAAACCGGCTGCGCAGCTCGGGATCGGTCCAGAAACTGTTCGCAGGATCGGTCGCCATGTGGTTGGGCACCACGTCAAGCACGAGCCCCATGCCGGCGCCGTGCGCAGCCTCAACCAACGTGCGGAAGGCCGGCTCGCCACCGAGCTGGTCGGAGAGCTTGGTGGGGTCAACCACGTCATAACCGTGCAGAGATCCCGCACGCGCCGCCAGAGATGGACTCAGGTAAAGGTGGGAGATGCCCAGATCCCGCAGATAGGGGACCAGCGCGGCCGCATCGCCAAAGCCGAACTGCGCGTTCAGCTGCAGCCGATAGGTTGCGCGCAGCTCGTCGCCCCGGAAACCACCTCCGTGATCCGGAACGCTCGTGCTCATGCAGTGCGCTTGAGCACGAGCAGCGATCTGGTCGCCACGGTCACCGGTGAGTGCGGTTCATACCGTGCGCTGCCGGGCA
>JAKAED010000156.1 GCA_021820105.1 Actinomycetes bacterium | reverse complement strand
TGATCAGCAGGTCATGCATCAGCGCGATCAGCACCGGCACGGTGAACTTCCACTCGAACCGCAGCGCGACGTAGAAGGAGATCACGATCAGCGAGACGATGATCGCGACCACGGCGCTGTGGGTGATCGTGGAACTGAACGCTGGTCCAACGGACGTGGCGTTGAAGCCCTTGGCGCCGCCATGCAGTCCATACCTGCTCAGCAGGTCGGCACGGAGTTGCTCGTAGTGGGACTGGGAGAGGTACTTTGAGGCGATCTGGTAGCCGTATTGGCCGAGCGTCTTGCTGTTGCTGACAGCTTGGACGGTCACGTTCTTGCCGCCCACGCTGGTGACAAGTGACTTGACCGCGCCGACACTTGCCTGATGCTGAAGGCCCACGGATATCTGGGTGCCACCGGTGAAGTCGATGCCTAGGTTGAGCCCGCGACCCCCGATTGCCAGCGCGCCGATCAGCAGGATCACGCCGGACATTGAGAAGAAGTACCGGCTCGCGCCCATGAAGTCGAAACGCCAGTGCCTGCGCTGGCCACCGGCGCCGAGCGCTGATGCGCTCTGGATTGCACGAGAGTCGCCCATCGTCGTCAGGATGGCCTGGGTCGCCAGCACCGCGGTGAACAGAGAGACGAAGGTTCCGATGCCGAGCGTGAACGCAAAGCCCTTGACGTTGGAGGTCGCGAGCACGAACAGGATGAAGGCGGTCATCACCGTGACGACGTTGGCATCGATGATCGCGGTGATCCCCTTGCGGTAGCCCGTGATGATGCCCTGGCGGATCGAGCGACCGCCACGGATCTCCTCCTTGACGCGCTCGAAGATGACCACGTTGGCATCGGCCGCAACGCCGATGGTGAGGATCAGACCGGCGATGCCGGCGAGCGTCATCGTGATCGGGATGACCTTGATCAGGGCGTAGAAGTAGATCCCGTAGGCGATCAGTCCGCCGACAGCGATCAGACCCAGGACTCGGTAGTAGGCCAGCAACAGCACGACCACCAGCCCAAGCCCGACCAGGCCGGCGATCAGACCCTGATGCAGGGCCTGAGAGCCGAGCGTCGCCGAGACCTGGTCCTCAGAGATCTGCACGAGCTTCACAGGGAGCGCGCCGAGTCGCATCTGCGTGGCAAGCTGCTGAGCGCTGGTGGCGGTGAAGCCGCCGGTGATCTGGCTGCCACCGCTGGCGGGAATGCCGGTCGGGAACTGCTTGTAGTCGATCTGCGGGACGCTGATGATCTGGTTGTCCAGCGCGATCGCAAAGTGCTGGTTGAGCTGATGGCCCGGCGGACTGTCGAGCGATGCGCGCTGTGCGATCTTGCCGGTCACGTTCTGGAAGGCGTTGGCGCCGCTGCCCTTGAAGCCGAAGGTGACGTTCGGTGCGCCGGTCTGATCGGTCGAGGCAACGGGGTTGGTGATCTGATCACCGCGCAACGCCACCCGGTCGCGCACGACAAAGTATCCGGCGTTTGGTGACCCGTACTTAGGCCAGTGGGTGAAGTTCGCCGGGGCCGCCTGCAGGACCTGTGTGCCCTGTTTGACCTCCAGTACCTGCGCACCCTTGATCTCAGCGGGCGTGAGCCCGGACTTCAGTGATGCGACTGCCTTGCTGTACGAGGTTGATGTGGGCGCCTCGTTACTGGCGATGAGGCAGTGCACACCCTTCTGCACCTTCGTGCCGGAGGCGGTCGCGTACGCCGCGCAGGCTGAACTACCGGGATCTCCGAACAGGAAGTACTGGTTGCCGTTCCCCGAGGTCTGCTTGCTGTTGCTGACAAGAGGCTGCGCGGACGCGAGCTTGACCGCCTGATAGAAGCCCAACGCGCCCGAGGCTGTGCTGTTGTCGCCGGGGCCGGACGTGACGCCGTTGCCTTGGCTGAGCGCCAGCGCCGACGGCTGGCTGGTCACTATCCCGGAGGCGGCAGGCTGGCCCTGCGGTGTGAGGACGTTCGCTTCCCAGTCATAGAAGAAGAGCTGCGAGGTCTTGCCAACGAGCTTCTCGGCCTGGGCGACGTTCTGTACGTCCGGCAGTTCCACGTTGATCTGATTGGTGCCCTGGGTGGTGATCTGCGGCTGAGAGACACCAAGCTGGTTCACGCGGTTGTTCAGAACGTCGACCGCCCGGCTCATTGCCGCTGTGTCAATCACCGGCGTTTGCGGCGTCGGATAGGCGCGGTACGTGAGCGCGACGCCCCCCTTGAGATCGAGTCCGAGGCGCGTCTTCTCGGTCGCGATGAACACAAAGGAAGCTGCGATCAGCCCTGCCACGAGCAGCAGGATGAATCCATGGCGTTGGCGGTCGGTCATCGCAGTGGTCTGATGCTAGAAGAGGATTGCTTTCGGCGCTGTTAGGGCGGACTTGGTCAGCGCCCGTTGGAGGGCGTCAGCACAACCAGCAGTCCGCCCTCCTCGTCATCATAGGCGGGAAAGATGTCGGCCACAGCGCTGGTGCGCTCGGCGCCGGCATTCAGCTCGACCGGCTTGCCAGTCACACGTACCTCCCACTCCAGAGCGGTGGCGATGTGATCGACGCCATCCCGGAAGTTGAGCGCCAGTGCGTCCTGAAGCGGCCGCCCGATGACGGATTCGGTGCGCAGGCCGGTGAATTCGAACGAGCCACGACCGCAGTCAACGATGCGGCCCTCCGCGTCGCAGGCGAAGAACGCGGCAGCGGGCGCGGGATAGTAGTCGTCCAGCAGCTCGAACAGGTAGGCGAAGCCGCACTTCTCGCATCCCCTGGCTTCTCGTCTGAAGCCGGCGTTGCGGTCGGTCCCCATCGAGCGGTTGCCGCAGTGGGGACATATGAAGTAGTGCTCGTGCGCCATCGCGGCCCAGGATAGTCAGTCGCTGCCGGAGGGTTGTCTGAGATGAGGTTAGAGGAGTCCCAACTGGGCATCGGGAGCCTTCATGCCCAGATGCTCAAACGCGCGTCGGGTGGCGGCGCGCCCGCGCGGGGTGCGCTCGATCAGCCCCCGCTGAAGCAGATAGGGCTCGTACACGTCCTCCACAGTGTCGGCTTCCTCTCCGATCGATGCCGCGAGCGTAGAGAGCCCCACCGGGCCTCCACCAAACTTCTCACAGATGCTCCGCAGGATCTCCCGGTCCAGACGGTCAAGCCCCAGCTCGTCAACCTCTAGCAGGTCAAGCGCCGCTGCGGCCAGCTCCGCAGTGACAACGCCTCCCCCGCGGACCTCCGCGTAGTCGCGGACGCGCTTGAGCAACCGGTTGGCGACCCGCGGTGTGCCCCGTGAGCGGGAAGCAACAGCGAGCGCTCCCGCGTCCTCAATCACCACCCCCAGCAGGCGTGCGGACCGACGGACGATACGCGCCAGCTCGGTGGGTGCGTAGTGGTCTAGGCGATGTTGGATCCCGAAGCGGTCGCGCAGCGGGGTGCTCAGCAACCCTGTGCGCGTGGTGGCACCCACCAGCGTGAAGGGCGGCAGGTCGATCGTCACCACGCGCGCTCCGGCGCCCTGGCCGACGGTGATCGGCAGACAGTGATCCTCCATGGCCGGGTAGAAGGTCTCCTCGAGCGCACGCGGCAGACGATGCACCTCGTCAACAAAGAAAACCGAACGCGGCTCCAGCGCGGTGAGAAAGGCGGCGACATCGCCCTTGCGCTCCAACGCTGGGCCCGCGGTCTGCACGAACGGGACGTCAAGCTCGGCAGCCACGATCTGCGCAAGCGACGTCTTGCCAAGGCCCGGAGGCCCGGCGAGCAGGACATGGTCCAGTGCCTCGCCGCGACTTGCAGCCGCCGCGATCGACACCGCCAGCTGGTCCTTCAGCGCCTCTTGACCGATGAAGTCGTCAAGCCGCCGGGGTCTGAGCGAACGATCCAGGTCGTCCTCGGGTAGCTGGGAGGCGCTCAGGATCGTCACGCTTGGGAGCTCCCTCTCATCGTCTGGCGGCCCTCAGCGCGTCGGAGATCAGATCCTCAGGGGAGTCGCCGCTCAGCCCATCGAGCAGGCCGTCCACCTCCTGAGCGCTGTATCCGAGTCCGATGAGGCCCTCCCGAGCGATCGCGCGCGGATCGTCGCTGCGGGTGACACTGATCGCCTGCTCAGGAAGTCCTACGCCCACCTTCTCACGCAGCTCGACGATGATCCGCTCGGCGGTGCGCTTGCCGACGCCCTTCACCGCTTGGAACCGGGCAGAGTCGCCTGCCGCGATCGCCGCGAGCAGTTCGCGCGCCGACCCTCCAGAGAGCACCTCGAGCGCAACCTTTGGGCCGACTGACTGCACACCGAGCAGCAGTAGGAACAGGTCGCGCTCCTCCTCGGTCGCGAACCCGTAGAGCAGGAGCGCATCGTCACGGGGGATCAGATGCGTGTGCAGGACCACCTGGTTGCCGACAGCGGGGACCAGACGAAGGGTCTCGCTGGAAACCGCCAACCGGTAGCCAACGCCACCGCAGTCCACAATCACGTGATCCGCCCGCCGCACGGCGACGTTGCCGGTGAGCAGGGCGATCATGCGGTCGCCTCGACGATCGCACCGGCCAGTGGCGCGCGGTTAACCTCACACAGCGCTACGGCCAACGCATCGGCGGCATGGTCCGGTCGGGGGGCTGAGCTCAATCCGAGCAGCCGGGCGACCATGCGGCCAACCTGCTGCTTGTCCGCGCGGCCAGTCCCACAGACAGCCGCCTTCACCTGTTGGGGGGTGTAAGCGCGAACCGGCACACCACGCTGTCCGGCGGCCAGCAGCACAACGCCACGGGCCTGGCCGACCGCCATCGCGCTGACCACGTTGGCACCGAAGTAGAGGTCCTCTACGGCCACCGCGTCGACATCGAAGCGGCGCATGAGTTCTCCCACATCGGCGTGGATCTCCGCGAGTCTCGCCTCGGCGGGCGCGGATGCCGGAGTCTCTATTACCCCAAACTCAACCCCTTGGAGGCGCGAGCCGCTGCTCGTCACGACTCCGTAGCCGGTGTTGGCAATGCCCGGATCGATTCCCAAGACGATCATGTGTTCGCCTATTCAACGCGGTCGGTCGGACGCCTGCCGCAAGCGCGAGCTGTGCCGGGAAATTCCCGGAAGCAGGACTACCGTTGTTGATGGACCAACGCCAATGCGAGCAAGGAGACGGCACGATGAGCGATACGCCTGAGCATCTCATCCCGGGCCCTGACCATCCGATCCAGGTGACTCCCTTCAACGGTCGCGTGCGCGTGACCTTCGCAAATCACCGGGTGGCCGACACAGCCGGCGCACTTGAGCTGCGAGAGGCCTCCTATCCGCCGGTTTACTACGTGCCGCTCGCAGACGTCGACCATGGCGCACTGCGACCGAGCGAAACCACCAGCCACTGCCCGTACAAGGGCGACGCCTCATACCACGACGTGATTGACCCTCACACCCTCCAGGCAGCAGCAGACGCGGTCTGGCAGTACTCGGATCCATATCCAGCGGTCAGCGAGATAGCGGACTACGTCGCCTTCTATCCAGACCGCGTGGAGATCGAGGTTCAGCCTGGAACGTGAGTGGCAAAAGCGTCGCCGGCCACTGCGGACCGGCGACGCTTTGGCTTACTTGGTGACCTTGATCAGGTCGACTATGAAGACGAGCGTGGAGTTGGGTGGGATCGTCGTTCCGCTGCCGCTCGCACCGTAGGCCAGCGCGGGCGGGATGATCAGCTCGCGCCGACCGCCGACCTTCATGCCCTTCACGCCCTGATCCCAGCCGGGGATGACCTGTCCCTGACCGAGCGTGAACTTGAAGGTAGTGCCGGGTGTGTCCCGCCAAGAGGCGTCAAAGATCTTGCCGGTCTTGTAGAGCTCGCCGACATAGTTGACGTAGACCGTGTCTCCGGATACAGCGGTCTTGCCTGTGCCCTTGATGAGGTCGATGACCTTCAGCTTGGTCGGCGGGGCGCCCTTGGGCAGCTTGATCACCGGCTCCTTCGCGAGCGGTCCGCTCGTGGGCGTCTTGACGGTCAGCGTGGGTGTGATGGTCGTGTTTGTCGGCCCGTTCTGAGGGGCGAGCATCACACCGCCCGCCTTGCTGCTGCCTCCGCAGGCGGCCAGGCCGAGCGCCACTGCTGCGGCCGCAACGGCCGTCATCGTTGCTTTCAGAGTCATCGCGCTGCGAGGGTAGCGGGAGTGCATGCGCGGCGCAGCGTCCTCAACCCGCAATCCTCTCGAGAACATCGGCATCAACGTCGTAATTGGCGTGGACAGCGCCCACATCATCGGAGTCTTCCAGCGCGTCGATGAGTTTCATAAGTTTCGCTGCGTCATCCTCTGAGACGGGGACACGCGACTTTGGGCGCTGCGTCACATCGGCGCTCTCGATCTCGATCCCAGCACCCGTCAGCGCATCCCGCACGACGGTCAGCTCGCCGGGCTCGGTGATGATCTCGTAGACATCGTCATCAAGCACTATGTCCTCGGCGCCGGCGTCGATCGCAACGATGAGGTCATCCTCGCTGTAGCGGTCGCCATCAACGACGATCACGCCCTGCTTGTCAAAGAGATACGCAACAGAACCGGGCTCGCCGAGTGATCCACCGTTCTTGCCGACGATGTGACGCACGTCAGCTGCAGTCCGGTTGCGGTTGTCGGTGAGTGCCTCGATCAGCATCGCGACTCCGCCGGGGCCGTATCCCTCGTAGAGGACGGTCTCCCAGGTCTCAGCATCGATGCCGGAGCCTGTTCCCTTCTGGATCGCTCGCTCGATGTTGTCCTTCGGCATGGAGGCATCACGAGCCTTCTGGATCGCGAGCGCAAGTGCCGCGTTGCCGTCCGGGTCGCCTCCCCCCTCCTTGGCTGCCACCGTGATTGCGCGCGCGAGCTTTGTGAAGTGCTGGCCGCGGCGCGCGTCCACGACCGCCTTCTTATGCTTGATCGAAGCCCATTTCGAATGACCTGACATGGTGAGTCAGTCTACGTCGCGCTGCCGGGGTAGGTCTGGTCAGCGCGCCTGAGTGCATGGTTCGGATGGACGCCGGGGTACGATCCTGGCCGATGACCACTATCTCTCCTGACATCTTCAAGGCATACGACGTCCGCGGCATCCACGGCCGCGACCTGGACGCAGCCGGCGCCCGTCAGATCGGCCGTGCGTTCGCGCGGGTGATCGGTCAACTCGAGCAGAAGCCGACTGGCGAGTTGCGTCTCGGATTGGGTCGCGACATGCGTCTCACCGCCCCTGAGATGGCCGCCGCCTATGCCGAGGGAATGGCAGCGGAGGGTGCTCACGTCCTTGACGCCGGGCAGGTGGGAACGGAGATGCTCTACTACCTGGTCGGTTCACGTGATCTGGACGGCGGGTTGATGTGCACCGCCTCCCACAATCCCAAGGCCTACACGGGTGCGAAGCTCGTCAGAAGAGGAGCCATCGCACTTTCCGGGGATGAGGGCATCGGTGACGTGCGTGACCTGGTTTTGGGCGACATGGGCGCTGCGCCGGGTGGCGGGAGCGTGGAGCCGATCGGCGTTTACGCGGAATTCCACTCTCACGTCCTGGGGTTCATCGACGCCTCGGTGATCAAGCCGCTCAAGGTGGTCGTGGACGGCGGCAACGGTATGGCGGGACCGATGGTCGGTCCGCTGCTGGAACAGCTGGGGCTCGACCTCACCACGTGCTACTGGACCCCTGATGGTGAGTTCCCCGACCACGAGCCGAACCCGCTGCTCCCAGAGAACCGCGAGTTCATCATGGCCGAGGTCAAGCGCCAGGGGGCCGATCTCGGGATCGCCTGGGACGGCGATGCAGACCGGTGCTTCTTCATAGACGACACCGGACGCTTCGTGGACGGTGACTTCCTGACCGCGATCCTGGCCATGTCGATGCTGCGCAAGCAGCCTGGCGAGACGATCCTCTACGACATTCGGGCGAGCCGTGCGGTCCCCGATGCGGTCCAGGAGTTGGGCGGCACGGCGCTGATCAACCGCGTCGGCCATGCCTTCTTCAAGTCGCGGATGCGGGCAGAGGGCGGGATCTTTGGCGGCGAGGTATCAGGCCATTACTACTTCAAGGACTTCTACTGTGCGGACTCCGGGACGATTCCCGCACTGCTGATCCTCGAGGAACTGTCCCGCCACGGCTCGAAGCTCTCAGAGATGCTGGCGCCGATGCGCGGGAAGTACTTCATCTCGGGCGAGATCAACTCGCAGGTGGAGGATCCGCAGGCGAAGATCACCCAACTCGCTGAGCGCTACGCGGATGCGCAGCAGACGCGACTCGACGGGATCTCAGTCGATTACCCCGACTGGCACTTCAACGTCCGTGCCTCCAACACCGAGCCGCTGCTGCGACTGTGTTTGGAATCGCTCGTCTCAGAGGCCGACATGGAGGCCAGACGGGACGAGGTTCTCGCGCTGATCCGAACGTGACATCACGCATCACCGCCGAGCTGGCGCCGGGCGTCCACCGGATCGCCGTGCCAACACCCTTCGCCGTCGGCGAGGTCAACTGCTACCTGCTGACCGGTTCACCGCTGACGCTGGTTGACACAGGCCCCAACTCAGGCACGGCGCTGGACCGCATCGAGCAGGGCCTGGCCGAGCACCGCCTCCGGGT
>JAKAED010000155.1 GCA_021820105.1 Actinomycetes bacterium | reverse complement strand
CGCTCGAGCGGGTCGGCGGGTAGCCCGCCGCCGGCCGGCGGGCCGGTAGCGGCGGCAGCATCCTCAGGCTGACGCTCGTTGTCCCAGGCTTCTTGGAGACGAGCGGCGAGGTAGCGGCAGGCGGCGACGAGGAAGGCGCCAGAGCCCATCGCGATGTCGGCGACGCGCAGCTCGAGCAGCTCGGCGGCGGGTTTCAGCCTCCATTTCGCGGGGTCGCGTTCCTGGGCAGGGCCGGGGTCGTAGACGACCGGGTCGAGGGCGTGCTGGACGACCTCCTCGGCGAGCGAGCGCGGGGTGTAGTAGGTGCCGGAGCTGCGGCGGTCAAGCGCCTGGGTGACGAACAGCGAGCCAGCGAGGAAGACGAGCGGGTCGCCGCGGAGGTCCTCACGCAGCAGGCCGTGAAACGGGGCGATCCGCTCGAGCAGGCGATCGTCACCGCCGCAGACGGCACGCAGACGGGCGCGGCGCTCGTCGCTGAGCTCGGTGTTCAGCGATTTGGCGATCGCGGCGGCGGAGCGGCCGGTCTTCTTGGACAGCCGCTCGTGCAGGACCGCTTCCCCGGCGGTGGCCCAGCGCTCGATGTCGCCGAGCAGCAGCTCGGGCTCGAGCTTGCCGGCGCAGGCCAGAGCGGTGTCGGTGATGCGGACCGCGGTGTGGTCGAGCAGGCCCTCATAGACGTGGCCGATCTGCTCGACGTCGAGCGCCTCATAGGAGAGCAGCACGCGGGCGCCGCCCTGTAGCAGGGTCTGAAGGGCGTCGAGGAGGTGCAGCATCGTGCGGTCATCGACGGGGAGCGGATCGGCGCGCTGCTCACGCCAGCTGCCGCCGGGCGGGCGGCCCTCCAGGAACGGGTAGCGGTCGGGGTCAAAGAGACCACCGCCGTAGGCCGGGAGGCGCAGCGCGTCGTGCTCGATTCCTCCGTGCACGGCCCGGAACAGCGCGAGGATGCGATGCCAGGCGGCGGTTGAGCGCTCGAGCGGATCCTCACCGTCACGGTCGGCGCGTTCGCGCAGCTGGGCGCGCAGCGTGCTGGCGGCGAGCGTCTGCGCGTAGCGCTGGTCCTCGATCGGCAGCAGCCGTCGCTCCTCGGCGACGAACAGGAACACCAGGCGCATGATCGCGGTGACCGCGCCGCGGTAGACCTCAACGCCCTCGAGCTCTGCGAGCAGCTCCCCGTGCCGGTCGCGGTCGGCGCGGTCGAGCGTGCCGATCAGCAGCTCAACGGCGTGACGGACCTGGGTGCCGAGCTGATCGGCGACCTCCTGCTGGCGCCCGGCGCTTTCGCCCAGCAGCTGCGCGAGGCCCTGCTCCACGGGGAGCGCGAAGAACCGGCGGGCGCCGAGCAGCGTCACGAACGCCCGCAGGGTGATCGGCTCCTCAAGCCACAGGTCCGCCCGCCAGGCACAGATGCCGGTGCTCTCCCCCGGTCTGGCCCAGACGAGGGTCCAGCTCGACCCGTCGGTGACGAGCGCCAGCGGGTTCTCAGTGGCACGCGCGAGCTCGGCGGCGCGGTCCAGCGGACTGGCTACCCACGCGTCGCTGCGCAGGGGACGGTCAAGTGGCGTCCCGGGCGGGTAGGTGTGGACGAGCAGCACGACCGGGTCACCGGCCGTGGTGCGGTCACGGACGCTGTAGGACGGGCGCAGCAGCACGTCGTGCACCGGTTGGCGGTAGGTGGGGTCGCTGTCCTGGGCCTCGGTCACGGCGTCACCGAGGCCGAGCAGGTCGGTCAGCACCCAGGCGATCCAGCGTTGGTGCAGGCGCGGGTCGTTCAGCCATTCGGCGTAGGCGACCCGCAGGTCGGGCATGCGGCTGACCGCTTCGAGCCCGTCGGGGAGCACCTTCTCAAGCACCGGGACGGTCAGGAACGGTCCGCTGGTCTGGACCAGGGAGAGCCACTCGGCGTGATGGGAGCCGATCTTCGGGCGGGGCGCGCGGCGGGCCGTCGGCATCTACAGCCGTGCTCCATCGGGCACGAGCAGGGTCACGGCGGCGGGGAACAGACGGTGCGTGGGGTCGCTGTAGCGGCGGGTGATCGCGGCCTGCTCACGCTCGATCTCCTCAGGGATGCGATCGAGTCGGTCCCGCAGCGACCGCAGGTCCTGCTCGACCTGCGCGCGGTCCCCGGCGTCAAGCTCGAGGCCGGTGATCAGCTGCAGCTGATCACCCTGTTCGCCAAAGGCTTCACGGCGGATCGTCGTCTCAAGCTCGGTGAGCGTCGCGGCGACGTGATCGCGCTCCTCCTGCGCGCGGGCCTCGAGCGTCGCGACGAGCTGACGCGCGCGGTCACCGGCCCTGGCCTGGAGCGCCGCCCGCAGCGGCTCGGCAGCCTCGATGAGACGGGGCATCAGACGGTCGCTCAGGGTGTCGGGGACGGCCGTTTCCTTGGCAAGGGCGAGCGCCGCCTCCGCAGCCTGAACACCAAGGCGGTCGGGGCGGCCTGCGCCGAGGGTGACCGCAGCGAAGATCAGCTGCTCGTGCAGGCGGTGGCCGCTTGCGCCGGTGATGACCAGACGGCCGTGCGCCACCGCGACTGGGTGCTCAAGCTTGTGGTCGGCATAACGAACGGTGACACGGTTGAGGTGCCCGCCGGTCCCCCAGACCTCGGCACGCAAAAGCGAGAGCGACATACGCACCAGCGGGTGGCCGAGGTGCGCGAGCACGACGTCCGTGCGGCCGGCGGCGAGTTGGTCGTCGAAGGTGATCGGACGGCGCTCGTCCGGGCGGGCGGGATGCTCAAGCCCAATCGCGGCGTGCGCCCAACTGCCCGAGAATGCAGGGACGGTGTAGGTGCCCGGCTCGTCACCGGTCTTCAGTGGCGGTTGCCCGGCAAGCTTCAGGGCCGTGGTAACGACTCGCTCGACACGGTCCGGCTCGAGGTGCAGCGTTGTGCGGCTGGTGTGCAGCTCATCACGCAGAGTGGCGAGCCGCTCACGCATCCGCTGCTCCTGACTGAGCACCGCCCGCGATGCGGTCGACCCCGAGAAGCGAGTCTCATCGAGGCTGGCGCGGCGGCCGAGCATCGCCTCCTCGATCTGGGCGGCGATCACCGGCCCGGCGCTACCGAGGTCAGTGCGGATCTGATCGACCTTGGTGACCACTCGCGCGAGGAAGTCAAGGTCACCTTCGAGCGAACCACGGGAGGCCCGCTCCCAGCCGGCACTGACGGTGTGATGAACAAGGACCTCAGAGGCGGGCTGGCCGTGGCGGTCGATACGACCGTTGCGCTGCTCCAAGCGGTTTGGGTTCCAAGGGATCTCGGCATGGGCGAGCAGGTGGCAGTGGCGCTGAAGACTGATGCCCTCCGACGCGGCATCGGTGGCAAGCAGCACCCGCACAGGGAACTCGGCGGGCGGCTCCTGCCACTGGCTCTTGATGCGCTCACGTTCATCAGAACTGGTGGTGCCATCGAGCAGCTCGACCCGGTCACCACCGATGCCCCGCGCGGCGAGCCGTTCCTGCAGGTAGCGCTGGGTGGCGCGGTACTCGGAGAACACAATCACACGAGTTTCGGTGAAGCGCCCGCCTGACCTGACGTTGCTCTGGACCCAGTCGAGCAGGCGGGTCGTGCGGGCATCCTCGCGGTCAGCGGCCGTCGTGGCCCAGGCGAGTAGCTGGTCAAGCAGGTCAAGCTCAGTTGGCGAGGGCTCGTGTGGGTGAGCCTGAGCTGCCGCGTCGATCGCCGCCCGCGTGCTCTCCCCGACCCCGTCGGGGCTCGATTCATCATCGGTAGCAGTCGCGGCGTCCTCGAACAACTGTGCAAGGACTGCTCGGCTGGGCTTGTTAGTCGTGACTGGGCGGCCGCGGGTGATCGTCTCGCGGTGGACCTCGAGCGTCCGGAGGAATGCCGCCGGCGAAGAGAACAACCGCTTCTTCAGCAGCGTGCTGACGAAGTCCGCGGCGGCCCGGGCGGCCGGACCGTCGTCCAGGCGAGCGGTGCGGGCGGCCGCGTAGGCCGCGAGCGTGGCGTGCACCTCGCGCTCGCTGTCTGGATGCTCGACCTCAAGCATGACAATCCGGCGGGCCGGGAACCGCGGTGTGCCGTCATCGTTACGGAGATCCTGCTTGAGGCGACGCACAGTCACCTCGCGGATCGCGTCGCGCGCCGGGCGAATACCGCGCGCAAAGCGGTGGGGATCGAGCAGCTCAAGCAACGCCGCAAACGAGTTGTCATACCCGTTGTGCGGCGTCGCGCTCAGAAACAAGCGGTGCTCACAGTGCGGTGCCAGCGTCCGGATCGCCTGCGTCCGCAGCGTGTCGCGGGCATAGCGTTGGTTGCCACCGCCCGCCGGCGCGCAATTGTGCACCTCGTCCACGATCAGCACGTCGTAGCGGCGAGGGATCTCGGGATGGGGCGGCAGAACCTCCCGCAGCAACCGCATACCGAGATCGCCCTTCAACCAGTCGATCGAGATGATCAGACGCGGGAAGCTGGCAAACGGGTTGGCGGCCACACCGCGCGAGCGGCGCAACTGCCCGAGCATCGCCCGATCGACGATGCGGAAGTCCAAGCCGAACTTCTCACGCATCTCATCCCGCCACTGCAACTGAAGAGCCGCGGGGCAAACGACGATCGCCGAGCGCGCACGATGGCGCAGAATCAGCTCCTGAACCACCAGGCCAGCCTCAATCGTCTTGCCGAGACCGACATCGTCGGCAATCAACAGGGTGGTGCGGGGCGCGCGAAGGGCACGGACAAGCGGCTCCAACTGGTAATCCTCGATCGTGATACCGCTGCGGAACGGGGCCTGCAACGAGCGCTGGTCAGCACTCGTAACCGCGCCCCACGCCACCGCGTCAAGGAAGGCGTCAAGCTCAGCGGGATCGTCGAGGTGACCCGGGACAATGGCGGGAAGCTCTGCGCGTTCGATCACCCGCGTGCCCGGCTCGATCTCCCAGATGACCTCGAGCTCTTCTCCAGTGGCGTCGTCCTCGACGGAGATAAGGCTGACGAGACGCTGCACCGGGCGGCCGTCCAGCTGAGCCTGGGAGTCACAGGTGACGTCACCGACCACCCACATCCGACCCCGCACCCGGGCCAACTGACCCGGCTCCGGGGCGGCGGCGGGGGCCAGGTCCAGCGGCTGCGCGAGATCAACCTCCACGGCTGCGAAGCGTACCCGGCTGGCAGCAGCCCGTGACCCTGCTCGCTGCCGACTCCGCCTATACGCGACCACGGAGTCCGCGTCTCTCGGCACTGCCGTTCGCGACGCGCCTCTCGTTCGCCTTAGCGCTCGTGAGGCGAGCGACGACTCCATAGCGGAAGCGATCGCGTCGACCAAGATCCGCACGATCGCCGCTTGCAGGGCGACGTCAAGCGCTTACCGTCTTTAGATCGCTGTCCAATCCCAGGATCGAGACGCGCGTGCACATCCGAGATGTTGCGTACGGTGGTTGCCGTGTCTAGCGCGCTGGCCGTAGCCATAGTCACCGGTGGAAGTGCCGTCGCCGGGGGTGTTGTCGTGGCGGCTGCGAACTACGCCGTTAGCCGGCGGCAGGCGAGCTCCGCAGAGACGGACGAACTCGTCGCGCGCTTACAGCGCTTCTCTCAGTGCTCGGGCAGCTGGAGACGCAACTCCGGAGCGAACCTGAGTCGAAGCCAACAGTGCGGTTTGTGAACACGCAGATGAAACGACGCTTCCCTCAGATCGACTACGTGACAGGGCAGCTGCAACGCCGGATATTCGAGCCTCATCTCGACGGTCTCATGCAGCGCTTTCACGACGCCATGGCAGCCACGCTGCTCGTTGCTCCTACAGAGCTTCTACCCGCGCTGCAAGCAGTGGCCGAGTCGATGGAGGGCGCAGACTCGCCGAGCGACGCTTGGTGGAGGCGGTGGACAGACGCTCGCCAGGATCTCGTCTTGGCATGTCGGGGGGCGCTAGGGCACAAGGTTCCAAAAGCACACGCCCGCGCTGGAGGCGCTTGATGTCGCCAATCCGATAGCGCTCCACGGTTCCCATGAGCGGCAAAAGCTATAGCGGGTTACTGGGCTCGGCTAGTCGCGATACAGGTCGCGGCGGGAATACGCGACAAGCGCAAGGACCACCGCGACGCCGCAGGCGACGAGATTCAGGACGGCGGCGCCAGCGACGGACAGAACCACGGCGACGAGCATGCAGCCAGCCGCAGCCCGCTGGAACGGATTCCTGCTAAAGCCCATTGCACAATTATGGTGCTTCATGGGCCGACGTGCTCCTCGTCGCCATTGCGCTCGCGGTTTCAGACTTGGCCGGGCGACAAAGGGAATCGCGATGCAAGTGCGTATTGCGGGTGCGGCCACGGCCGGTTTCGGCAGCTATAGCATATGAGGCGGTGTCATGACCTGCGGTCACGGACCGACTTACACCGTCTAGCAACTTATCCGGAGCCCGGGATGTGATGACCGACGAGACGCCAGCGCCGGACGAATTCAAGCTCAGCGAAGAGGAGGCGTTCACCCTCGCGCTAGCCAAGCACTGGCTGATGTTGCAGGATGTCGATGGCGAACGCAACGCGAAGCGCCGGGACAGGAAGGGCGATTTCATTGCGGCTTACCGTCGTCAGTTTCGTGAGCTGCTCGCAGCGATCCACCGACCCGCAGCCGACGTTCCCGAGCCATACGCCGAGGCAATCGGCGCAAGGTTGCAGCACTCCGACTGGCTGCCTGCGTTCAGCTCCTTGCTATCGAATTGCTGGTATCAGGAGTACGTCCTCCTTCTTGCTACCTGGGAGGTCATCGCAGCCACGCTTGGCACTGTCTCGAAGCGCGATCGGGCGGTACTGCTGACAATTGAGCTGCTGTGTTTCGAGCCTTGGTCGGGAGAAGTCAATCTGCTGAAGCGGACGCGGCTGGAGCAGGTCATCGCGATAGCAGCAGCGTTCGGTGCTCCGATCGACGCCGATGACGTGCGTGATCTCGACCGCGACATAACTCGGCGGCTGCACAAGCTGGGTGTGGGCGTCAGCTGGAAACGTCTGGGACTAATTGGCGTTGCCGGCACCGGACTGGTGGTCGTTACCGGAGGTTCAGCGGCCGGCGTATTGGGTCCGGCCATGGCTAGCGTGGGTGGGGTCGGCCTGGTGGCGCAACTTGCGGCGAGGCCGCTCGACCGTCAACTCAATAAGACCTCCACGCGATCGCTACCCAGAGAACTGGTCAAGCTGCAGGTCCAGACTAACTACTGGATGCTCCGTGAGAAGTCGGACGTCGCTAAGGCGCGGCTGGTCGCGCAGGCAATGGAGCAGGCCCTCCGTGAACAGGAGGCACGCACGGAGGAGCTGGAAGCGGTGTTGGCGAGCGTCGTCGAGAAACTGGCTCTCACCCGCTCAGCGCTAGGTGAAGTGGACAGGCTCACCGCCGAGCGCGATGAGCTCAAGAAGCAACTTGAGGTATCACAGGAGATACAGCGGCTATACGAACTGACGGGAGCCGATCTGCGGGAGAGCATCGTCCAGTTCCGGCCCGCGCTTTCCGCATGACAGACCCGGACCTCATCGCGAACCTTCTCGCTCAGAAGCTGCGTAGTGACACTCAGTCTGACAGGCTTGCGGACCTCCTTGATCAAGCTGACGCGCTGACTGCCGAGGCCAACCGCCTTGCAGCCGAAATGTCAGTTCGCGGGTTCGAAGCGCCCCCGACCAGTGGGTCTGTTGCGCCAGTCGCCGGCGGAGCGCCCGTAAGGGCGCCCGACTGGGAGACGATGACCAACGAGAACCGCTCCTGGCTTGAAGCGCTGGCTCAAAAAGAAATCACGCTGGATGACTTCCTAAGCCCAGAACAATTGGGCGCCCTCGAAACACTCGACCCGAAAGGTCGGGAGCGCTGGGACGTCAGCGACTTCGCGACCGTCGGCCTGTGCGCGGTGATCGGAGTGCTCGGTACAGCGTTTGACGATCAGATTGACGGCGTCGTCAAGAACGGGCTGGCTGGCCTCAGCCAGACAGGCCTATTCCAGCACTTCGAGGAACAAGGAAAGAGCCTCCCGATCGACTACACCGGTAAGGGCTTCGGTGGCCCGGACCACCGTGTTCGCTCCGCCGGACACGATATCGGCCGACCATGGGAAGCATTGAGTCAGATACGAAGCGGAGAGTTTCGTGGCTACTTCTGGGAAAACGGCATGCGGGTTCCGTTCGTGAGCGCGACTACCCCCAGAGGAATGGCCTACCCAGAGCTAACAGTAGACGAGGCGCTGGTTAGGTGGCTCATGCACCTGATGGCTGACTTCGTAACGCCCAAGAGCCTGCCGCTACCTGGCTGGTCGAAGTTGTACGAAATTGATGACCGGCGCATTCGCCAACTCGCCCATCAGGTCTACGGTCAAGGAGCCGAAAGTGGGCTCAACATCCGTACCGGCGTCATCACCGCGTCGTTCCCCGTGCTCACGACCGAACTCATCGTCGGCGTGAAAGTTCATCTCGATGCCCGCGCCCGGGACGGCAGCTTCCTCAAGCTCACGAGCAATCAGAGGCTCCGCCGCAACGAGATGCGCCTTGCCGGCCATGCTGTCACGGGTCTTGCCGCCTTGGGGAAAGCAGGCGTTAG
>JAKAED010000154.1:3134-8542 GCA_021820105.1 Actinomycetes bacterium | reverse complement strand
CCTCCACCAGCTCGAGCGGCCGCCTAGCGGCCCTCGCTTCCGGTCGCCCATAGCGGCCGCGCTTCGCTTGACCCTGGCAGGGCGCTCACGCCCTGCGGCTCTGCGCTTGCAACGCGCCCACCTGGGCGTCCGCCCCACTTCGCCCGTCACCTCCGAAAGGAAGCACTCCTCTTGTCTCCACGCACTCCCGGTGCTGCCGCCGGACTCCCGCAGCTTGACGAACCCAGACGCTGGGTTGTCGGCTTCATGCGCGGTCAACGCTCGGCCTTCAAGTCCGGGTACTCGCATGAGAACGCGGCGATCGCCGCGCTGGATCTCTGTGAGGTCCGCAACGTCGCCATCAGCGACACAGAGCGCATCCTGCTCCCCTGCTTCGCGCTCGGTGTTGCGCGAGGACTCGGCGCCGAAAGCGCCACCCTCGAAGTCCTCTCCCGACTTCCCGGCGGTGACGGCGAGGACGCGATAGAGGCGTACAACACCGGCATGATCTACGGCGCTTGGGAGCTTCGCCTCGGCGACACCCAGCCCGCCGCGGCCTGAGAGCCGAATCATCTTCGCGGGTTCCCCGCGGAGCCGTACCGACTGGTACGGAGACCAGAAGGGAGAGGCGATGAGCCTTCTCGACCTTCTGGCACTCCTGCTGCTGCTCTACATCCTTCGGGAGTTGAACCAGCGGTAGGAAGGACCAGAGCCCCCGCCGGCCCCTTTTGCCAAAGAGCGCGGTCGGCGGGCGGCTCCTGGTCTGAAACTTACCACC
Organism: Actinomycetes bacterium; assembly: GCA_021820105.1. Taxonomy (GTDB): domain Bacteria; phylum Actinomycetota; class Thermoleophilia; order Solirubrobacterales; family Solirubrobacteraceae; genus Palsa-465. The sequence goes on along the minus strand of JAKAED010000154.1, from coordinate 7,785 downwards.
GGCAGGGGCTGGCAGCCAGCGTTCTGACGGGGCGGTCCCCGATACTGTCGGCAGGATGCTCCTGCTGAGGCACAAAGGCACCGTGTACGGCACCGTCAAGCGGGCCGAGTTCATTCCGTCGGAGTGGCTGCTTCGCCTCGACCCGTCGACCGAGCCAGCCCGTTCGCTGTGGAACACCGGCCAGTTCGCCGCGCAGTTCTTCGCCGAAAACGGCTACACCGTGCTCGCGGCGCAGGTGCGCCGCCACTACACGGCACCGCAGGCCTAGCGCCAGCGACCACATAGCCAGGCTTCCCTGAGGCCCCGCCACACGGCGGGGCCTTTTCTCGTTCAGCCAGCGCGCCGCCTTCGTGCGCGCACCTTGCCAGTCCGCGTTGCGGCCTGGCTGTCGGGCTCACCCGAAGGGCACTGCGCCCTGCCCTGCCCCCGACCTCTGTCCCACACCCATGAGCCATTCACCTGACGCCATGCAGCTCACCCTCGATCTTTTCGCGATTCCCGCCGAACCGGCGGTACCGCTCGCCGCGCCCGCCGCACCCTCGCCGGCGCTTGTGCCAGCCACCGTTTTTGTCGCGGCCAACACCTGGCCGCCGGCGCACCACTGGCATCCCGCCGACTCTTCTCTGATCGAGCGGCTCGCCACGGCGGTCCCTTCGGGGGCGGTCGCGCGCTGGAACGCCAACCTTGCCGCCCTCACCGCTGCCGGGCTCCTCGAGCACCGCATCGCATCCGGCCAGACGGTCGCAGAAGAGGATCGCGAGGAACTTCGTCAATGGTCCGGCTGGGGTGGCCTGCAGTCGATGTTCGTTACCGATCGCGCCGCCGAGGCCGAGAGGACCGTGCACGCAGTCGCGGCCTCCACCGTGCCGCCCACCGACGCCATCCAGGCCTGGGCCCGCGCGAAGTCGAGCACGATCAACGCGCACTACACCCACCCGCAGATCGCGGCCGTCATGTGGCAGCTCGCCTACAAGTTCGGCTATCGCGGCGGGCCCGTGTTGGAGCCGGGCTGTGGATCGGGCCTGTTCCTGTCCCTCGCGCCAGCGGGAGAGACCGTCACCGGCGTCGAGCTCGATCCGTGCACCGCAACGATCGCGCGGCTGCTGAACCCGCAGCACACGGTCAAGACCGGAAGCTTCTCGGAGGTCAAACTCCGGGACGAGTCGTTCTCGCTGGCGATCGGCAACGTGCCGTTCGCAGACGTCGTCGAATACGACCCGAAGTACAACGCGGCGCGCCACACGCTGCACAACTACTTCATCATCAAGTCGCTGCGGCTCCTTGAGCCCGGCGGCCTTGCCGTACTGATCAGCACGCACTTCACCCTGGACGCTGCGGGCGACAAGGCTCGCCGCGACATGGCCGCCCTCGGGGAGCTCGTCGCGGCTGTGAGGCTTCCGACCGGTGCTCACAACGCGATGGCGGGCACCGAGGCACTCACCGATGTGCTCATCTTCCGCCGCCACTCAAGCGCCGCGGACGGGGAGGCCTACGCCAACTCCCATCACGACTGGCTGAACGCCAGCCCCAGGACCTTCGACGGCGGCGAGGCCCTCGTCAACGACTACTTCCTCAACCACCCGCGTCACCAGCTCGGGAGCACCGCCGTGCGGACCGGCATGTACGCCTCCCGCGCGCTTGAGGTCGACGGCGACACCGACCCTCGCCGCATCGCCTCTCAGATCCGCGAGCTGTTCGAGCTTCCCGCCATGCCCGACACGACCCCCGCGGCCGCTGCGCCCCCGGCCACACCCGTTCAGCCCGCGGCGCCGATCGCAGCCACCTCGCTGCTCGGCGAAACACCGACCCCCGAGCCAACCAAGCTCGAGCACCTGGACGATCACTGGGATGGGCACCTGATCATCGCCAACGGGAAGCTCCACGAGGTCCTTGACGGGCGGGCACACGAGATCACGGTGCCCGCCACCACGCTGAAGGAGCTGCGTCCGTTGCTCTCGATGCGTGACATGGCCCGTCATCTGCTCGACCTGGAGTCCAAGACCCCCGCGGGGTTCGAGGACAACGACATGACGCAGCTCCGCTCCGCGCTGCGTGCCGCCTGGCGCTCCTATGTCGACAAGTACGGCCCCGTCAACCGCTACACGCTGCGCCGCACCGGCCGCACCGACGACACCGGTCAGGAGCGTTACGCGCGGATCATGCCCAAGGCGATCAAGGTGCTATTGGGCGACCCGTCCGGCGCGCTGGTGCTCAGCCTTGAGAACTTCGACGAGGAGTCACAGCAGGCCTCGCCCGCCGCCATCCTCACCTCCCGCGTCCTGTCGCGCCGTGAACCCGTCCTCAGCGTCGACACTCCCGCCGAGGCGCTCGCCGTTTGTCTTGAACAGCATGGCCACATCGAGCTCGACGCGATCGCGGCGCTGCTATCGATCGACGACGCCCGTGAGGCGCTCGGCGCACTCGTCTTCGACGATCCCGAGACCGGGCGTCTCGTTCAGGCCTCCGAGTACCTGTCGGGCAACGTCCGGCGGAAGCTCGCGGTGGCCGAGGACGCCGTGCACTCGCGCCCTGAGCTTCAGGCAAACATCGACGCTCTCACCCCCATCATCCCGAGCCCGCTCGGCGTCGACGACGTTACGCCCCAGATCGGCGCGGTGTGGATCAGCCCCCAGGTTCACCAGCAGTTCCTGACCGAACTGCTCGACGACCGCAGCGTCAAGGTCGAGCACGGCATGAACAACATCTGGCATGTCCGGGCCCGTGACTGGGGCACGGCCGCCCTGTCTACCTGGGGCACCTCCCGCATGCCTGCCGCCTCAATTTTCAAGGCACTCCTGACCCAGAGCGATGTCACCGTCTACGACACGATCGACACCGTTGATGGTGAGCGGCGTGTCCTGAACGCCGACGAGACCGCGGCGGCCGTGGAGAAGGCCCAGGCCATCGCCGAACGCTTCGCCGAGTGGGTGTGGGAGGACCAGGGACGGGCCCAGGCTCTTCTGGACACCTACAACCGTCTGTTCAACAGCCTCGTTCTACGTGACTTCACCAGCGACGGTGAGCGGCTGACGTTCCCCGGGATGAGTGAGGCGCTCGTCCCGACCGCGCATCAGCGTGCGGCTGTGGCACGCATCCTCGCCGAGCCGGCGGTCGGCCTCTTCCACGCCGTTGGCGCCGGCAAGACGCTCTCGATGGTCGCGAGTGCTCACGAGCTCAAGCGGCTCGGGTTCGTGCGTAAGCCGTGCATCGTCGTACCGAACCACATGCTCGAGCAGATGACGCGCGAGTTCCTGCAGCTATACCCGCACGCGCGAGTGCTGGCCGCCTCCTCCGACGACCTCAAGGCTGACAAGCGGCGCCTGTTCATCGCGAAGATCGCCGCCAACGACTGGGACGCGATCATCATCACCGGCTCCGCGTTCAGTCGCATCCCGATCGACCTTGAGTTCGAGAAGGAGTACCTGCAGGAGGAGATCGACCGCGTCAGCGAAGTGCTCGAACTGAACAAGGACGGCGATCGGCGCACGCACAACGAGATTCAGAAGATGCTCCGCACCCGCGAGAACCGTTTGCGCGAGCTCTCTGACCGCGAGTCTGATCCGGCTGTCAGCTTCGAGGCCACCGGGATCGACTATCTGCTGGTGGACGAGGCCCACCTGTATAAGAACCTCGTCACCGAGTCCAATATCGCGGACGCGAAGATCGCGGGCTCCAAGCGGGCGACCGACCTGCACATGAAGCTCGAGTATCTCCGTCGCCGCGAGGGCGAACGCGTCGTCACGTTCGCGACGGCCACGCCGATCGCCAACAGCATCACCGAGGCTTACGTGATGCAGCGCTACCTGCGGCCGGACCTCCTGACTGACGCGACCATCAACCACTTCGACCAGTGGGCTGCCACCTTCGGCGAGCGCGTCACCGCGCTTGAGATGGCGCCCACAGGCGGCGGCAACTACCGGATCAAGACGCGCTTTGCGAAGTTCCGCAACGTCCCGGAGATGCTCACCATGTGGCAGGTCTTCGCCGACGTCAAGACACCCGAGGATCTCGATCTCCCACGCCCCACGGTTGGTTTCACCGCCGACGGCGAGAGCTACGAGGGCACCAGGACCGTGGTTATCCCCACCCCGCCCGAGATGCGCGACTACCTTCAGCAGCTCGCCGATCGTGCGGAGCGCATCAGCAACGGCGGCGTGCACCCAACCGAAGACAACATGCTCAAGGTCACCGGCGACGGCCGCCGCGCCGCGCTCGATATGCGCCTGATCGACGGCACGGTCCTTGAGGGCCGTTGCAAGCTCGAGTACGCAGCCGACGAGATCGCTGCCATTCACCGCGCCAACGCCGACCGCCGCTACCTGCTTCCCGGCACCGACGTTCCCTCGCCTGTGCCCGGGGCGCTGCAGATCGTGTTCTGCGACCTCTCCACGCCGAAGAAGGACGCGTGGAACGCCTACGACGAACTGCGCAGGCTGCTGGCGGAGCGTGGCATCCCGCTCGAGAAGATCCGCTTCATCCATGAAGCCAAGAACGACTCGGAGAAGGCCCGTCTGTTCGAGGCCTGCCGGACCGGCAAGGTGTCGGTCATCATCGGGTCCACGGAGAAGATGGGTGTCGGGACCAACATTCAGGCCCGCGCCGTGGCGCTTCACCATCTCGACTGCCCGTGGCGTCCCGCAGACCTTGAGCA
>JAKAED010000154.1:0-3124 GCA_021820105.1 Actinomycetes bacterium | reverse complement strand
GCAGCGCGACGGCCGGGCGCTGCGCCAGGGCAACCAGAACCCGCAGATCCAGATCGTGCGCTACGTCGTTGAGCAGACCTTCGACGCCTACAACTGGCAGACCGTGGAGCGCAAGGCCCGCTTCATCGGCCAGGTGACGCGCGGGAAGCTGAACGTTCGCGAGATCGACGACATTTCCGACAACGCGATGAGCTTCGCCGAGGTCAAGGCGCTCGCCTCGGGCGACCCGCTGATCCTCGATCACGCCACCGCGATGGCTGAGGTCCAGCGTCTGCAGCGCTCTCGCCGCGCTTGGGAGCGCAACCAGGGTCAGCTCCGCTACCAGGCGCAGTCGGTGAAGGCCAGCATCCAGGCCGCCTACCAGGAGATCGAGCGGGTCCGAAACCTCGTCTCCACCGTCGCCGAGTTCGACCCCGACGCCCCGGAGTTCCACTTCCGTGGCGTCACAACCACCGACAAGTACGAGGCCTCGCGGCTCATCCGCTCCTGGCTTGAAGCCGCACGTGTCAACGAGCCCTATGTCCCGATCGGGTCGATCTGTGGCGTCAATATTCACGGCAAGGCCTCGATCCATCCGTTCAAGGGCTCGCTCGAGGCGACACTCGTGGTCGACAACCTCTGGTCAAGCGAGGTCGCGGCGACGATGCCCGCGATGAAGTCCGATCCGCTGGTGCTGATCCGGCCGCTCGTAGAGGCGATCGCCAAGCTCGACGAGCGCGAGCCGAACCTGCTGCGCCGCATCGAGACCCTCAAGCTCGAACACGCACGCGCACTCGCCGCAACAGGCGAGGCCTTCAAGGGCCAGCAGGCGCTCACTGACGCGCAGGCCGAGGTCACTCGCATCGAGAAGCTGATGCAGGACCGCAAGGAACAGCAGGACCGCGAGCGCTACGCCACGCCTGACATTCAGGCCGAGCCCCCGACGCACGCTGAGTCGGAAGCCGCGCTCGCCGCCTGAGCCAACAGAGCCGCGGCGGGGGTTGCGGGCGATCGAAGCAGTCGCGTACGCGCCTGCTCGCGTTCACCTCTCGCAACCCCCGCGCCGTCCCACCAGGAGCCCGAATGGCCCACCTCTACAGCACCCTGCACGTAACCGAACCCGGCTACGGCGACCGTTACGTGCGAGTCCACGCCGGCTATCACCACCAAGGCATCTCGCAAACCGAAGCGGTCGACCTGCTCACCGGCGAGGGCGTCCTGCTTCCGATAAGCACAACCTGGGACTCGGACCGCAACTGCGAAGTTCGCAACAGCGCCCCCGGCTGGGCGTGGCACGTGATCCCGCTCACCGAGGCCGAAAAGCGCGTCGGCCTCCCGTCTGGGTCGCTGCCGCCGCACACCGACGCCAACCGGGCCGACCTATGGGCCGACGAGCGCATGCGATGCCCCGCGTTCATCGCACTCCTAACCCTCCTGACCGAGCATCCAGAGATCGTCTTCTACGAGGTCGACTGGCGCCACTGGGTTCACGTCAAGCAACCGCACGAATACCCGCACAACCAGGCCTCGCCGCTTCTCAGCGCCCCCAAGCAGACCTCATGCGGCGGCGGCGGCCGCCACGTTCCCTACCCCCTCGGCGGCAGCGGCGACATGGAGCGGTACGCCTCCCAGATGCGCTCGCTTCTGTCCGGCGCCAGCAGCCCAGCCGCGATCAAAGCCGACGTCGTTCACGAAACCCTCTCCGACGCCGTGCTCGCCGACCTTGCCGACGACTACGCCCGCAACCTGGAATGGCAGCGCAACGAGATCCCCATGCGTCGCCTCAACAACGGCCCGGCCGACGTGCCACCCGTCCGCAGCCTCACGGACATCCGGTCGCTCGTCGGTTGGACCGACCAGGTCCTCGCCGAGCTTGACGAGCTTCACGAGCAGGCACGCGAGCGTCTCGAAATCGAGACCGCGCCGTTTCGTCCGCAGGGCGTCGCCCTCTCCCTCTTCTAACCCATCTCGCATCGGATCGACTCACCCATGACCAACAGCGCACCGCACGTCTCACCGCAGGAAGTCCTCGCCGCCGGCAGCCTCGTTGAGGTCCCTGTAAGCATTGAGCAGGCCGAGGCGGTCAGCTCCCGCGCAGACACCTACGCCTCGCCAGGCTCAGGACACCTCGCCCTCCACTCGTGGCTGATCCCCGACGCCGGATCCCGCCTCACCAGCGCAGCGATCGAAACAGGCGAGCTCGAGGTGCACTTCCTCTACATCCCCGACCAGCCGTTTGACCTCTCCCGCCCCACCACCGGGCTTGAGGTGATCGTCTACGACCGCCACGGCGTCGAGCTGACCCGCCAGGACTATGGAGTCAACAGCGATGCTTGAGAGCGAGACCGACCTGCTCCGGACCCTACGATCGGGAACCTACACGCTCGACGAGCTCTACTCGCTGTGTGAGGCCTCCGTCGATGTCTCCCGCGACAACGGCCACTCCCCCGTCAGCGACCGGCACCACACCGACACCGTGTGGAAGCATCGCGTGCGTGGCTGGCTGGCGAACGCCAAGGCCAAAGGCATCGCCCAGCGGGTCGATCGGGCAACGTGGCTGATCCACGGCACACCCGAGCAGCCCTCCCGGCTGATGCTGCTCAACGCCGGCTGGGAGCTTGCCGGTGTCGAGATGCGAGTACAAGACGCGGTAGAGCTACTGAACACCGTCGAGGAGCCCGTTGACCTCGTCCTCTGCGACCCGCCCTACGCGCTTGCGCGGGGAGCAGGCCACTTCGCCGACGGCCACGGCTACCGTCGCGACAACAGCAAGGTCCTCGACGGCTACGTCGACATTCACCCCAGCGCCTACGCCGAGTTCTCCTACCGATGGATCAGCGCAGCCGCCTCGATCCTTCGCAACGGAGGTCAACTCGCGATCGTGACCGGACCTCAACAGTCCTGTCACGTCCAGTACGCAGCCGAGCAGGCCGGGCTCACCTGGGTCTCCCAGATCGTCGCCCGGAAAGTGTTTCCACTGCTCACCTCGCGCCGCCCGTCATGCGCCCACTGGTGCGTCACAGTGATGTGCCGCGGCCCGCTCCAAAACCCAGCGCGGGTATTCAACCCCCCGCCGGATCTTCCAAAGGCCGCGTCCGGCGCCGACTATCCGCTGGACTGGTGGGAGCACAACGGTCGAGCTGAC
>JAKAED010000153.1 GCA_021820105.1 Actinomycetes bacterium | reverse complement strand
TGACGCTGGCGCTTGCTGTCAAAGCTCGCGAGATGCCACTAACTCGTCTCGCGCGATGCCACCAGTTGAGCGTGATATTTGAAGGAGCTTGGCGGGCTGTACATGCCGATAAGCCGGGTCTGGTAGACGTGGCCGCTTTGATCCTACGATGGCCCAAGCGCTCGCTGAGCTGCCGGTGGCTTGGTCGACGAACGCACGTTCGCTGACACGGCTTCGCTGTCATTCGGCCGAGCGTCTACAAACAGATAGACGTCCGGCGGGTATCTCACGTGGGCCGCAGGTCGCCCGATCGCATCAGGCCGCGGATGTGTGTCTCGAGCGCGCCGGCCACTTCTGGGTCTGCGACCACAACGCCAACTTCGAGATTGAGGTTCAGGGCGTGGCGGGTGAGGTTGGCGGAGCCGACCAGGGCGCGTTGACCGTCGATGATGAGGAGCTTTGCGTGTAATGCGCCGCCGCCGTCGCGTTGCTCGGCTGGCCAGCGCCAGCGATTGATGCCTTTGATCGTGACGAAGGCTGAGTCGTTGCCCTTGAAGGCATCATTGTCCTCTGCGGTCTCGAATACCACGTCGACCTCGCATCCGCGCGTGACGGCGGCGCGGAGGTCATCGGCGACCTCGGGAAGTGTGTGGGCGGCGTACGAGACGAGCAGTATCCGCTCCTCTGCTCCGGTGAGCAGTTCGTGGAGCACTGCGGCGGTGAGCCGCTGCTCCCCCACCGAGCCCGGTCCAGTCCACACAGGCCTGGGGCGGGCGTCCCGGAGTCGTCGACGAGATGCCGCGCCGATGCGTATCGCGAGTGCGATGCCGGCGCCGGTGATCGCTGGATCGGCGGCCCAGGCGTCGTTGAGCTCCTTGACGGAGTCGACCGCGGCGGGCGATGCCCCTGCCAGCGCTGCGATGCACGCGGGGCCCGGCCGAGGCAGTGGTTCACATGCGGTGGCGAGGCTCGCGAGCTGGGCGTCGGTGAGGCGGACCATTAGGTTGTCAACGGCGGTAGCGACGCTCACGCCTGGATGCTGCTGAAGTACGCGGTGTCACGGTCGGCGCCGCGGTCTGCGAGTGTTTGGACCAGTGCGGCGCGGTCCAGGAAGCGGTTGCCACGCTCGCACGAGGTTTCAGAGGCGAACTGGCAGGCGTGGCAGGCGGCGAGGTGAACGGATCCGTCGATGCGCGGGTCGTGTTCTGAGCAGAGCGGGTCTGATGAGCAGAGCTGCGCGCGTTCGAGCGCGTGGCGGACGAGCGGTCCGAGCTGGTCTGGCTCGCCGAGCGACACGAGGCCACCGAGCGTGCCTTCGCTGTCGGGCGCGGCGGTGTAGAGCAGTACGCCGGCCATCGCTTCACCGTCGGCGTCTGGGGTGTTGGCGTAGATGCGCTCGCGGATCGAAGAGGCGGTGTAACCGCATTCGAGCGCGAGCTCACGGATGAGCGCGTGCGCGAAGGTGTGCAGCAGCACGTAGCGCTCGCCTGGCCACGCTTCGTCGGGATCGAGACCTCGGCGTTCACGCCAGGCTCGATGGCCGTCGCGTAGGACGCCAGAGAGCCCGGATTCGCGGTAGGTGTCTTCCCAGGCCGTCACTCGCGCTTCGTCGAAGCGGATGAAGATGCCCTCACCGCGCACCTCGCTGCAGGGCAGCCAGCGTGGCGCGTCGCGCGAGAGCCGCACGATTCTGCCGCCACCGCTGCCGAGCTCATCAGGCGCACTGAGGCGTGTGAAGCCGCGAAGCGCGCTGACCTCGCGTAGCCGTTCGACTAGCACCACATCGGCGACCAGGCCGGTGAGCGCAACGGGGATGTCGACCCTGCGTAGCTTGAAGTCGGGTTGTTCGGGGACCTCGTCGGCCGCGGTGAGTACGCGCCATTCGGGTGTCAGCAGGTCTGCGACATCCGTGCCGGTATCGCTGCCGTCACGGCGAGCGTCGACTGCGGCAGAGACAGCTTGGAGCCCGAGCCGGTCGCGGAGCGTGCGTAGCCGTTTGAGCTCTGGGTTGGTGGTGAGGGTGACGTCGAGGAACTGTTCGCCGGGCGGGAGCAGCCCGAGGATCGCCCAGGCGTCGTCGATTGCCTGCGAGAGCTCGCCGGCGGCTGAGGGGATCGCTAGGGCTGAGCTGATGGCCGGAAACCAGGCGTTGCTGGCGCCGAGCAGTAGCGTAACGGGCTCCTGGTCGCAATGTTCGCCGATGCCGAGGTGCGGGTGGCGGCCTCGACAGCTGGGTGGCAGAAACGGCTTGGCGTCCTCACCGAAGGCCTGGGAGAGCCTGCGGCGCCGGCCGCACGTATCGCACTCGAGCTGCACGTCACCGGGACGGCCGCCGGTCCCAAGCTCACGGAGTTTCAAGGTGCCGAGACAGGAGGCCGGTCCGTGGAGGAACTCGACCCACGGGAAGTCGTCAATGTGGCCGTTCTGGCAAGCCATCAGGTAACGGGCAGGAAACGCTGTCGGGGGGCGTGTGGCCTTGGTGCGCGGGCAACCCTCATGCACATAGCGGGTGCGTTCTGGTCGCCACGGCTCCTCCCGGAGTTTGAACACACCACTGTCGACCGAGGCGAGTCGGCTGCAGACCGGGCAGCGCAACCAGCGTGGAAATGGCGAGACCGGGACACCTGAGCTGTCTCCGTCGGGTACGACCGGCGGGGTCAGGAGCTGCTCGACCTGCGGCCCGAGCGCAGCCCGTACCGCGGCGAGCAGCCGTGGCTCGGAGACCGGTTCTCCAAGCGCGCGCGGCCAGTCGTCCAGGCCGAGCACGAGGGTCGTCAGCTCGGGCAGCTCGACGGTCGCGCCGACGCCATAGGTGTGCATCAGCTGGCTCGGCCGCAGCTCACCGACGTGGCTGCGATCCCTCACGACTGGGCCCCTGGGTCAGGCAGCGGCGCTGAGCGCTGCGGTGGCTGCCACGCGTCCCGTGGCGCGGAGATCGCCTCGGGACGGAGCTTCAGCGGCACAGCCAGCTCAACGTTGCGCATCGACGTCGGGACGGTCCATTCATCCCATCCCTCGATGCCGGGCTCGTGCAGGAGCGAGACATCAGTGTCGCTCTTGCCACGGGCCTGGTAGACGAGCGTGCGCTGCCCGACGGAGGCTTCGGCTTTCCAGGCGTCGAGCAGCACGTCGAGGCGATCCGCCAGTTGGGCGGCGCCGTCGCCGGTGAGCTGACGGTCGGCCCTATGGCGGATTGCGTGCTTCACCTGCTGGGCGCGAGCGGCGGCCGGGTCGACGTTGGCGGCCGCCGAGTTGGGGTTCCACTCGGGCCCGCCGAGGCGAAGCAACGACGCGAGCACACCGGTCAGGCCGCGATCAAGCGCGCGCGGGGCAAACGGTGTGACCGAGAACGCCTCGACCTGACGGTAGAGCGTGCGGTGATAGTGCGCGAACGTCTCATAGTGCGAGAGGTCACGCGGCCGCGCCCAGTTGTACACCGTCAACACGAGCCCGGGGTGGCGGCGGCCAACACGGCTGGTGGCCTGGATGTACTCGCTCGTTGACTTTGGCTGGCCGGCGACAACCATCGCCCCAAGCCGTGGCACGTCGACGCCGACGGAGATCATGTTTGTGGCCAGCAGCACGTCGATCGAGTACGGATCGCCGTCCCGGCGCTGTTTGCGGGAATCCTGGGATGGCCGGTCAAGACCGAGGCGGTCGAGCACGTCGGGGATGTCTGCTGCGGTCTTTCTCGAGGTCAGCTCCTCAATGATCAGGCGGCCACGACCCTCGCCACCCGGGCCACCGAACAGACGGTTCTGGATGTCATCCTCGACCAGGCGGCGCATGCCACCGAGCTCACGCAACGAGTTGAAATACCCGACCAGGGTCATGTAGGCGTCGGCCTCACTGCCTGGCTGGCGGCCGAGCACGATCCAGGCAGCGCGAAGCTGCGCGACATAGGTACGGATCAGGACCTGCTTGAAGCGCCGCCCGGGCGCGCACACCCCGAGATACAGCCGCCCGGGGCGCTCCGCACTGTCGCCCGGTTGGTCGCGCTGGAGCGCGAAGAACGAGTCACGCGCGTCGAGACCAGGCGGCGGGAAGACCGCCAGTCGGCGGTCAAACAGCCGTGCGACCTGATCGCCGGCACGGCGGATGGTGGCTGTGGAGGCGATCACCTTCGGCCGGACCGCCTGCCCGTCAATTGACCAGGAGCAGAGCTCGTCAACAGCGGTCTCATACAGGCCAACGAGGCTGCCGAGCGGCCCGGAGATCAGATGCAGCTCATCCTGGATGATCAAGTCCGGCGGGCGCAGCGGCTCACAATCGAGCACGGACGCGGTGGGCAGCACACCGTGCTTGGGGTGTGAGCCGGGGTGCTCCTCACCGGCGGTGAGGTAGCCGTGGCGCTCGCAGCGGCGGGAGACCTGCCCGAACAGCGCCTGGACGCGGCCCTCCCACGGCATGCGCGCGAGCTTGTCAACGGTGGCGATGACGAGCGCCGGCAGCAGGCGGTACACCTCCTCATCCACGACCACCACGGGCAGTCCTTCACCAGGGCTGGCGCGGGGCGTGAACGCGCACTCACCGCCGATGTCTGAGCAGCTGATCAGGGTGCGGCCGCGGTGCACGTCGACCTCGATGTCGCGCCCGCCCTCGAGCGCCGAGCCGCACCACGGGCAGCGCGTCAACTGAAGCGGTGAGGAGCCGCGCACACCGCCGCTGCGCTGGCGTGCCTGTTTGACCCACTGCTCGGCATCCTCGGTGCGGTTCGGGGTCGACGCCTGCCCGACCCACAGGCCGATCCGCATCGGCGTCTGCCCCCACCGACGCTGCTCACCGGTCTCACCGGTGCCGTATAGGGCACGGCGACGAAGTTCACACGCACAGAGCAGCGCTGCGGCCCGCTGGAACTGCTGCAGCGTCAACAGCCGCAGCGTGTAGCGCATCAACACGGCCACTCCGGCTGACCCGTCGCGGCCGGCGACCGTCCCCTGGAGGCGGCGGATCGCGAGCGCGAACGCGGTCAGGCCGAGGTAAGCCTCTGTCTTGCCGCCACCGGTCGGGAAGAACAGCAGGTCAACAAGCCCGCCATCATCGCTGCGTTCTGGGTGACTGGGGTCAGCCAGCGAAGGCAGGGTCAGCAGCACGAAGGCGAGCTGAAACGGGCGCCACGACCGATTCTTGGGCACATCAGCGGCGGCGACAGCGGCGTGGAGCTTGAGAGCTGGATCGCCCCGGCGCGCCTCAGCCGCGAGCGTGTGGACGCGCTGCTGCCACATCGCATGGTTCGCGAAGCGGAACGCGGCGGCCGCGTCAGGATCGGTCAGCAGGTCGATACCGGCGCGGATCCGTGCGAGCGCGGAACGGGCGGCGGCGATGTGATCACGGGCCTTCCCGCGATACGGGCCGAGGCCCTGGTCCGGTTCGTCGATCCGGCGTTCCTGGGAGTCGATCCAGGCGGAGTAGGCATCGGCGAGCGGTTGCAGCAGCTCCGGTAGGAGCGAGTCGTCGGTCTCGGCGATCGTCTTCATGTCGAGCGCCGGTACAGCCGCGGTGAACGGCTCCCAAATCGCGGTATCGGTGAAGTCCTCCGCGGTCGGAGCGTCGGTGCGAGGAACCTCCTGGGTCGGCATCGCCTCCGTGGTGATCCGAACCCCCCGGCCGGGCACACCGGGCGCCTCCGCGACCTCCACCCCCACCCCGTGCCCGACAGCCAGCTCAACACAATCGCGAAACAGCATCTCCAATCCGGCGAGCTCCTCACGATCAACCTCAGGCGCAAACTCCGAGGCCGGCAGCGAGCGGCGCACGAACACCGCCTCGCCCCCACGGCCCGCGACCCTCAGCGACGCCTGGCAGAGCCAATCCGCGGCAGAGCGTTCACGGCCCGCCGGTTTGCCGTTGATGAGGAACAGCGAGACGAGCAGCTCACCATCGCGGCGGCGCGCGAGGCCTCGGATCACAACCTCCGGCTCGGCCGGATCGGGGACGAGCGGACCGATCGCGCCCGCGCCGCGCAGCGCAATCTGCACCTGCCCACCGCACTGCCGCCGGCGCCAGACCCGCGCTGGCCGGCCGTCACGATTCAACCGCTCGGCACTGGTCTCACGGCTATAGGCACCCCAAGCTGCCTGCACGATCACCTCAGCACAGTCCGCGTCAACCGCGAAGGTCAACCCGAACGACGAGGGCACGAGCTGCTCCACCGCGGGCGGGCGGTCCTCAGCGCGCCCCTCCTCACCCTCATCCGCCGTGGAGCCGCCATCGGCAAGGTCATCTTCGGGCAGCTGCTCGGCGGCGACAAAGTCGTCATCAAGCTCCACGTCTTCGCTGGATGGCGGTGCTGACGGGACCGAACCTGGGCGGAACTGCGGGGCGAGCAGTCCAAGCAAGTACCGGTCGATCGGCGCCTCCTCGAGTTCCTCTTCCGGACCGCCCGCAGGTCCGATCAGGTCGTCACGGATCAGCTGCTCGAGCTCCTCACGGAGCTGCGGGCCGGTCCGCGCAAGGGTCGACTCAGACATGGTCGAACAACCCCATCACACCATCCGGCGCCACCTGTGCCTTCGACTTGACCTTGGTCTTGGCCTTGGCGTGCAGGCCACGACTGACCTCGTCCGCGTAGCGCTCGTGGTTCAGCTCGAGCAGCCGGTCGAGCACCTCCTGCCGCGGTCCCGGCGCGAACGTGTACCGCACACCGAACTTGGTCTCATGGAAGCCGTGGCCAAGCTCGAGGTTGCTCCAGCCGTAGGCGTCCCGAACAGCATGGTCAAGCTGCACGTGCAACTCCCGCAGCCGCACGATGTCGTCGGCATGATCTTCTGGATCATGCACGCGGTTGTACGTCTTCGTCAGCCCCTCCCGGCGATCCAGCATCAGTGCCGCGCGGTGCGCGTTCAACTCCCTGCCGAGGATGCCAACGGCGTCGGTCAACGCGGGCTGAGGGAAAGTCTCGAAACAGTCGGAAGGCGTGTAGTTCGGGTCCGTCCGCATCGTTGACCCGCGTGAGATCGCCCACTCACGATGAATCCAGCTAGAGAGCAGGGCCAGATGCGCCTCGTCGTCATAAGCGAAAACGGTGAGCTTGTGTCCGAATACGCCACCCGTCGGGACAAGCACCGGCTGGACAGTACGGCTAGTGATCGTGATCGCGATGCAGCGATCGAGCCCGGCGATCGCACGGTACAGATTCGGTGAACGTTCGGCGAACTGCCACCAGCGGATGCGCCGAACCTCGCGCTTGTTCTTCTCGCGCTCGGGGCGCACCAACGCCTCGACGCGCGCGAACGGCTCGATGTACTCCTGTGCGCGTTCGATTGGCCAGTCGCGGAAGTCGATGACCCAGCGTGACGGCGAGCCGTCACGGCGGGAGTTGAGATCCTCACCGACGAGGTACGGCCTTATCACCTCGGCGTTCCGTGGGTCGGCATCGATCATCGCGGCGGCTTCATCAGGCGAGAGCACGAAGCCCATCCCGAGGACGTACGAACCAATGAATGAACGGCCAGCGTTCGCCTGCAGGCGGTGGGCCGGTCCTTCGACGCGGCTGCGGGTGGCGAGAGACGGTGTGATGCCGGCGACCTCGACCCCGTCGAGCGTAACGCTCGCGGCCCAGGTGTCTCGGTGCGCCCAGACGGTCGCCATTTCGAGGCTCGCGCCGCCCGGCCACGGCTCGGAGGAGACGGCGCGATGAAACGTCCAGCCCTCATCTACCAGACGTTCGAGGCCAACCTCGCGGGTATCTCCCTGTGCGAGGGTGTTGGTCGCGATCAGCCCAAAGTCCCCCGTTGTCCGCAACAGTGACGCGGCGCGCAAATAGAAGTACGCGACGAGGTCAGCGCTTCCCCTCCGACCGGCGGCGAGCCATCTCACGAGGTAATCCCGGTATGAGCTACCGAGCGCGCCGGTGATCTTCTGCCCGCCCTGGAACGGCGGGTTGCCGACGATCGCGTCAAACCCACCACGCTCGAACACCTCGGGGAACTCAAGCGCCCAGTGAAACGGCTCGCGGTCATCCCAGATCACCTCGGGCACCTCACCGACAGCCCGGCGGCGCTCGATCAGCCAGTCATCGGCCAGCGCACGCAGCTCGGTGCGAGCGACGGCGCGACCAGGATCGGGAAGATCGTGATCGAGCAGCGTGCGGATGCGTCGAGCGACGTCCGGCCCGTTCAGGGGGTCGGCGTCCTCGATGCCGACCAATGCGGCAGCGACGATCAAGTCGCCGAGCAGCTTGGCGTCACCCAGTGCAGTCTCGGCCTGGGCGAGCAGCACGGCTTTGCGTTCGGCATCAGCGATGTCGCGCACGATGAACGCCTCGAGCTCGCGGCGGAGCGCGAGCGCACGCTCAACCGCTGTGTCGATCTCCTGTAAGCCGAGCTCGAAGCTCGCCTGCCGGTGATGCGCCGGGTCGAGGTGCGCGACGCGCAGCTGGCGGAGGTCCGTGACCCCGAGCAGGGTGTCACCGGCGCGCAGGGCGTGATCGACGAAGGAGAACGGCCGGTCCTTGGCGAGCGTGATCAGCCAGAGCGAGAGCTTGGCCATCTCGACCGCCATCGGGTTCTTGTCGACCCCGTAGAGGCAACGTTCGGCGACGAGGCGGTGCGCTAGCGCGTCGCGCTCGAGCGGGTCGGCGGGTAG
>JAKAED010000152.1 GCA_021820105.1 Actinomycetes bacterium | reverse complement strand
CTGCCGGGACTGAGCTTCCAGTCCTCGGCGTTTGGCATGGTGCTGCTGATCCTGGCGCTCTCAGCCTTTGCGGTTGAGCGTTCGCGCCGGATGAGCGAGCACCGCACAACCGCGCGCATCCTGCTGCTCGGGCTGATCCCGGCGATGATCGTGATGGGCCAGAAGGATCTTGGCGACGCGCTCATCTACGGTCTGATCGCCTGCGCCGTGATCTTCTTCCTCGGGGTCAGCTGGAAGCACCTGGCGGCCCTGGGAGCGCTGGTGGTGGTCGCGTCGGTGATTGTGCTGACGGTTGCGCCCGCGGTTGGCGTGCACGTGCTGCGTCCCTACCAGATGCAGCGACTCACCACCTTCATCAACCCGCCGGCCAACTGCACCCCCAGCGACCCCGCCTGCTACCAGCTGAATCAGGGCGAGATCGCACTCGGTTCCGGGCAGAAGACCGGCACTGGCCCCACACGGGCCAGCCAGGCCACGGGTGGGTTCATCCCCCAGGCCAGCAGTGACTTCGTGTTTGCGACATTGGGCGAGATGTATGGGTTCGCCGGTGCCGCAGTGGTGCTGTCCCTGTACGCGCTCCTGATCTGGCGCACATTACGGATCGTGACAATGGCCAAGAATCTGTTCGGCACGCTGATCGCCGGGTCGATTCTGGCCATGTTCATGTTCCAGATCTTTGTGACCATCGGCATGAACCTAGGGATCATGCCGGTCACCGGTATTCCGCTGCCGCTGATGGCGTACGGCGGGTCATCGGTGCTCACGACCTTTATCGCCATCGGCCTGCTGCAGTCGATCCACGTTCAGGCGCGGGTCGCATCGTTCGGCAAGGCCAGGGTGCTGATCGTTTGACGGCGTCGGCCTGGCCCGCTCGGCCTGGCCGCCGCCGCCCCACTTAGCCTGAGCGCTGCGAGCCTCGGGCAGACAACTTAGGAAGGACGAAGGAAATTGAAGAAGCAAGTTCTGGTGAGTGTCGACCGCGGCGAGACGCGGGTGGCGCTGCTTGAGGGAGCCGGCGAGGCCGCTCCCCGCACCACCACCGGCTCTCGCCGGCGTCGGCGATCCGCCAACCCTGCGGCCGGTTATGAGGTCGCCGAGCTCTATCTGGAGCGGCGCGGCGCGCGCTCGATCGTCGGCAACATCTACAAGGGGCGTGTGGACAACGTGCTGCCCGGACTCGAGGCCGCGTTCGTCGACATCGGCCTTGACAAGAACGGCTTTCTGCACGTGGATGAGATCGTCTTGCCCGGGGTCGAGGCGCCCAGGCGCGGCCGCGGATCCGGCCGTGACGCAACGCAGATCACCGACCTGCTCAAACCTGGGCAGGAGATCGTTGTGCAGGTGGTCAAGGACCCGCTCAAGACCAAGGGCGCCCGCCTCTCGATGGACCTCACGATCGCTGGCCGCTACATGGTCTACGCGCCTTACGGTGAAGGGATAGGAGTCTCCCGCCGGCTCGACGAGCGGGAGCGCGACCGCCTGCGCAAGGAGGCCGCAAAGCTCGATCTGAAGGGCGCCGGCGCGATCATCCGCACCGCCGCGCAGGGGGCCAAGCGAGCCGACCTGGAGCGGGAGCTGCTCTACCTGTTCAAGCTCAACGAGGTCCTCCAGAAGCGTGTCGAGATGACCGAGGCACCGTCACTGGCGTTCCAGGAGGCCGACCTCTCGGTGCGGGTCGTGCGCGACATCTACTCGGGGGAGTTTGAGCGGGCGATCGTCGACGACGAGAAGCAGCACCACCGCCTTGTCTCCTTCTTCTCCCGAACCGCTCCGGAGCTGGTCGAGCAGGTGGAGCTCTGGAGCGAGCCGCGGCCGCTGTTTGAGGCGTTCGGCGTGGATCGCGTATTGGACTCGACGCTCTCCCGGCGCGTTGATCTGCCAAGTGGCGGCTACCTGGTGATCGACTACGCCGAGGCGCTCACGGTCGTGGACGTCAACTCCGGCAGTTTCACCGGCAAGGGCAAGAGCGCACGACTCGAGGACACGATCACCAAGACGAACCTCGAAGCAGCTGACGAAGTGGTGCGGCAGTTGCGGCTGCGCGATATCGGCGGCATCATCGTCATCGACTTCATCGACATGGCCCGTGCCCGCAACCGCGATGCCGTCCTGAAAACACTGCGCAAGGCGCTTGACGAGGACCGGACCAAGACCTTTGTGGTTGAGATCTCACCGCTGGGCCTGGTCGAGATGACCCGCCAAAACGTGACCGAGGGAGTGCGGGAGATCATGACCCGCGCCTGCCCGACCTGTCACGGGGAGGGAGTGATCAAGTCCGAGGAGACGATCGCCATCGAGTTTGAGCGCCGGATGCGTGAACTCGCAACCCAGGTGCAGCAGGAGGCTTTGCTGATCCAGATGAACCCGCGTGTCAGCCAGGAGTTCACCGGGCACGACGCGCGGGTGCTGCGCGCGATCGAGGCGGACACCGGCAAGTGGTTCCACTTTGAGGGCTCAGAGGGCCTGCCGCTGGAGCACTTTGCCGTGCTGATGGAGGCTGATCGGGAGCAGGTGCTGGAGCGGGCGCTGCCGTTCCGGGAGGGTGAGGAGGTCTACCTCGAGATCATCGAGCCACACATGTACAGCGCTGGGGATGGTGTTGCCAAGGTGGACGGCTACATCATCTGCGTGAAGGGTGCGGAGCGCGCCGTCGGCCAGAAGCGCCTTGTGCGTATCGAGCAGGTGGGGCGCACTGAGGCGATCGCCACCCCGATCGATCAGCCGCCCGCAGACACATCAGCGCCCGCGCCCGCGCCGGCGAAGCCCGCAACGCCGCGTGCACGGGCACCCAAACCGGTGGAACCGGCCAAGCAATCTGAACCGAGCAAGCCGGCTGAGGTGACCGCCCCCACGGAGGCGGTGGCGGCTCCCGATGAGGCACCGGCGCCAGAGCCGGCACCGGCCGCGACCCCGCGCAGACGCCGTCGGGTCGCCAAACCGGTGGAGGTGGCGGACGCTGAACAAGCAACATCAGCAGCTGTCGTGGAAGCTGAGTTTGAACACGCTGCTAAGGTGAGCGACGAAGCTGTGGCCGAGGAGCCGGCCGATGCCGCTACGGATGACGTAGAATCGGCCGTCCGGCGACGTGGCCGGCGTGGAGGGCGCAGGCGCTCCACGGCCAAAGCCGGTGTGGCCTCAACGGCCGAAGAAACGTCCTCAGAGTGATCATGTACGCAATCGTCAAGACAGGCGGCAAGCAATACCGCGTCCAGGAAGGACAGAACCTGCTCATTGAGCGGCTGCCCGTCCAGGACGGCGAGAGCGTGTCGCTGACCCCGCTGCTCTACGTCAACGGTGACCAGGTTGTCGATGGTGACGACCTGGCCAAGGTTGAGGTAGCGGCCACGGTCATCGGCCACGAGCGTGGCCCCAAGCTCCGCGTCGTCAAGTTCAAGCCCAAGCGCGGTTACAAGCGCCGTAACGGGCACCGCCAGGAACTGACCCGCATCGAGATCAAGAACATCAAGCTGGCCTCAGCCTCGCGTTCGAGCAAGGCAAAGGCCGCTGCGGAGGTGACGGAAGATGGCGCATAAGAAGGGCCTCGGCTCATCCCGCAACGGACGCGATTCCAATGCGCAGCGACTTGGCGTCAAGGTATTTGCCGGTCAGACAGTGACCGGCGGCGAGATCATCGTTCGCCAGCGTGGCACGCGCTTTCACCCAGGTGACGGCGTCGGCATCGGCAAGGACGACACGATCTTTGCCAAGTCCGCCGGCGTCGTGCAGTTCGGCCGCGGTCGCAAGGGCCGCGTGATCAGCGTTCAGCCGTCCCCAGACGCCGCCTGATCTGACTTTGGCTCCGCTGGCGGGCGCCGCAGCGCCCGCCAGCGCCAGCACCTGGTCAGGCAGCCAGCGGGTCCTCAAGGACCGCTGTGCACTGCGGGCAGCGCCGCGCGGCAGCCGGGATCTTGGTTGTGCATTCAGGGCAGTCCTTGACGCTCGGGTCGTCCTTCTGCCGGCGGCTGTCCCACATCTCGTAGGGCTTCACCACAAAGAAGAAGACCGCCGCCGCTGTGGTGACGAAGGTGAACAGCGCGTTGATGAAGTCGCCGTACATGAAATGGCTCGAGTTGATCGTGAAGGAGAGCGAGCCGAAGTTGGGCTTGCCGACGATGAGTGCGATCACCGGTGTGATCAGGTCGGCGATCAGTGCCTTCACCAGTGCAGCGAAGACGACGCCCATGACGAACGCAACCGCCACGGTCACGAGGTTGCCCTTCACAAGGAACTTCTTGAAGTCTTCCAGTAGGGACTTCACTTCTGACACCTCCGATCGAGTTCTGAGCAGGCACAGCCTATACGGAGAAGATCGGATCTACGCTTCAAGCGCCCCATCATGAAAGACAAGGCTCGAATTCACGTACAGGCCGGCGGCGGTGGTGACGGTTGCATGAGCTTCCGTCGTGAGGCCCACGTGCCCAAGGGAGGACCGGACGGGGGCGACGGCGGCCGCGGTGGTGACGTGGTGCTGGTCTGCGATGACTCCTACAGAGACCTGGAGCACTTCCGCAGGCAGTTGCACTTCAAGGCCAAGCGGGGAGCCCATGGTCAGGGATCTCAACGCCACGGTGCCGATGGCCCGACCCTGGAGGTACCCGTGCCGCCTGGCACGGAGGTCCTGGTCGAGGCGGATGGCACCCAGCATGATCTGGTCCGGCCGGGACAGCGAGCTGTGGTCGCCGCCGGTGGCTCCGGCGGGCGCGGCAACCGCCACTTCTCCAGTTCCACCAGACAGAGCCCCCGCTTCGCTGAACGTGGGCTGGCCGGCGATGAGAGCTGGCTGACGCTGCAGCTCAAGCTGCTGGCCGACGTCGGCCTTGTGGGGCTACCCAACGCCGGCAAGTCGTCGCTCATCTCCGTGCTGACACGCGCCACGCCGAAGGTTGCCGACTATCCGTTCACAACGCTCACGCCGGTGCTGGGCACCCTGCACCACGATGATCGCCAGCTGGTCATAGCCGACATCCCCGGGCTGATTGAGGGAGCTGCTGATGGGATCGGCCTGGGACACGACTTTCTGGCGCACGTGGAGCGCACGCGGCTGCTGGTGCACGTGTTGGACCTGGCGCCGGTGGACGGATCGGACCCGGCTGCGAACTTTGAGACGGTGGAGCGCGAGCTTGCGCTCTACCAACAGCGCTTGGCCGAGCTTCCGCGGATCATCGCGCTGTCCAAGGCCGATCTGGTCACTGCCGAGCAGGGTGAACAGGTCCGCCGGGAGTGGCAGCGGCGGATGGGGGAGGTGCCGGTGCTGCTCACCTCGTCGGCAACTCGACAGGGGCTCGACGAGCTTGCCACCGAACTGCTGCGCCGAGTGCCCGTGCGGGCGGAGGCGGACGACGCCACCGGCCAGCGGGCCGGTGGCGGAGTGACAGACACTCAGTTGCACGACCTGCCGGAGCACCGCACGTTCCGACCTGCACCCGCGCGTGGGTTCCGTGTGACGCACGGCGACGGGGGCGCGTTTGTGGTGGAAGGCGAGGGGATTGAGAAGCTTGTGGCCCGCTACGACCTCGACAATGAGGACGCACTGGCTCATCTGGAACGCCGATTGCGCGGTCTTGGCGTGATCCGGGCGCTGGAGGCGGCGGGGTTTGAGCCCGGCGACGATGTTGAGATCGCGGGAGTCGTCTTTGAGCTCGATCCGTAACCTCAAGCGCCGGCAATGAGCACGGTTGTCATCAAACTCGGATCGAGCGTCGTCGCCAATGACGATGGAACGGTCCGGATCGAGGTGTTGCAGCAGATCTGCGATGACGTCGCCGCCCTGCACGCGGACGGCCATGAGCCGATCGTCGTCACCAGCGGCGCGATTGCCCGCGGCCTCGGGGTGATGGGGTTCCCGCCAAGTCGGCGGCAATCGACGACCTCACCGCGATCGCGCCCGATCGACGAGTTACAGGCAGCCAGCGCGATCGGCCAGGGAAAGCTCTACCGGGTCTATGACGAGTTGCTGCAGGCCAGGGGCGTACCGAGCGCTCAGGTGCTGCTCACCTTCTATGACATGAGCGCTCGCACTCACTACCTGAACGTCAGGCATACGCTCGCCAAGCTGCTTGAGTGGCGTGTGGTTCCGATCATCAACGAGAACGACACCACCACAACCGACGAGATCTCCTTCGGTGACAACGACTTCCTTGCTGCTCAGGTCGCAATCCTCGTGGGGGCGCAGCGGCTGTTGCTGCTGACCAACACGGACGGCCTCTTCACCGCCGATCCCCGGGCCGATCCGGCTGCCGAGCTCGTCACTCGCGTTGACGATCTGGGGCAGCTCGAGCTGCTGGAGATCACGCAGGAAACCTCCTCGCTCGGATCCGGTGGGATGCGATCTAAGGTGGTCGCCGCCGAGATGGCGACGGCGGCTGGGATCCCGACGGTGATCGCGAATGGCCAGGGCGCGGGGGTGATCTGCTCCGCCACGCGTGGCGAGACGGTCGGCACCACCTTCCTCGCCCGAGCTGACCGGGTCTCGAGCTTCAAGCTGTGGCTGAAGTACGCCAAGCCTGTCCGGGGGACGGTGCGCATCGACGCGGGCGCCGCTCGGGCGCTGCGCGAGGGCGGGACAAGCCTGCTTCCGGTTGGCGTGGTCGAGGTGAGCGGCAGCTTCGATGCCGGTGACGCGGTCGAGGTCACCTACGGCGGGCAGACGGTTGGGAAGGGCATCACGAACTACTCAGCCGAGGAGCTGCGGCGCGTCCGGGGGCTCAAGTCGAGGGCTGTACGCGACCTGCTGCCACTCGCCGCCGATGAGGCCGTCCATCGCGACTACTTCGTGCTCGCGTAGTCTTTGAAATCCGATGATCGCCTCAACTTCAACAGTCACTGAGGTCTGCGCCGGCGCCAAGCGGGCGTCACGAACCCTTGCGACGCTTGGCTCAGACGTTAAGAATCGCGCGCTCGAGGCAATCGCCGACGCGCTCGTCGATCGCACACAGGAGATCCTTCAGGCCAACGCGCTGGACCTGGAGACGGGGCGTGAGGCGGGGCTCAGCCCCGCCCTGACTGACCGGTTGGCACTCGATCCCCGCCGCATCGAGACGATCGCTGCCGGAGCCAGGGCGATCGCGGCGCTGCCGGATCCGGTCGGTGAGGTGATCGATGGCTTCCGGCTCCCGAACGGCCTGGATGTGCGCAAGGTGCGGGTGCCGCTGGGGGTCGTGGCGGTCGTCTACGAGGCGCGGCCGAACGTCACCATCGACGCTGCTGCGCTCTGTCTGAAATCGGGAAACGCGATCGTGCTGCGCGGATCCAGTTCGGCGGCCCACTCCAACGCGGTGCTCGCCGGAATCGCGGCTGAGGCGGCGCTGGAGGCGGGGCTCCCCGCCGGTGCGCTTGCCCTGGTTGCCGGCGGCGGCCGCGAGGAGTTGGCTGAGCTCGCTACGCAGACCGGAAGCGTTGACCTCATCATCCCCCGCGGCGGCGAGGGTCTGAAGGCGGCGCTCAAGGGCGTCGCCACCGTGCCTGTGATCTTCGCGGCCTCCGGCAACTGCCACGTCTATGTGGACCGCAGCGCTGATCTCGATGCTGCAGAGGCGATCGTGCTCAATGCGAAGGTGCAGCGACCGGGAGTGTGCAACGCCGCCGAGACGCTGCTCGTGCACGCTGACGTGGCCGCCGAGTTCCTGCCGCGGGCACTGCGGGCGTTGCAGCTCGCGGGCGTCAGGCTGCATGGTGACCGGCGCGTGCGCCAGGTGGTCAGCGATCTGGAGATCACGGAGGCCACGGACGATGACTGGGCCACCGAGTATCTCGCCCTGGACCTGGCCGTCGGCGTGGTTGATGACGTCCGTCAGGCGATCGAACACATCAACCGCTACGGAAGCGGTCACTCGGAGGCGATCGTGACCTCCGATACAGCCGCCGCGCGTGCATTTGAGCTCGAGGTTGACGCGGCCTGCGTGTATGTCAACGCCTCCACGCGCTTCACGGACGGTGGTGAGTTCGGAATGGGGGCGGAGATCGGTAACTCCACCCAGAAGCTGCATGTGCGCGGGCCGATCGGACTGCGCGAACTCTGCACGTTCAAGTACCTGATTGAGGGCTCGGGCCAGGTCCGTGGCTGAGCCTCCATCGCGAGCAGCGTCCGTGCACGAGCCGCGAAACGGAGCCGATCACGTCACGGGCCACCCTGGGGCACGGGTGGGCGTCCTGGGCGGAACCTTCAACCCGCCGCACATCGGTCATTTGATCTGCGCCCAGGAGGCCTACCTGCAACTCGCGCTCGACCGCGTGATCCTGATCCCGGCTGGGCG
Organism: Actinomycetes bacterium; assembly: GCA_021820105.1. Taxonomy (GTDB): domain Bacteria; phylum Actinomycetota; class Thermoleophilia; order Solirubrobacterales; family Solirubrobacteraceae; genus Palsa-465. The sequence goes on along the minus strand of JAKAED010000152.1, from coordinate 315 downwards.
TCCGCCCCACAAGCCCCTGGAGGACGACCCCGGTGCCGAACATCGGCTTCAGCTCTGCCGCCGCGCGATCGCGGGCGATCAGCGCTTCCAGGTCTCGAATCTTGAGGTGGTCAGAACGGGGCCGTCCTATACGGCCGATACGCTTTCAGAACTGCACTCGAGGTGGACTGATAGCGAGCTGTTCCTGATCGTCGGCGGTGACGTGGCGGCGGGTCTGCCAAGCTGGCACGAGCCGGAGCGCGTGCTTTCCCTGGCTACACTTGCTGTGGCAAAGCGCCGCGGTACCTCGCGAGAGTCGATCGATCGGGCGCTGTC
>JAKAED010000151.1 GCA_021820105.1 Actinomycetes bacterium | reverse complement strand
CACGCGGCTGGAGCGGCTGGCCAAACGGCGGGAGCAGCTCGGACCTGTCAACCCGCTTGCGCAGGACGAGTACGCGGAGGCGCTGGCACACGTGGAGGAGCTGGAGACTCAGCGCACCGACCTTGAGACGGCATTGCGCGAGCTCGAGGGCTTGATCCGCGACACGGACCGGCAGATCCGCGAGACCTTCGAGCAGACCTTCGCTGCTGCCGCGAGCAACTTTGAGGAATTGGCAGCCCGCGTGTTTCCCGGTGGTAGCGGCCGCTTGCGGCTCGTTGCAGGAGCCGAGGGTCGTGCAAACGTGATCGGCGGCGAGTCGATCCCCTCTGACGCTGCGGTTGGCTCCGACGACCTTGAAGCCGACGAAGGGCAGGACGGAACCGAGGAGGATCTGTTGGGTGTTGAGATCGAGATCACCCCTGCCGGCAAGGCGATGAAGCGCCTGACTCTGCTGTCGGGAGGCGAGAAGTCAATGACAGCTCTTGCCTTCCTGTTTGCGGTTTTTCTCGCGAAGCCTTGCCCGTTCTACATCATGGATGAGGTTGAGGCAGCACTCGACGACCTGAACATCTCACGCTTTCTGGACCTGCTCGACACCTACAGCGACCGCGCACAATTCATCGTCGTAACCCATCAGAAGCGCACGATGGAGGCGGCTGACTCCCTCTACGGCGTCTCCATGGGCGGCGACGGCGTCTCCAAGGTGGTCTCACGACGTCTCCCCGCCCGTGGGGTCGCGGCGTGAGCCAACCCTAGCGCTGATCGCCACGACCTGAGCGGACCGCGTGGTGCGTTGCTAACGTCGCCCGCCGATGGCACGAGAGTGGAGTGACCTCTTCATCACAAGCGCCCCGGCCCACGGTGCCGCTGCGCCGCAGCCGGAGTCAACGGAGCGCCGGCGCGGCATGTTCGCGCGGCTGCGAGAGAACCTGCGCAAGACCAGGCAGGCCCTGGGCGCTGAGATCCAGGCGACTCTGTTTGAGGAGGTGAACGACGAGACATGGGAGCGGCTCGAGGAGGCGCTGATCTATGCCGACGTCGGGGCCCGCACGACGGCGCAGGTGGTCGGGCAACTGGAGCGAGAGGCGACAGAGGGCGGCATCAGTGGCGGCGAGGCGCTGACCGTTCGCCTGACCGAGCTGCTGGCGGGGATCGCTCGCGTCGGTGACGACCACATCGATCTGCGATCCAAGCCGAGCGTGATCCTGATGGCGGGTGTGAACGGCACCGGCAAGACCACGACGACAGGCAAGCTCGCCCACCACCTCAGTCGCGAGCTCGGCCATCGGGTGGTGCTGGTCGCCGCTGATACCTTCCGGGCGGCCGCGGTGGAACAGCTTGAGTTGTGGGCGCAGCGCGCTGGTGCGCAGTTTGTCAGGGGACCAGAGGGAACCGATCCGGGGTCGGTCGCGTTTGAGGGCGTTCAGGCCGGCATCGACGGCAACGCAGACGTTGTGATCGTCGACACCGCCGGGCGTCTGCACACACAGGACGATCTGATGGGCGAACTGGCGAAGATCCGCCGGGTGATCGGGAAGCAGCTTCCGGACGCGCCTCACGAGACACTGCTCACGGTGGATGCCACCACCGGTCAGAACGGTCTGCGTCAGGCTCAGCTGTTCTCACAGGCGATCCCGGTGAGTGGGTTGGTTCTGACCAAGCTCGACGGTACGGCCAAGGGCGGGATCGCCCTCGCCATCGCGGGTGAGCTCGGCATCCCCGTCAAGCTGATCGGCATCGGTGAGCAGTTGGAGGACCTGCGGCCCTTTGATGCCGACGAGTTTGCGCGCGCGCTGGTCAGCTGAAGGTTTAACGAGCCCGCAAACTTCGGGAATCCACGGGCGTCGACGAGTCGCTGGCCGGAGTAAGCTCGCAGCTGATGGCTGGTTGGCTGATCTGGCTGGTCGTGGCCTGCGGGTTCGGAGCCGCTGAGGTTCTCGCCGGGTCGGGGAGCTTCTTCCTCGCCCCCTTTGCGTTGGCCGCCATCCTGGCGGCTGTCGCCGCCGCGGCTGCTGGCGGGACGGTGGCCTGGCTGGTCTTTCTCGCGGCCGCCATCCTCACGTTGCTGACGGTCAGGCCACTGGTGCACCGGCGCCTGACCTCGCGGCCACCGCTGCGCACTGGGGCGGCCGCGCTGGTGGGTAGGCGGGCGATGGTGGTTGAGCGGATCTCCAATCATGAGGGGGAGGGGCAGGTGCGGATCGACAACGAGATCTGGACCGCCCGCGCCTACGACGAGGATCAGGTGATCGAGGCTGGCACCAGAGTCGACGTGGTGGAGATCAGGGGCGCAACAGCGCTCGTCATGCAGTAGTGGAAAGGGGGAAGTGAATGGTCGGAGGGATAGTCGCCGGAGTGGTGGTGCTGTTCCTGTTGCTCGTGTTTGCGCGAACCATCAGGATCGTTCCACAGGCCCGTGCCGGCGTTGTCGAGCGTCTTGGTCGTTACAACCGCACCCTCGACCCGGGCATGACCTTTCTGGTGCCGTTCGTGGATCGGCTGCGGCCGCTGATCGACCTGCGTGAGCAGGTCGTCTCATTTCCGCCGCAGCCGGTGATCACGCAGGATAACCTCGTTGTGAACATCGACACGGTGCTGTACTTCACGGTCAACGATGCGCGGTCGGCAACCTATGAGGTAGCCAATCCACTGCAGGCGATCGAGCAGATCACCGTCACCACGTTGCGCAACGTGATCGGGTCGCTGACGCTCGAGGACGCGCTCACCAGTCGCGACCACATCAATGCGCAGCTGCGGGGAGTGTTGGACGAAGCCACCAACAAGTGGGGAATTCGGGTCAACCGCGTTGAGATCAAGTCGATCGATCCGCCGCCGACCATCCAGGAGGCGATGGAGAAGCAGATGCGGGCCGAGCGGGATCGCCGCGCCGCGATCCTCAACGCCGAGGGGATCAAACAGTCACAGATCCTCACCGCCGAGGGCCAGCAGCGCGCCGCGGTGCTCACAGCTGAGGGGGAGAAGCAGGCCGCGATCCTGCGGGCAGAGGGTGAGGCGCAGGCTATCCAGAAGGTCTTTGATGCGATCCATGCCGCCGACCCCGACCCGAAGTTGCTGAGCTATCAGTACCTGCAGATGCTGCCCCGCCTCGCTCAGGGCGATGCCAACAAGGTCTTTGTGATCCCCTCCGAGTTCTCGCAGGCGGTCACCGGTCTGGGCCGTATGTTTGGCCAGAGTGACCAGCCAGATCGGTCGGGTGAGGACAAGTCGTAGAAATCTCCATGCAGAAAGCTCGACAACTGGATAACGTCCACGCGCCAACTTCTGGCTTGTCGGCTGGCTCGAGCTTTATGACCGGGCGCCACAATGCCGCCACCGGTCGCTGATAGCCGGTTGCGCGCCAGAGTTGCGCGAGGTATCTGCAACAACACGGAGAGGGACCTGCATGTCGGTAGTAAGCGAAGCAGAGCCGATCGACCCTGGGCACGAGCACGCGGGTCATCATCACGGCCTGGATAAGGGGGCACTTGGATTTCTTGACGCCATCGTCATGGCGGTGGCGGGCAGCGCGCCGGCCTATTCCATCGCGGCGACCACTGCCCTGCTGGTCGGCACCGTCGGCCTTGCTGGTCCCGCGGCTCTGCTGTGGTGCGGTATTCCGATGTTCGGGATCGCTCTGGCCTATCACCAGCTGAACAAGATGGGCGCGAGCGCCGGTGCGGCGTATGCATGGGTCGGCCGCGTGCTGCACCCCTATCTGGGCTGGCTCACAGGGTGGTGTCTGGTCGTCTCAGCACTGATCTTCATGGTCGCCGGTTCCTTCCCCGCTGGGCAGGTGACGCTATCCCTATTCAGTGCCAGCGCGGCATCGCAGGCTGGCTGGGTCGCGCTCGTCGGCTCCGTCTGGTTCCTCGTAATGGCCTACTTCGTGGCTCGCGGCGTGCGTATCACCGCCAATGCGCAGTGGATCATGTCGTCGATCGAGATCCTGCTGCTGGTGATCTTCGTAGTGCTGGGCTTCATCCACGCGGGCTCGCACTCGCACGTCAGCTTCTCACTCAGCTGGCTGGGCTTCAGCCACTTCAGCGGGTTCACCGGATCGGGCGCCAGTTTCGTGGCGGGTGCACTGATCGCCGCGTTCTACTACTGGGGCTGGGATGTGTCGTCGAACCTGGGCGAGGAAACCGAGGACAGTGAGAAGAACTCCGGCGCCGGTGGCCTGATCGGGGTTGGGATCTGCTTCGTGCTGTTCGAGCTGTTCACAGTCGTGATCAACATGGACATTCCAGCCAAGACGATCAACAACAGTGGCAACGTGCTGCAGAACCTCGGGTATGTGGTCGGCGGCGGCCTTGGTGGCAAGTTGATGATCATCGCGGTTGCGCTCTCCACCATCGCCACGCTTGAGACGACGCTGATTCAGGTCACGCGGTCGCTCTGGTCGATGGCACGGGAGAAGACCCTCCCCGCGAAGTTCGGCGAGCTGCATCCGGAGTGGCGCACACCCGCGTTCGCGACCGCGGTCGTGGCCCTGATCTCGCTGGCTCTGTTCGTTGTGTCCAGCTTCGCCAACTCCGTTGACTCGGTGCTGACAAACGCGATCAACGCGATCGGTCTGCAGATCGCCATCTACTACAGCCTCGCTGGATTGGCGGCGGTCGTCGCCTTCCGGAAGGTAGCATTCAAGTCGCTGTCGAACCTGGTACTGATGTTCCTGTTCCCGCTGCTCGGTGGGATCTTCATGCTGTTCGTCTTTGTCGAGTCGCTGACCAGCGGCTCGCTAAATGGCGCAGACATCGGGATCGGGATGGGGGCGATCCTGATCGGGATCATTCCCCTGGGCTACTACGCAATGAAGGGCAGCCCGTACCTCCGTGAGAAGCCGACCCTCGGCAACGTCCCGCCGGCTGAGGAGTTCGTCGGCGCGGAGCGGATCGCGTGAGCGCTTGGTCGGGCCCGGTCCAGCGGGACCGGGCCTGACCGCATAACCTTTGATAGATGTTCGACTCGCTCTCTGAGAGGCTGCAGGCGACGCTCAATGATGTGCGCGGCCACGGCACGCTGACTGAGGCCGACATCAACAGCGCCATGCGTGAGATCCGGCTGGCGCTGCTGGAGGCTGATGTCAACTTCCAGGTCGTCAAGAGTTTCACGACGGCGGTGAAGGAACGAGCGCTGGGAGCCGACGTGATCGGCCAGCTCAACCCGGGGCAGCAGGTCATCAAGATCGTCAATGACGAGTTGACAGCGCTGATGGGGGGTGAGGGCGAACAGGTGGAATTCGCCTCGCGTCCGCCGACCGTGATCCTGATGGCCGGACTGCAGGGCTCGGGTAAGACCACCGCCACCGCCAAACTGGCGCGCTACCTGCGCGAGCAGCACGGCTCATCCGTCGCCGTGGCCGCTTGCGATGTCTATCGACCCGCCGCGGTGGAGCAGCTGATCCAGGTCGGGCAGCGTGCCGGTGCCGACGTCTACGAGCAGGGGACCGACCGCAACCCGGTGCAGATTGCCGCGTGGGCTCGTGATCGCGCTCAAGCCGAGGGCAAGGACGTGCTGATCGTCGATACCAGCGGCCGACTTCACGTGGATGCGGAGCTGATGCGCGAGTTGGCCGACATCAGGAAGGCGATTCGGCCCGACGCGGTGCTGCTCGTGGTCGACGCGATGACCGGCCAGGACGCCGTGAACGTGGCGCAGCAGTTCGGTGAGACCGTCGACTTCGACGGTGTGATCATGAGCAAGCTCGACGGCGACGCCCGTGGTGGGGCGGCGCTATCGGTCAAGGCGATCACCGGCAAGCCGATCATGTACGCGTCCACCGGTGAGAAGTTGGATCAGTTCGAGCGCTTCCACCCGGATCGCATGGCCCAGCGCATCCTCGGCATGGGGGATGTGCTCTCGCTGATCGAGCGGGCCAGCGGCGCCTACGATGAGGAACAGGCGCGGGAGCTGGAACGCAAATTCCGCAAGCAGGAGTTCGATCTGGATGACTTTCTCCAGCAGATGCGGCAGATCCGGCGCATGGGTCCTCTGCAGAACCTGCTCGGGATGATCCCGGGGCTGGGCAAGGAGTTGCGAGGGGTCAAACTGGATGAGCGCGAGTTCGACCGCATTCAGGCGATCATTCTGTCCATGACCCCTGAGGAGCGCCGGCGTCCAGAGCTGATCAAGGGTTCGCGGAGACTTCGGATCGCCAGAGGCTCGGGCACGAACGTGCAGGCCGTGAAGGCCCTGATCAAGCAGTTTGAGCAGATGCGGAAGCTGATGAAGGTGGTCGCATCGGGCAAGACACCGGATCTGCAGGCGCTTATGCGCGCGGCACGCTAACCTGTCCGTCCTATGGCAGTCAGACTTCGACTAACGCGCGTCGGCGGACGCAAGAACCCCATCTGGCGGGTTGTCGTCGCCGATCAGCGCTCCAAGCGCGACGGTCGCGTGATTGAGACCGTCGGGCACTACAACGCACAGACCGAACCGTCGACCATCGTGCTCGACGAGACCAAGGTCAGGGACTGGCTCGCTCGCGGTGCTCAGCCCACTGACACGGTCAAGAAGCTCCTGCGCACGCAGGGCATCGCCGGTTGAGTAACGCAGACGTTTCCCCTCGGGATCTGCTCGAGTATCTGGCTCGAGGGCTGGTCGACGATCCCGATCAGGTAAAAGTGAATGAGGTGCGTGAGGACGACGGCAGCGTCGTCCTCGAGCTCTCCGTCGGCCGCGACGATTACGGCAGCGTGATCGGTCGAGGTGGGCGGACGGCATCGGCACTTCGTACGGTCGTCAAGAGCGCTGCGGTCCGTCACGGCCAGCGCGTCTTCATCGACATCGTCGACTGAGGGCGTCAGCGTGGCTGAGGTGGCCGCGGATCATGGTTGGCTGCAGGCCGGCCGCATCGGGAGGCCGCATGGCCTTGACGGCAGCTTCCTGGTCGGCGACCCGAATGTGATGCTTCTGCGGGCAGCAAAGAGCGTCTGGGTGGACGAGGTGCAGCGAGCGATCGTTCGCATCGCTGGGCACGATGGCCGGCTGATCCTCCGTATCGAAGGTTGCGCGGACCGGAGCGGCGCTGAGACGCTGCGCGGCAAACTGCTGCTCGTTCCCAGAGACCAGGCGCCTGAGCTCGAGGAAGATGAGTGGTGGGCGGAAGATCTGGAGGGCCTGTCCGTGGGTGACGGCGACCGCATGGTCGGCAAGGTGAGCCGGCTGCTCGCGCTGCCCTCGTGTGAGGTGCTGGAGGTGGTGCGCGACAATGGCGGGGAGCCCCTGCTGGTTCCGCTCGTTTCCGATGCGGTGCGCTCAGTGGACCTGGCGCGACGTCTGATCGATGTCGATCTTCGCTATCTCGGTGAGGATTGAGATGGAGATTGACGTGTTCACGCTGTTCCCCGAGGCCTTCGCGTGGTTTGAGTCCCAGCGTCACGTTCGCAATGCGGTGGCCGCTGGACACCGCATCGCCTACGTCAACTATCGCGACCACACGCCGCTGAGCGGTGGCCAGGTCGATGACACGCCGTTCGGTGGTGGTGCCGGCATGGTGCTCAGGGTTGATGTGGTCGAAGCCGCAATGCGAGCGCGCTACGGCGCTGACCCCACGGACGTACGTCACCAGCGACGCGTTATCGCCCTGACGCCGGGCGGTCGGATGCTCGACGACGAACTGGTTGATGAACTGGCTGCAGTGCCATCACTGACGCTGTTGTGCGGCCGCTACGAGGGCTTTGATGAAAGGATCCTCGAGCACTTCACCAGCGACCGGCTTTCGATCGGTCGCTACGTCCTTGCCGGCGGTGAGCTTCCCGCGATGGTGGTTTGCGATGCGATCCTGCGCAAGCAGCCAGGAGCCCTCGGGCACGAGGAGTCGGCGCAGGAGGAGTCCTTCAGCAAGGCGCTTGAGGGTGCGCCTGAGTATCCGCACTACACGCGTCCTGCTGAATATCGCGGCTGGGCCGTTCCTGACGTGCTGCTCTCAGGGCACCATGCCAACATCCGGCGATGGCGCCTTGATCAGGCGCGTCAGCGTGATGGACGGGTGCCCGCTGACAGCGTGCCGCACTGCACTCATGACGGGTGAGGAAGGCGCGCCAGGCCGTGTTCGCTACCATAGGCGCTCGCGCGCCTTTTGAGCTGCGCATCCTTCTCTGTCCGTTTTCATCCTAGGCCGGTGCTGCCGGCAATAAGAGCACGAGCAATGAGCACCGTCATCGAAACCTTGGAGCGCGCACAGCTCCGCCGAATCCCGCAGTTTGACGCTGGCGACCGCCTGCGTGTCCACTTCCAGGTGATCGAGGGAACCCGCCGACGCACCCAGGTCTTTGAGGGCGTCGTGATCAAGCGTCAGGGACATGGCGCCCGCGAGACCTTCACCGTCCGCAAGAACTCCTTTGGGGTCGGCGTTGAGCGTACGTTCCCACTGCACTCGCCCAAGATCGAGCACATCGAGGTTGCCGCTCGAGGTGACGTCCGCAGGGCGAAGCTGTACTACCTGCGTTACCGCGTTGGCAAGCGTGCTCGTGTACGTGAGCGCCGCAACACCGGTCCCGAAGAGGTCGTCCAGCGCGAGCTGCTTTACGGGGAGGCGTTCGCTGAACCGGAGGCGCCAGCCGAGACGCCGGCCG
>JAKAED010000014.1 GCA_021820105.1 Actinomycetes bacterium | reverse complement strand
GTACCCGGCCTGCGCGCTCTTCTCGCAGACCACGAACCCAGGCACCAGAGGCGCAAACGGCGCCTGTTTGGCCTCCTGCGGTGTGGCCGAGAGCGCACCGTAGGTGCGCCCGTGGAAGGCCTCGCGCAGCACCACGATCTCCCCCGCCGCCCGATGGCGACGAGCAAGCTTGATTGCCGCCTCATTGGCCTCCGCGCCTGAATTGCAGAGGAAGACCTTGCCTCCAAGCGATGACTCCGACAGCGCTTCCGACAGGCGCATCGCCGGCTCCGTGTAGTAGAGGTTTGAGACGTGCGTGAGCTGCGCGGCCTGCTGCTGGATGGCAGCGATCACACGCGGGTGGCAGTGACCCACGTTGAGCACCGAGATACCGGCCAGGAAGTCAAGGTACTCATTGCCGTCGGCGTCCCACAGGAGCACCCCCTGCCCGCGTACGAACTGCACGGGATTGCGCACATACGTCGGGATCGCGTAGCGTCGCTCCAGCTCCTGCAGGTCCGCGAGGCTCACGTTCCGCTCCCGAACGATCGGATCATGGTTCCTGAACCGGCATCGGTGAAGAGCTCCGTGAGCAGTGAGTGCGGGACACGGCCGTCCACGATGTAGGCGGCGGAGACGCCGCCGCGCACTGCGTCCAGGCACGCTTGCAGCTTCGGCCGCATCCCTCCGCTGACACCGGGCAGGGCCTGTTCGAGCTCGTCGGCGCCCACCTCCGAGACCAGGCTCCCAGGATCCGCCGGGTCAGCCAGCCAGCCGGCCACGTCGGTCATGAACATGACTTTGTAGGCACGCAGGGCGCTGGCCACGGCGCCCGCGGCCTCATCGGCGTTGATGTTGTAGGAGTTGCCGTCAGCGTCAACACCGACGCTGGCGATCACCGGGATGTAGTCGGCGGCGATGTGCGTGAGCACGCCGGTGTTGACGTGGTCGATCCTGCCCACGAAACCGATGTCAGCGCCGCTGGGGGCCAGCATCCGACTGGCGCGGAACAGCAGCCCGTCGTCTCCACTCAGCCCAACCGCCGGCTGCCCATGGCGGTTGATCAACAGCACAATGTCCTTGTTGACCTTGCCCACCAACACCATCTTGGCCAACTCGACGGTCTGCTCGTCCGATACCCGCAGGCCGTCGACGAACTGGACCGGCAGGTCCAGCCGCTGCATGAAGGAGGTGATCTCCGGGCCGCCACCATGGACGATCACCGGGTTCATGCCCACATACTTGAGCAGCACCACGTCGCGTGCGAACTCCTCCTTGAGCTGCGGGTCGACCATCGCTGCACCGCCGTACTTGATGACCACGGTCTTGCCGTGAAATTCGCGGATGTATGGCAGCGCCTCGAGCAGCGTCTGCACATCACGCTGGGGGCGAGCTGCACTCATGTCGTGTACTCCGCGTTGATCGTCACGTACTCGTGGCCGAGGTCAGAGAAGTACCGCTCCGCCTCAGCGCCCTCACCGGGGAGCACGACCTCATACTCGACCTCCTGATGGCTGACCGCCTCACGCAGCGCCTGCTCGTCGTGCCTGACGTAGCTTCCGTTCACGCATACGACGATGCCCTCAATCGAGATGTCCACCTGCAGGGGTGCCGCTCCTGGTAGGGCGGCGCCAACAGCCTGGATGATCCGGCCCCAATTCGGGTCGCCGCCGTACAGAGCCGTCTTGACCAAGGGTGAATCCGCCACCGCATGCGCGACCCGCTGGACGGCGTGCTCGTCGCCGCCCTTGACCACCACGCGACCCACACGGCGGGCCCCCTCGCCATCTTGAGCCACCAACAGCGCCACCTGGCGCAGAGCCGCATCGAGCGCCTCTCCGAAACGACGCTCATCCTCGGTCTTGGGTTCGATCCGGACTCCAGAGACTCCGGATGCCTGCAGCACGATCGTGTCAGAGGTGGAGAGTTGGCCGTCAACGCTGATGCGGTCAAAGGAGCGCTTGGTACAGACTGAGAGCAGCAGCTCAGCCTCATCGGCATCCATGGCAGCATCGGTCTGCACAAACACGAGCAGGGTGGCGAAGTTCGGTGAGATCATGCCGGCACCCTTGGCCTGGACGCTGAGTCGCACCGTGCCCGTGGAAAGTGCGATCTCCAGTGTGACCTGTTTCGGGAACGCGTCGGTGGTGCGGATTGCCTCGGCAAAATCGGCGGCACCGTCGATCCTGAGCTGATCGCCGACGTGGGCTATGCCGTCTGTGATCAGGTCGATCGGCAGCGGCACACCGATCACACCTGTCGAGGCGACCGCGACGTGGTTTGGCTCCACTCCGGCAACAGCTGCGGCTGCAGCGCGCATCGCGCCCGCGTCATCAAGGCCGCGTCTGCCGGTGGCTGCGTTGGCGTTGCCCGAGTTGACCACCACCGCGCGCAGCTCCCAGATCTTCGACTCCTGTCTGGTCAGCAACACGGGCGCTGACTGAGCGCCGGAGCGACTGAAGCGTGCTGCGCTGGTCGTCTCCTTGCTGTCGGAGATCACCAGTCCGAGATCACGGCGCCCGCCAGCCTTGACGCCGCAGGCCACGCCGGCCGCGCGAAACCCTCCGGGCAGCCGTCCATCGGCGACCTCAGTGACGTAGTCCGGGCACTGAACCCAGCGCGAGCTGAAGAACGATCCAGACACCATCAGCTGATCCCCAGCTCCTCAGGCAGCCCGAACATCAGGTTCAGATTCTGCACCGCCGCCGAGGCCGTCCCCTTCCAGAGATTGTCGATCGCTCCAAAGGCGATCACGCGCCCTGTGCGCTCGTCGCGGTGCAGCGAAATGCGGCAGATGTTCGTCTCCCGGACGGCTCGGACGCCCGGCGGATCCTTTGAGAGTTCGACGAACCGCTCTGCTTCGTAGGCGTCGAGGTACAGGGACTCGAGTTCAGCGGTGCTGATGCCAGGATCGGTCAGCGTCACGTAACAGGAGACGAGCTCGCCCTGGTCGAGGGGCAACAGATGCGGGGTGAACGTGATCCGCACTTCACTGCCGAGCGTCGCCAGTTCCTGCTCTATCTCCGGCGTGTGGCGGTGGCGCGGCACCCCGTAGGCATTCACGTTCTCATCGACGCTGACAAAGTGCGTCTTGTCGCTGGCGGCACGCCCGGCTCCCGAGACGCCTGACTTGGCGTCCACCACCGCGTCGGCGATGATCCCCGCGCGCGCCAGTGGTGCCAGCGCGAGAATCGTGGCGGTCGGGTAACAGCCGGGGTTGGCGACCAGTTCGGCACCCCTCAGCCTGTCGCGGTAGAGCTCGGGCAGGCCGTAGACAGCCTGCCCGATGAGTCCCGGGGCAGGGTGCGGCTGGTACCACTCCTCATAGGTGTGGACGTCGCGGAGTCGAAAGTCGGCGCTCAGGTCCACAACCTTCACTCCCCGCTGGCGCAGCTGCGCCACGAAGTCAGCGGCGGCGCCGTGCGGGTAGGCCACCACGGCAGCGTCCACATCGGCGTGCCTGTCCAGGTCGGCTTCCTCCAGCACTAGCGGTACGCGATGATGCGGGTAGACCTCATCCAGCCGGCGGCCGACGTCACTGCGCGCTGTGATCCAGCGCAGCTCAAAACGCGGGTGGGCGTGCAGCAGGCGCGCGGCCAGCGAGCCGGCGTAGCCGGCTGCGCCAAAGACTGCGACGGTGTGTCCGCTACTGGCCGGCACGGATCGTTGCCTCCAGCTCCTGGGCGAGCGCGTTGACGATGAACTGCCGCTGGCGCACGACCTCCTCATCGGTCAGCGTACGGTCGTTTGCCCGGTAGTCCAGCCGGACCGCCACCGACTTGCGATCCGGGCCCAGCCTTACCGGGTCACGGTAGACGTCAAAGACCTCGGCTCCCACCAGCAGCGGCCGTCCAGACCGCATCAGAACCTCGATCAGCTCACGCGCGGTGACCCGCTCGGGTAGCAGCACCGCCAGGTCCTCATGGACCTCCGGGTAACTGCCGACATCGGTGAACGTGGGGACCCCCGGCAACGGCAGCGCAGAGAGCTCGATCTCAAAGCCCGCAACGGTGTCTTCAAAGTCCCACTCGGCGGCAACCGCTGGATGGATCTCCCCGACCCAACCGATCTGGCGCCCGTCAACCATGACCTCCGCCGAGCGCCCTGGATGCAGGAAACGGCCCATCCGTTCACCCAGTTCCCAGTCGATCCCGAGCGTCGAGAACAGCGCCCCAAGCACGCCCTTGGCCGTGAAGAAGTCGGCGGTTTGTGGTGCCTGCTCCCGCCAGGTGGCGCGGCGCACGGGGCCCGCAAGGATCGCGCCGATGCGGTGCGGCTCCTGTGGCAGGTTCTCAGCTGAGACGTTGCGAGCCTGCTTGTGGAGGTACACGCGACCTGACTCAAAGAGCGCGATCCGCCCCACCCCGCGCGCCCTGTTGCGCTGGGCGACATCCAGCAGCGAACCGAGCAGGCGGGTGCGCAGCTGCGAGTGCTCCGACGACATCGGGTTGGCGAGGGTGAGCAGCGGACCGCCGTCAAGCAGGTGCAGTCGAGCTCCCAGGTCGGGACTAGTGAAGCTCCAGCCGATCATCTCGTGCAGCCCCTGGGCGGCCAACGCATCGCTCGCGCGACGGAACTGCTGCTGACGCGCCGTCAGCCCACGCTCCGTGTTGCGGCTGGTCGGCAGCGTCGCCGGCAGGTTGTCAACGCCATCGAGCCGGGCCACCTCCTCGATCAGGTCGGCTTCGCGGGTGATGTCGGCCCGCCGGAAGTCCGGAACCGTGACATCGAGCCCATCGGCAGCGTCCTCCACATTGAAGCCAATCGCCTGCAGGTGACGGCGTGTGCGCTCGCGGGGGATCGCCATCCCGAGCAGCCGCTCGATCCGGGAGTCGCGCAGCCGGATCGTGACCGCCTCCGGACCGGCTCCGCCAAGATCGATCGTCCCAGGGCGCACGGTCGCGCCGCACACATCCATGAACAGCCGCGTGGCGAGCGCCTGGGCCCATAGCGCCTGCTCGGGCTGGAGCCCCTTCTCATACCTCCCCGACGCCTCACTACGCAACGCCAATCGCAGGCTTGTGCGCTGGATGTTCGGTCCGTTCCAGGTCGCAGCCTCGCTGATCAGGGTCGTGGTTGTGTCATTCACCTCCGAGCGCGCGCCGCCCATCACTCCCGCGATCGAGGTGGGACCGTCAGCGTCCTCGATCACCAGCATCTGCTGATCGAGCTTGCGGTCCTGTTCATCCAGCGTCCGCACGTGCTCACCATCGCGAGCGTTGCGGACGTTCAGGCGTCTACCGGCGACCCGCTGATAGTCAAAGGCGTGCATCGGCTGACCGGTCAGCAGCATCACATAGTTGGTGACGTCCACAACATTTGAGATCGGCCGCTGGCCGGCGGCCATCAACCGCGCCTTCATCCAAAGCGGGCTCTCACCGATCCGGACGTTGTCCAGGATCCGCGCGGTGAACCGCGGGCAGAGCTCGTGCTCTGCCTCAATCGTGAGCTCCAACCCGTCGAGCGGACCGAAGCTGCCCGGATCCTGCTCCCAAGGCGGCGGCTGGAGCTGCGCGCCCGTGCTGGCAGCGACTTCGCGGGCCACCCCGTAGATGCCCAGGCAGTCCGGTCTGTTCGGCGTGACCTCCAGTACCAAGACATCGGTGGAGATCTGAACCACCTCGTGCAGCGGCGTGCCGGGCACGTGATCCTGCGCGAGCACCATGATGCCGTTGTGCTCATCACTGATCTGCAGCTCCCGCTCGGAGAGGATCATCCCCTGTGACTCGACGCCGCGTAGCTTGGCTCGCTTGAGCTTCGTACCGTCCGGCATGACCGCACCGGGCCGAGCCACACCGACGGTCTGACCGGCCGCGACGTTGGGAGCCCCGCAGACGATCTGTGCGGGTGTGGAGCCGCCGATGTCCACCATGCAGACGTTGAGCCTGTCGGCGTCGGGATGCTTGTGGCGGTCGAGCACGTGCCCGACAACGAAGTTCTCAAGCGCCGCCACTCCGTGGTGCTCGATCCGTTCCACCTCGGTTCCGGTGAGCGCGAGTCGCTGCGCGAGCGTTTGCGCATCCATGTCCGGCCGGCAGTACTCGTGCAGCCACTCCAACGGGACCCTCATGCGAACTGCTCCAGGAAGCGGACGTCATTGTCGTAGAGCAGGCGAAGATCGGTCACCCCGTATTTCAGCATCGCGATCCGCTCAATCCCCATGCCGAACGCGAAGCCCTGGACCCGCTCGGGGTCATAGCCGTTGCCGGCAACGTGACCCAGGACGTTGGGGTCGACCATCCCCGAGCCAAGGATCTCAAGCCAGCCGGTGCCCTTGCAGATGCCGCAGCGCTCACCTGTGGCGGTGAGGCCGGCGCTGCAGTTGAAGCAGGAGACGTCAACCTCGACGCTGGGCTCGGTGAAGGGGAAGAAGTGCGGGCGCAACCGGATCTCCCGGTCGTCTCCGAACATCGCGCGCGCAAACGTCTGGAGCGTGCCCTTGAGATCGGCGAGTGTGATGTTCTCATCGACCGCCAGACCCTCCACCTGGTGAAACTGCGGCGTGTGGGTCACATCGCTGTCACGGCGGTACACCCGGCCGGGGACGATGATGAAGATCGGCGGCTCCTGAAGCTCCATCGACCGCACCTGCATCGGGCTGGTGTGCGTGCGCAGCAGCACGTCGTCAGCCAGATAGAAGGTGTCAGTCCAGGCGCGGGCCGGATGCGTCGGCTCGTGGTTGAGAGCGTCGAAGTTGTAGTAGACACTCTCGACCTCAGGGCCCTCTGCGACGCGGTACCCCAGCGCAATGAAGATGTCCTCTATCTGCCGCCACGTCTGGGTGATGAGGTGCAGTCGACCAACCGCGGGCAGCGGATCGGCGGGCAGCGTGATGTCGACGCGATCCTGTTCCAGGCGAGCGGTGAGCTCCGCCACCGCGAGTTCACCGGCGCGCTCCTCAAGCTGCGCTTCAAGGGCTCGTCTGGCCTGGTTGGCGGCCTTTCCAACGGCTCCCCGCTGCTCCACGGGCAGCTCTGAGACGCCGCGGAGCAGGTTGGGAAGCTCCGCCTTGCGTCCGAGAAAGCGCACGCGCACATCCTCGAGCGCGGCGGTGCTGGAGGCGGCGGCAATGGCCGCCTCTGCCTCCTGCTGAAGTTCTGTGATCCTGTTCTCCATGCTCATGCCGGCCTGATCCTACGAGTTACTCCGGTTTGAGAGCTCGTAGAGGGCGATCGCCGCCGCAATCGCGGCGTTGAGTGACTCGCTGGCAATCGGGATCCGTGCCGAATCGACGGCGCCAGCAAGGATGTCGGCCGGGAGACCCTCACGCTCCGCACCGACCAGCAGGCTCACGGCGTCATCGGGTGTGAGCCTGGCCGCCACCTCCGTCAGCGTCTGCTCGGCACCGGCGTCCAGCGCCAGGGTGATACCCGGCAGCTCAGCTGGGGTGGCACGGACAACCGGAACCGAGAAGATCGCTCCCATGCTGGCGCGGACCGCCTTGGGGCCAAAGGGATCGGCGCTGCCTGGCCCGAGGGCCACGCAGCTCGCACCAAACGCCGCCGCGCAGCGCAGCACCGTGCCGACATTGCCGGGATCACTGACACCATGCAAATACACGCAGACTCCTGAGCCCGGAAGGGCGCCCCAGCGCTCTGTGTAGATCGCAAGGGTGCGGGTGCCGGAGGCCAACTCACTGACCGAGCGGAGCACCGCCTCCTCCACCTCTGTCCCAGGGAGGCCACTGCCCGCAACGGCAAAGCGCTCGACCGGCCGCCAACCGGCGGCGTCGGCGGCCGCGAGCAGATCCTCCCCCTCGGCCACAAACTGGCCCAGGCGCTCGCGGTCACGCCGGCGTTGGCGGAGTTTGCGGAGGGTCTTGAGCTTCTCGTTGTGCTGGCTTGTGATTGTCATTGCGCTGGTTTGGCTGCCGGGCCGTAGCTTTTGAAAGAGGCCCGAAAACAAAAAGGGCGCCGTCCTTTGCGGAGGCGCCCTGTTGGCGGTGCTGGTGTCCGGCGGTGCTCAGCCGGCAGCCAGCGCCTCACGGGCGCGCTCGGCAAAGCGTCGGAATGTATCGGCGTCGTGCACGGCGATGTCCGCAAGCACCTTACGGTCGAGCTCGACATTGGCCAGCTCGAGTCCATGCATGAACTGTGAGTAGGACAGGCCATTCAGGCGTGCTGCCGCATTGATGCGGGTGATCCACAGGCGCCGGAAGTCACGCTTGCGGTTACGACGATCCCGGTACCTGTACTGGTCGGCCTTGAGGACGGCCTCCTTAGCCTTCCGGTAGCGGCGCGAGGCGTCGCCCCGGAAGCCCTTGGCCATCTCCAGGGTTTCGCGACGCTTCTTGCGCGCGTGGACTGAACGCTTGACGCGGCTCATGACTTCTTGGCTCCCAGCAGGGTCTTGACCCGGGGCGCGTCATGGTCGGACAGGATCACCGGGTTGGCGAGGTTGCGCTTGTACTTCGGTGATTTCTTCTCAAGTATGTGGCTGGAGAAGGCATGACGTGCCTTCACCTTGCCGTTGGCGGTCAGCTTGAACCGCTTCTTGGCGCCAGAGTGGGTCTTCATCTTCGGCATAACTCGCGGCTAGTAAAGCAGATCGGATCTCTGTTGTCCGGCTCCCTGTGACTCAGCCGCTGCGCACGCCGTGGCGGTGGCTGGCTAGCTGGTGCCAGAGTCAGCCGGTGGGGGCGTCGTCAGACTCTGTGGCTGAGCGCTTGGCCGCAGCGGGTCGCTTGGCAGCGGCACGCTTGGCCGGTGCCTTGGCGCCGGCGGGCTTGGCCGCAGAGGCCGCTTCGGCGGGCTCAGCCGCCGCATCGTCCTCGAGCGCAACTGCTGGAGACTCCTCCACCACAGGCGGAGCCTCATCCACGACCGCGGCGGCCTCAGCCGTCGGCGCCGCCTCAGATTCGGCCGCCACCTCGGACGCGGGCGCCTCCTCCTCCGGCTCAGGATCAACGTGGAAGTCCTTACCGTTGGCATCGGCGTGCGAGGCAGCTTCCTCGCGCTGCTGTCGGCGCAGCTTCTTATCCGAACCATCGGGGTGATGAGCGCCCTCACCATGCTCACCCTCGGCGGCCAGCACAGCCTTGGAGGGAGCCAACATCATGGTCATGTTGCGACCGTCCTGCAGCGGCGACTGCTCCACCACCGCGATCTCAGCCAACTCACCGGCGAGTCTGTCGAGCAGGGCGACACCCCGTTCGGGATGCGTGACCTCACGGCCGCGGAACATGATCGTCACCTTGACCTTGTCCTTGCCCTTGATGAAGCGCTCGACATGGCCCTTCTTGGTGTCGTAGTCGTTCTGAGCGATCTTCGGCCGGAACTTGATCTCGCGGATCGTGATCTGCTGCTGATGCTTACGCGCAGCCTTCTGCTTCTGTGCCTGCTCGTACTTGTACTTGGAGTAGTCGAGCACCCGGCAGACGGGTGGGCGCGCGTCAGGCGCGACCTCGACCAGGTCAAGGTCGCGCTCCTGGGCGTAGCGCAGCGCATCGGGCGTCTTGATGACGCCGATCTGTTTGCCGTCCTCTCCGACGAGCCGCACCTCGGGAACGCGAATGCGGTCGTTGATCCGTGTCTGGTCACGGTCCGGCAGTCGCCGGTCGAACCTACGTGGAACCGGCACTAGCTGTTTTTGCGGCGGTCGGTCAAGCGGCGCCGTGCCGGTTGTGGAAAGTCTGCTGAATCAACGCTGGATGAGTATAGCCAGGCGCAAGACATTCATATGCGCAGCGCGCGACGCTCGATCAAACCTGAGATCCGGGCGACGAACGCCTCCGCCGTGACCGCTCCCGTGTCTCCCGATCGGTGTTCACGCACGCCCACCTGACCCGTCTCCTGTTCGCGGTCGCCGACCACCAGCATGAAGGGCACCTTGCGGAGCTCGGCGTCACGAATCTTGCGGCCGACCGATTCGGTCCGGTCGTCCAACTCGACACGGATGTTGGCCGCCAGCAGCTGGTCCCGGATGCCGGCACCGTAAGCGTTGTGACGGTCGGCGATGGGCAGCACGATTGCCTGCAGCGGAGCCAGCCAGACAGGCAGCTCGCCGCCAAAGTGTTCCAGCAGGATGCCGATGAACCGCTCATACGAGCCCATCAGCGCGCGGTGGATCATGACCGGCCGGTGCTCCACGTTGTCGGCGCCGGTGTAGGTCAGGCCAAAGCGCTCAGGCATGTTGTAGTCGAGCTGGCAGGTACCCAGCTGCCAGGAGCGCCCCAGGGAGTCGGTCATGTGGATGTCGATCTTGGGCCCATAGAAGGCGCCGTCGCCCTCATTCAGGTCGTACTCGAGGCCAAGGCTCTCCAGCGCTCGCTGCAGCGCCGCCTCGCTCTTATCCCACAGCTCATCAGATCCGATCCGCTGTTCCGGTCGCGTCGAGAGCTCGAAGCGCACGTCCAGACCGAACAGCCGATAGGTGTCAAAGGCGAACTGCAGGACGCCCGCGACCTCCTCCTGGATCTGGTCCTCCGTGCAGTAGATGTGCGAGTCGTCCTGAGCAAAGTGACGCACGCGCAGCAGGCCGTGGAGTGTTCCGCTGGGTTCGCGGCGATGCAGCAAACCGGGCTCCCAGAGCCGAAGCGGAAGATCACGGTAGCTGTGCGGCTGCAGCGAGTAGAGCTGACAGTGACCGGGACAGTTCATCGGCTTGAGCGCCATCTGGCGCTCCTCATACTCGGTCACGAACATGTTCTGGTCGTACTTGTCCCAGTGACCTGAGGTCTTCCACAGCGAGCTGTCGTACACCTGCGGGGTCTTGGCCTCCACATAGCCGCGCTCACGGCCCATCTCGCGGCTCAGCTTGACCAGCTCGTTGAAGACCGCAGTTCCGGGCGGGAACCAGAAGGCCGCCCCCGGCGAGACCTCTGAGAAGGCGAACATCCCCAGTAGCGGGCCGAGCCGGCGATGGTCATTGGCGCGGGCGCGCTCCAGTCGCTCCAGATGCTCGTCCAGTTCCTGCTTGGAGAAGAATGCCGTGCCGTAGACGCGCGTGAGCATCTTGCGGCTCGAATCACCCCGCCAGTACGCCCCGGCGACAGATTGCAGCTTGAATGCTTTGATGCGCTTCGTCGTTGGTGCGTGCGGGCCGCGGCAGAGGTCCACGAACTCCCCGTTCGTGTAGAGACTGACCGTTTCCACCGGCGCGTCGGCGGGTGCGTTGGCGACCAGATCCTGGATCAGCTCCACCTTGTAGGACTGACCTTCACCCCGGTAGCGGTCGAGCGCGACCGCTACCGGGACGTCCTCACGCACGAACGGCTCATCGGCATCGATGTGAGCGCGCATGCGCGCCTCGATGGTGGGAAAGTCATCCTCGTTGATCGTGACGCCCTCAGGCAGGTCGAGGTCGTAGTAGAAGCCGTTCTCGATGGGAGGCCCGATCGAGATCTGAACGCCGGGATAGAGCTCGAGCATCGCCTCCGCGAACACGTGTGCTGCGTCGTGCCGGATCAGCTCAAGTGCCTCTTCCCCGCTCTTCTCCGTGATGATCTCAATGCGACCCTCACCGCCCGTGGGCAGCGTTCGGGCCAGGTCGAGCGTTACGCCGTCCACCTTGATCGCGAGCGCCGCTCGGGCAAGGCCGGGACCGATTGCGGCTGCGGCATCGGCGCCCGTGGCGCCCTCCGGGAGGCTCAGCTTGTCGCCGTTGGGAAGCAGATAGTCCATTGCTCGCAGATCCTACGTTCCGGCGGCTTCACGTGCCGCCCCGGCACGCTACAGTTACGCCTCCCAGGGCGATTAGCTCAGCTGGGAGAGCGCCACCTTGACATGGTGGAGGTCACTGGTTCGAGCCCAGTATCGCCCATGTCTGACGAGCCCGCTTCGGCGGGCTTTTCGTTTGTTTGCAGGCTCTTGCAGTCCGGGTGGCGGCCCGCACAGGTGAGCCAGAACCGACAACGTTGCCGCACTGCGGCGATGTTTCCAGTTTCGTCCCGCTGAGCGCACCTGCACGGACGACTTCTCGGCTGGTCTTCGACTTTGTCGGATTCGTCCCGCGGCGGACGATCGCCCGGACCTGGCGATCGTCGGCTTGGTGAGCGATCGCCCGGGGTCGTACAGCGGTGTTCAGACCAGGCCCGAGGCGGTCGGCAACTCCGCTCCGCATTGGCGACACACTTCCGGGTCAAGGTTCATTGTGTTGCACGTCTCACACCGAACCAAAGAATGGATGTCCTGCCGCACAAAGAGCGCGAAGCTGGCACCCACCCCCGGCCCTGACGGCCCAAATGCCCAACGCACAGCCTCCTGGTGATGGGCGTTTCGCGAAAGCGCCCGTGCGGCCTCGGGACTCTCCCAGGCACTGAGCGTGTTCATGCGGTGCCCGACGGCGGTGAACAACATAGAGATCAGGCCCGGGGTGCCAGCCAAGTCGCCTGCGATCGCCCGCGTCCGTGCGCGGACGTCCTCCTTCTCCCGATCGGAGCGCACCTCCAGCATCGTCAGCGCGAGCGCTCCTGGCACGGCCATGCCGCCCGTGTTCACCCGCACCGACGTCCCGAACGCAAACGGTCCGATCACCGACGGTTGAACTATCACGTCAAGGCCGAGTTGGCGCGGTACCTCTGCCGAGTCGTAATAGCCCTGAACCGTTGCTATGCCCTCCGGTGCGAAGGTGATGAAGTCCGCTCCGGCCAGCGCGACCTCACGTTCAGTCGGCGGTAGCCCCTGGAATGAACCAGAGTTGGTGCCGCGCATCACCCACTCGGCGTTGACCCTCCCGTCGTGGGTCAACGCGATGCTGCTGACCTCAAATGCAAGATCGGGAAAGCTCTCCCATAGCGAGGCTGCGTGCGCTCCGGTGGCCAACCCGTCAAGCGCACTCACGCGCGGGTCGGAATATGTCCCGCCAGGCGCGAACGTCGACGCAATTGCTTCGGAGTCGTGGGCGTTCCAGGCATCGAAATACCTTTCGGCAACCGCCAGAGGGTCCATCGCCGTCTCCTTGTTGTCCGATCCACGCGGCTCAGCAGCCGTCCGTTGCGCACCCTACCGCTGCTGCAGGCGCTCAACAAGGCCTCGCCTTGGCATCGACACACAGACCGCTAGGTGATCGGTGACCAGGCGACGGAAGCCCTCCGGTGCAAGCCGGTAGCCTCTCGTCGGTGCGCATTCTGGTCACTGGAAGTGCCGGTCATCTGGGTGATGCCCTTGTGCGGGAACTGCGCCACGACGGCCACAGTGTCACCGGGCTGGATGTTCTCGCCAGCCCGACGACGGATCTGGTGGCATCCATCACCGACCGTGAAGCGATGCGGGCGGCATTGTCGGGGGTCGACGCGGTGGTGCATTCGGCGACGCTCCACAAGCCACATGTCTCCTCCCACACACGCCAGGACTTCATCGACGTCAATCTGACAGGCACGCTTGTGACGCTGGAGGAGGCTGTCGCGGCTGGAGTGTCGCGCTTTGTGTTCCTCTCCTCCACTTCGGCCTTTGGCCGCGCACTGCGGCCCGGACCCGACCAGCCCGCCGCCTGGGTGACTGAGCAGGTGGTGCCGGTACCGCGCAACATCTACGGTGTCACCAAGATCGGCGCTGAGGATCTGTGCGAGCTGATCGCTCGCGACCAGGGCATGCCGGTGGTGGTGTTGCGTGCCTCACGCTTCTTTCCTGAGGACGATGATGAGGCGGATCGGCGCAACAGCTACAACAGCCTCAACCTCAAGGTCAATGAGCTGCTGTACCGGCGCGTGGATCTCGCTGATCTTGTCGACGCCTGCCGTCTGGCGATCGATCGCGCACCTGCCATCGGGTTCGGCAAATACATCATCTCGGCCACCACCCCGTTTGTGGAGGGTGATGTTGCTGCGCTGCGAGGTGACCTGCCATCCGTCCTGGCCCGCTACCACCCCAACTTTCGAGAGATCTACGCGAAGCGCGACTGGCGCATGCTGGACGGAATCGGCCGCGTTTATGTAAACGACGCGGCACGCAGAGATCTCGGCTGGACGCCACGGTTCACCTTCGGCCACGCGCTGGATCGGCTCGCCGCCGGACAGGACCCGCGCTCCGAGTTGGCGCGACTAGTCGGCCAAAAGGGCTATCACCCAACGTCGCACGGGATCTACACGGTCCGCTGAGCCGGCGCAGCCTGCTTGAGGCCGAGCGTCCAGGCACCCACAGCTCAGCACGCGCGGAGTCAGCAACCGCGCGCGTCAGCCAGGGCCGCGGGGCCTGCGGAAGCCGGCCACAGACCAGACCTGATCGATACTCCCCAGCAGCGCAGCGGCATTGAGCACGCGGGTTCCGATCCGCTGGCGGCCGCGGGCAGCGACGGCAAGTCCTCCAAGCATCAGCGGAACGTGCCAGCGCGTGACCGGCGAGGGTTCAGGTGGTCTCTGCGAGCGACCGAACCAGTGCGTGGTCGCAAGGGCAGCAAGGAGCGCCTGCCGACCGATGAACGCTCGGTAGGCGCTCTTGTCGATCCAGCGTTCGCGATGCGCACCGCGGATGGCCGCCATGCGGAAGGCGCTGTCCGCCAGAGAATCAAAGTCGCGACCGAAACGGCTCGGCTGTGACCGGCGGGCAAGCTGTCCGTCCAGGAGGTCGGTGAGGGCAGCCACAAGCAGCAGTGCTGAAAACCAGGTGACATGCGGGGGCGCAGCGGCGACCATCGGCGCCAGCGCCGCACGCGTCAATGTGAGCGCATCCGCGCCGATGAGTGCTCCGCGTGACTCACCGTCAAGACCCTCCACCATCCCCAGGTGCCAGTCGAGCATCAGCGCCAGCGCGCACCCCCAGCCAATGGCCGCGGTGCGGCTCGGCGCCGGCGCACCCCGGCCGACAGCTGCCTCTCTGACCACGAGTGTCCCGAGCAGGATCGCGACGATCCATTTGCGAGACTGTCTGCGCAGCTCTGGTTGCGCCGCACGCGTGTCGTGGGCGCGCTGGAGGGATGCGCCCAGAAAGGTCGCCACCGCGGCCGGGGCGAACCCCGCCTCCCGCAGGGTGGTGAGCGCCTCCGCGGCCCACCGCTCGCCCTCAGTCCGCGGCAGCGTCATTGCGGCGCCGCACCCAACTCCGGTGCGCGAAACGAAAAGCCCGGCTCGATGCTCATCAGACGGTTCAAGATCACGATCGCGCGCAACGAGTGGGGAGATTGCCAGATCGGTGAATCGCCCGAGACCGCAGATCAGTCAAAACCGACGATGCCTCCCTGCTCCGCGAAACATCAGCAGCGAGCGCCGGGCGCCGGCCCGGGATGGGACACCCTGCGCGCGTCGCTGAGATTCGAGCGCGACCCCCTGGCGCAGCTTCGGCATCACGCCAGGCGGGCCGACATGTTCCCGGCTCGGAGTCTCGTGGCAGGCCGGCTGCGTGTCATCGCCTCGCGCGAGCTGGCGCGGGAGATACTTCACGCCCCGCTAGAGCAATACGCAGCGGGGGCTGCGAACAGCCGGATCCTCCCACTCCTGCCGGAGAACACGCTGCTGACACTGGACGGCCCTCCGCACCTGCGCCGTCGACGCGAGCTGTCACCGCTCCTCGGCCATGGACGGTTGCAGGCGACCGTAGGAACGATCGACTCAATCGTCAGCCAAGAGCTGGATACGTGGTCCCCAGAACTGCCATTCCCCGTGCTCCCCAGACTCCGCCGCCTGACGTTGCGGATCGCAACGGCCGTGATCATCGGAGAGATCGATGGCGCCGAGTTCGGTCTGCTGGAGCGGGGCCTCGATGCAGCTTTGAAACCATATGGAATGCTCTCCGGGTCCAGTGCGCTGCGGATGCTCGGGCCGGCAAGCCCGCAGGCCGCGTCGGCACGAGGGCGCGAGCGGTTCGCCGCTCACCTCGCCAGACTCGCTGCGGACAGAGTGCCGCCAATCAGCAGCGACGAGCTGCTCGCGCTCTTGCTCGCCGGACAGGACACAACCGCCACAGCCATCGCGTGGGCGCTGCTCGAGCTCGCGCGCGACCCGCTGTCGGTGCGGGCGATGCTTGACCAATCGGGCCAGCTCGACGAAGCCTGGCTTGATGCCGTGGTCCACGAGACGCTGCGGCTTCACCCACCGCTGATAGACATCGTGCGACAGCCGAGAGAACCCGTCGAACTTGGGGGTGAGGTGGTTCCACCGGGGGCCCTGCTGATGATCTGCCCAGCACTGGTCGGCCACGCCCGCATCCAGAACCCGCAGCGATTCGATCCAGCCAGGATGCTTGGGCGGCGCCCCGATCCGGATGGGTGGATTCCGTTCGGCGGCGGCGCGCGACGCTGCCTCGGCGCGCCACTGGCGTTGACCGAGCTGAAGGTCGTGCTCAGGCAGGTGCTGCAACGGTTCGTGATCAAACCTGCACGACCGGCGCTGGAGCAGGCGAGGCTCCGTGGGACCGCGGTGGTTCCCGTCCACGGCGGAGAGCTGGTCCTCACCAGGCGGGCCCGATCCCGATAGCAGGTCGTGTGCTACCGGCGCTCAGCGGATCGTGAAGGAGCTCCGGGTTACCTGCTTTGAGCAGCTCACCCGGACCAGAACACGACCGGCCGCGTCTCGCCTGGGCATTCTGATCTGGATCCAGCCGTAGCGCATGCCATGGCCAAAGTGCCGGCCGGCGATCGTGAGCTGCAGGCTGCATGGCAGCCGTGGCGTCGTGTAGATGGTGACGAGACCGCCGCGTTTGATGTGTGTCGGCGACACCGTCAACCTGTAGCGTGCGGCAGCCGCGCCGCCCGCATTCACGGCCAGCGTCAGAACGAGGGCTGCGAAGATGGCGATACGTGGCACGGCGCGTCTGGCTGAGGCATGGAGCGCGAACCGTCGGACCATTGTGCTCTTCATAAAATCACCATAAACGGTGCCTGGAGCTGCAGTCAAGTCCGCGCGTCTGAGCAGGCATCAGGCTGACGACGGCCGCGCAGAGGGGCCACGAGACGATGAAACGGTGCGGTCACCCAATCAGCGCATGCGCCGCTGAAGCCGCCACCGTCAGCAGCAGGATCACCCAGAAGGCGATCTGCCATGCACGCTCAGGCTGAATGCCACGAAACCGCATCCGACACGCTCCTCATTCACCTCTGGAACCCGCATCCGAAGAGCGGTTCCACCTCATCCATAGACATTAGGACTGAAGTGGGAGGCGACGATTAGGGGAACGTTTACATGCGATTTAGATCAGGAACGCCTTCCCCCGGAGACGCCCACCGAGCTCAGCGGATAACGGAGCCGGTACCAGCCGCGGAGGCGAGCCGGTGAATCTCGTCCTCACTGGTCCACGCGCCAACCGACGCGCGAACAAGGCCCGAGGCCGGGATGCTGCGCACGATAAGCCCCTGACCGGCGAGCCGAGCCACCTCAGCTTCCGCGTCGGCCGCCCGCCAGGAGACAAGCGTGGAGCGGCCGCGAGGCGCCACCTCAAGCCCGCGGGAGCGCAGCAGTTCGGCCAGCAGCTCGGCACCGGTCGCCGCGCGCTCATGCACCCAAGCCCAGCCGGCAGCGGCGAGCACCCCCATCGACGCCAGCGCCCAGGTGCTGCGCAGGGCGCTCGGGAAACCGTCGTCGAGACGTCCCGCGTCCGGAGCAAGCGGCGAATGCAGCGGATCCTCATGATCAGCAACGGTTCCGTAGGCGGGGAACGGGGGCTCAAGGTCCTCCAACCGATCAGGCCGCACGTACAGAGCGCCGCTGCCCTCCGGGCCGCACAGCCACTTCTGACCAGACCCCGCATAGAAGTCGACGTCCAGCTCATGCACGTCCAGCGGAATCGCACCGAGTGCCTGCGCGCCATCGAGCAGGACCTGCACACCGGTTGCGCGCAGCGCCGCAACGTCCATCACCTCGCCGCCCACCCAGGAGACATGGGAGCAGACCACCATGCGAGTCTGCGAGCCCACCTCACCGGGCAACTCTGCGAACGGCACCAGTCGCACATGCACGCCGGAGGCGAGTTGCAGCCGGCGCAGCGGAGCCAACACGCCAGGGTGCTCCTGGTCGCTGGTCAGAATCTCATCGCCCCGCGCAAACGCGAGCCCACCGAGAACCGTGTTGATGCCATAGGTGGTCGAGCTGGTCAACGCCACCTCTCCCGGCTCGGCGCCGAGCACCGCCGCGTAGCTCGCGCGAGCGCGTCGCGCCAGCTCCATCAGAGCCTCAAAGTAGGCGGGACCGATCCGCCCCTCAGTCAGGTCAGCGTGCACGCGGGCACGAACCGCATCCTCCGCTGCCTGCGGCATCGGTCCCTCTGTACCGGCATTCAGATAGGCCATTCGCGAAAGCACCGGAAACTGATCCCGGAAGCTCGAGGCCGAGGCGGTTGCTGACATACCGGAACAACTCCATCACATCCCGGCAGCTGATGCGTCTCTCCACTACCGGGTTGTGGGACTCCGGATCGACACGGGGGCCAGTTCAGTTGACCTGTCAACTACACTCATTGACATGGCGGTCACATCTGAGAGCACGAGACTTGAGGGAACCGCGCTGGAGGCGTGGCGCTCTTACCTGCAGAGCCACGCAGGGATCGTGCGCGAACTGGACGCCGACCTGATCGCGCAGCACGGCCTCACCGTGCGGGACTACGAGGTGCTCCTCTACCTGGCACAGGCAGAGGAGCGGCGCCTGCCGATGTCCGCTCTGTCTGAGCGGACGATGCTCACGCGCTCGGGGATCACGAGATTGATTGACGGGCTGGTCGGCCAGGGCCTGATTGAGCGGGTCTCCTGCGCAAGCGATGCTCGCGTCTCCTATGCGCGCCTGACCGACACGGGCTACGAGAAGCTCAGGCAGGCCGGCTGCACCCACGTGGCCGGGATCCAGCGACTCTTCCTCACCCACTACTCAGCTGACGAACTGGAACAGCTGGCGGTCCTCCTGGGTCGCCTCCCCGGCGCAGGTTTGGGAGCAGCCTGCACCGCCGCTGACCATGGGTGCACTGCCGAGGCGGACACCCTGGCCGCCGACTCCGGCGGCTGCAGCGTCTCCTGAGGCGGCGGGCGTCTCCTGAGGCGGCGGCGGGCAGCTCGGCCAACCACTGAGCGCGTCCGCAGCGCAAGCTCGCGCGGGGGTGCCGAAGCAGCGGCGAGGCACCCCGCGACAAACATGCTTGACAGCTCAACCAAATCCGCTATGCTCTTAGTTGCAAGCTCAACTAAACAAGCAAAGCGAGGACCACACACATGTCACTCATCACTCCGGAAGCCACCCAGGCCGGCACCTACAACGTCGATCCGTCTCACTCGAACGTCGGCTTTGCGGTACGCCACATGGGGATCGCCACAGTCCGCGGCAACTTCAACAAGTTCGCCGGTACGGTTGAGGCCGCTGACGGCAAGCTCACCCTCTCCGGCACCGTCGAAACCGCCTCCATCGACACGGGCGACGAGCAGCGCGACGGACATCTTCAGTCACCCGAGTTCTTCGACGCCGCCCAGTTCCCGCAGATCACGTTCAGCTCGACGGGCGCCGAGGCCGCAGCGGACGGCAAGATCAAGCTCACCGGCGAGATCACGATCAAGGATGTGACCAAGCCGATCGAGCTCGTCGGCGAACTGGCCGAGAACGGTCAGGATCCGTGGGGCAACGATCGCATCGGCTTCGAGGTCGAGGGCAAGATCGATCGTCGCGAGTTCGGCCTCGTGTGGAACCAGACGCTGCCCAACGGCAACCTGCTGGTCGCTAACGAGGTCAAGCTGGTCGTCAGCGTCTCGGCAGTCAAGGCAGCCTGAGATGACACGGATCCTTGCCATCTCCGGCAGCCTGCGCAGACGCTCCTACAACAGGGCGCTGCTGCAGGCGGCCTCCGAACACGCACCTGAAGGTGTCGAGATCGAGATCTACGACGAGCTCGAAGCTCTGGCCCCTTACAACGAGGACCGTGAGAACGATCGACCTGAGAGCGTCGAAGCCCTGATGGCGAGGATCCAAGAGGCCGACGCGCTGCTGCTGGCGACACCCGAGTTCAACACCACCCTGCCCGGGCAGCTCAAGCACATGATCGACTGGGGCTCGCGCCCCTACGGCCCGGACGCCGCGCTGTACGGCAAGCCGGTCGCCGTGATTGGGGCGAGCACCACTGACTATGGGGCCATGTGGGCGCAGGACACCCTGCGCAAGGCACTCGGGATCGCCGGCGCGCGCGTGGTCGACGCGGAGCTGACGGTCGCCCGAGCACAGAACAAGTTCGATGAGGACGGCCGACTGCACGACGAGGAGACGCTCGAGCAGCTCGCTCATGTCATCCACAGCGTCGCAAGGCACCACCTCGAACTGGCTGGCGTGTGAGGCGAAGATGAGCATCAGCGAATCGACCGACCGGTCCACCTCAATTGCGGCTGACACCTCGATCGGCACCGTGCAACTGCGGGTCTCGAACCTCGACCGCGCGGCCACCTTCTACGAGCGCCTGATCGGGTTGACCGCTGCCGAGCAACCGGACGGCTCGGTTCTGTTGGGAGGGGCGGCTGGCTGGCCGCCCCTCCTCTCGCTCACCGGCGACAGCGCCGCGCCACCCCGCAACCCACGCCAGACCGGTCTCTTCCACCTGGCGATCCTGGTGCCCACACGCCGTGACCTGGCGGTCGCGCTGGTGCGACTCGTGCAGGGCGGCTGGCACCTCGACGGCGCCTCTGATCATCTGGTCAGCGAGGCGCTGTATCTCAGCGATCCGGAGGGCAATGGAATCGAGATCTACCGCGACCGGGAGCGTTCCGACTGGCGACTGGGCCCGGACGGCAAGCCGCAGATGGCGACCCTCCCAATTGACCTGGACGATCTGATCGCGGAGCTGCGCGATGCACCAATCGATCCTGCTCGCGACGGGCGGATGCCAGCAGGTACCAGGATCGGACACGTGCACCTGCAGGTGTCCGAACTCCGCGAGACGGAGCGCTTCTACATCGGCGTGCTTGGCTTTGACCTGATCACACGCGAGTATCCGGGGGCGCTGTTCGTCTCCGCCGGGGGGTACCACCACCACATCGGCCTCAACGTTTGGAACAGTCGTGGCGGTGCCACTCCCCCACCCACGGGTGTGGGTCTGCGCGCGTTTGAGCTCCGGCTCGGAGATCCCGCGGCACTGGCCGCGGTGCTGGCACGCGTGGAAGCGGCGGGCGTGAAGCCTGAGTCCACTCCGGATGGCGCGACGCTGGTACGCGATCCGAGCGGGAACGGCATCCTGCTGACCGTCTGAGTAGTCGCCGGTCGCTGGCACTCCGCGGCAGCGTTACCGCGCCCCCGCAGGCTGGACGCTAACCTTGCCTTCCCTCCTGGCGACGTGGGAGAGCGGCTATCCAGCGGCCTGCAAAGCCGTGTACACCGGTTCGAGTCCGGTCGTCGCCTTATCGGGATCCGGTCACCGCGATGCCGTTCTCGCCAACGGCGACGCACAGGCTGGGCGCTGGACATGAGATCGCCTCAAGGGGCTGCTTCACGGTCTTGGCGACACGCCAAGCGGACGCCACGGCCGGTCGGCTCGAGCCCAGGATCCGTCCTGACGTGTCAACGGCGAAGCATTGATGTGCCGACGGGCAGGAGATCGCCGTCAATCTGCGGCCGCTGTCGATTCTCAGCGTCTTCCAGTGGCCCCGGATACCGCGCACGGGATCCGTCGAAACGGACACGGTTCCGCTGCCGGTTCCGTCGCCGACTGTGCTCAGCACTGCACAGAAGCTCCGTGTCGGGCAGGACCCACCGGGAGCGACGCACCGGCCGATTCTGGGGCAGTAGACGCCCGGATGGCGGCCTCGGCGGCCGATCTTCTTCCAAGATCCAGGCTTGCTCGGGGTGGTTGAAATGCTCAGATCCCCGCTGTCCCAGGTGATCGCGCACAGCGTGGCGCCCGCGCATCCGGAGTTGAAGAAGCCGTGAACGACTGGATCGGGGCCATGCAACAGCGTGATCGACGTCCAACGGCTGGACGAGCCCGTCGGGCTCTTTGTGAATGCTCCGGAGCCGCCGACACCGGAGCTGCCGATGGGCGCGTCGTCCCGAGCTGAGACGCAGAAGGACATCGTCGGGCAGGCAAGGCCGTAGAAGCCGGAGCTGGTGGTGCTCACCGGACCGGCGAGCATCCAGGTCGATGGCCCGGCCGCCGGTCGCCTGGAGACAAACGTGTGACCGGAGTCGTCGCCGGCGTAGCAACGGCGGACGTTTGGGCAGGACACACCAAAGAGCGTCGGAGCACCGTCGATCTGCGCCACCGGGGTCCAGGCGCCGGTTGCCGGAGAGGTGGTCACCGTGACGCTCCCGCCAGACGCGGCCACGCAGAGATCCAGATTGGGGCAGCTGATCACATTGGCCTCGATGATCCGCCCCGGCGCACCGTCGCCCCATGTCGCCGGTGCGGTCCCGGGATCAAGGGAGTACGGGAGGCCAAGGTTGCCAGTGACACAGAAGGATGCGCCAATGCAGCTGACCGCCCGTGCACCACCGCCCGGGCTGACAGAGGTGCGATGCCAGGCAGCTGACCCTGCCGTGGGAGTCGTCGAGCTCCACACAGATCCGTTGTCGTCGGTGGCCACGCACAGGGTCCCGGATCCGCAGGAGATCGCCAGCAGTGCACGGGCGGTGAGGTGGGCCGATGTCCAGGGACCGGCCGGGCCCGGCGCGGTCAGTACGTTGCCGCCATCGTCAACAGCCGCGCAGAAGCTGACCGTCGGGCAGGACACGGAGGTCAACCGATTCTGCGCGTCGATGGTCTGTGCCGACCAGACCGACGCGCCCCCAACCGGTGCCGCCGAGTTGAACGCCTGAGCGCCGCCCACGGCGACGCAATCCGAGATGGACGGGCAGGTGATCGCCGTGAGAGCTGACCCCGAAACAGCGACGTGACTCCACGCTTTGGCCCCGCCAGTCGGGTTCGTCGTCGTTAGAACGCGGCCTCTCTGATCAACGGCGACACACAACGCCACGGAGGGGCAGGAGATTCCGTTGATCCACGGAAGGCCGGCACCAGCGGCGTCAACCGAGGCAGTGATCCACGCCTTGCGGCCGCCACCCGGATGCGTCGAGATGAGGATGTTCCCCTGATCGTCTCCTGCCACGCAAAGCGTCGCCGACGGGCATGAGAGCGCATTGATGGTGCCCGCATCGACCGACTCCTGCTGGTCAATCTGCGCTGCAGACCATCGCCATCCGGTGGCGGCTGCTGCCGATCCCGAGAGCAGCAGCGCGAGTCCGGCGACGATGATCGCCAGCTCAGCCGCCTGTCTTCGTACCCACCAACGCATTCATGTCCTTCCCTTTGAGGTTGGCCGACGCCGCGGCGGCGGCCATGCATCACCGTGAACAAGTCATGCGCGCGCTGGTTGCGCTGTGAGGGGTATAGCGCCCTCCCTCGCGCGGCGTCCTGGGACATCGTAGGAATCAGCCGGGGGGCGGGCTCAGCGATGGGCGTTGGCGACCGGCCTGACCGAGGCGAATAGGTTGAGCTTAAGCCAGCGCGGGAAAGCCCTGCGTAGATCATCCGGGCCGGTGAGCTTCAAGGTTCCGGTGCGTAGCGCGGCGGTCCATGACAGGTCGCCCATCCACACGTTGGTGAGCGTCTGAACGCTGCTGCTCAGGCGCAGGTCGACGTCACCACCGGGATGCGTGAGGCAGACCTCGGCGCCGTTTGGTGCGACGATCAACCAGTAGGCGCGGTACTCAGCCCGGGCGTCGGGAAAATACAGCTCGATCAGCGTACGGCGGGGAACCTCATCGAGCTGGATGTTGCGGTGGATGTCCCACACGAGCAGCCGCGGATCAAGGTCCTGCTCGTCATATTCGGTGGGCAGCCAGCGCCTTCCCCACACCCCGAGCTGCTCCACGACAGGGCGGAGCTCCTCGCCGGCTGCGGTGAGAACGTACTGTGCTCCACCTTCATCCTCTCGGCGCTCAACGACGCCTGCCACGGCGAGCTCACCCAGGCGGCGGGAGAGCACACTTGCGGTGATGCTCGGCATCCCCCGACGCAGATCGTTGAAACGCGTGCTACCTGCCAACAGCTCGCGGATGATCAGCGGCGTCCAGCGGCGGGCGAAGATTTCCGCCGCCATAGAGACCGGGCAGAACTCGCCGTAACGGTCCATCAAGTCAGGCTACGCCGACCGGTTGCGAATTGCTACTTGAGCCGGCTCGACCGCCGCGCGACGCTATGGCCATGAGCGTTCTCAAGGGTCAAACGGGTCCCTCGCCGGCGGATGTATGGGCATCGGGGGATTACGCCGACGTATGCGATCGGATGATCCCCCTGTTGGGTGCCCGTCTCACCGAGATCGCAGGCGTACAGGCCGGGGATGACGTGCTTGACGTGGCCGCCGGAACGGGCAACGCCGCCCTGCCGGCCGCGGCAACTGGGGCGAAGGTCACAGCAGTCGACATCACCGTCGAGCTCCTGCGAGCTGGCTCAGAACGTGCACGGAACGCCGGGCTGGACATCCGCTGGGTACATGGTGACGCGCACGCTCTGCCTCTGCGGGACTCCAGCTTTGATCGCGTCATTTCCTGCGTCGGGGTGCAGTTCTGCGCAGATCCGCCGACCACGGCCGCAGAGCTTCTGCGCGTGTGTCGACCGGGAGGCTGGGTCGCACTGATCGCGTGGACAAGGGAGGGGTTCATCGGCCAGGTGCTCTCCGCAGTAGCCAAGGCCACCAGCGTTGTCAGCTCGATCTGGTCGCCGCTTGACTGGGGCTCGGAGGAGAAGGTGAGTCTCCTGATGGCCCAGCAGGTTGAACCCATCGCATTTGGACGGGAGCACGCCCTGATGGCGGCCGAGTCAGCAGCCGGATGGGTCGACTACATGGCTGACGCGTACGGACCACTCGTCAGAGCGCGGACGGCACTGGCTTCACGCGGCGAATGGGACGCGCTGCGCTTACGCCTGATCCAGATTGCCTCCGCGCATGGTCAGGGCACTGGCGGGAAGTTCTCTGCAAGAGCTGAGTATCTGACCGCAGTCATGCGACGGCACGCCCAACCGAATCCCCGCACCGATCCCAAGGTGCGCGGGTGAGGGACTGACAGGGATCGGGGACGAAGTTCAGGCAAGGCCCTGAACGCCGGCGTTCGGCATGCCCCGCTCACTTCCCAGGGAAGCTACGGATGGCGGCGTTCAAATCACGGTCTAGGCTCGCGCCAAACCGGTGTGGCGCCACGAACCGTGGAGGTCGAACGCATGAGAGAGCATCCGACGATCGAAGAACCGGTCCCGGTTCTCAGCCTCGGTGCAGACGAGATTCGGGCACTGCGTGAGGAGGTACGTGAGCTTGCGGCGCAGCGCAATGCGGTGATCCTGGCCCACAACTACCAGGTGCCCGAGGTTCAGGACATCGCGGACTTTGTCGGCGATTCCTTGGCGCTGTCCCGTCAGGCGGCGGCAACCGATGCCGAGCTGATCGTGTGCTGTGGAGTGCACTTCATGGCCGAGACCGCCTCCATTCTCGCTCCGGACAGGACCGTGCTGATCCCGGACCTCGACGCGGGCTGTTCGCTCGCGGAATCGATCACGGCAAACGAGCTGCGTAACTGGAAATGCCGTTACCCCGAAGCCGTCGTCGTGATGTACGTCAACACGTCCGCCGAGGTGAAGGCTGAAACCGACTACTGCTGCACCTCCGCCAATGCGGTGGAGGTTGTGCAGCACGTACGCGCGCAGCACGGGGATGACGTCCAGATCCTGTTCGGACCAGACATGTGGCTGGGCAGCTACGTCGAGCGGATGACCGGCCGGCCGATGATCGTCTGGCCAGGAGAATGCCACGTGCACGCCGGGATCAGGCCGGAGGACATCACCCGGATGCACGCTGAGCGCCCCGGGTCGGATTTCCTGATCCACCCCGAGTGCGGGTGCGCCAGCAAGAGCATGGAGTACATGGCGGCCGGCGACATCCCCGCCGACCACGTGCACATGCTCGGAACCAGCGGCATGCTCAGCTATGTGGCCGAACATCCGGCGGGCGATTTCCTCGTCGCAACCGAGACCGGGATGCTTCACCCGCTGCGAAAGGCCGCACCGGAGGCGCAGTTCACACCCGTCAACGCCCGAGCGGTCTGCAGGTATATGAAGCTGATCACGCTGCCGAAGCTGCGCGACAGCCTGCGTGACCTCCGGTATGAGGTCAAGGTGCCGGCCGCAATCGCTGAGCGCGCCCGGGTCCCCATCGAGCGGATGGTCGCGATCGGCTAGCGCGGTCTCGGGCCATCGCCCACGGCGGTTCCGTAGATCACCCAGTCCCATCCACCTCCATTCCGCGATGTGGGAGCTCACGATTAGGGGTTAGATCAGATCAATGGCAAACCAGCGTTCATCGAGCCGGAGCACGCAGGTGGGCGATTGGGTCGAGGCGCGAGGTCTCCCCGGTCAGGCCTCGCGGCGCGGACAGATCATCGAACTGATCGGTCGCGATGACCACGAGCGCTACCGCGTCCGCTGGGATGGAGAGCACGAATCAATCGTCTACCCCGCAGACGGGGTGGTGATCGTCCCGCGAAGGTTGAAGGATCGCCATGCCCGCCTCTGATCAGTCATCGCCCCGGACAGTCGATGCGATCAGCGCCGACACGCTCGAGCGCCTCGCGCGACTGGACGCAAAGGGGCACCCGCTCCTCACACTGTTCTTGAATCTGGACCCAGAACGGTTCCCGACCCCTGACACGCGAGCGACTCAAATCGGGGCACTGCTCGATTCCGCTCGGCGACAGGGTGCTCAGCACGAGGCAGACGACGTCCAGGCATGGTTGAGCGCCAACCCCGTGATCGGCGGCAGAGCCCGAGGAGTGGCGATCTTCTCGTCGACCCCGGCCGGGATTCTCGAGGCCGTGCCGCTTCCGCATCCGGTCGAGCCGATGGTCGTCGTCGACTCCATACCGTGGCTCGAACCCCTGGCTGCGATGCGCTCCCCAGGAGAGTGGGGTGTCGCCGTCATGAGTCGCAGAGAAGCGCGACTGTTTCGTGGCGGTCATGACAGTTTGACCGAGTTCGCGATGCTTGTGGACGAGCTTCACCGCAGGCACGCCCAGGGTGGCTGGTCGCAGGCTCGCTTCCAGCGTGGGATCGACACGCAGGTGGCGGTCCATGTGCGAGGAGTGATCGACCGTCTGCTGCGCGCCCATCGGGCGCGCCCCTTCCGGAAAATCGCGATCGTCTGCGCGGACGAGCTGAGGCCTGTGATCGAGGAGAACCTGCCTGGGGAGCTCGCCGATCTGGTGAGCGGGACCGTCGATGCCGATCTCGAGCACGCACCCGCAGCGGAGCTCATCAATGCACTTGCACCTCTGATCGAACAGGATGACCAGAACCGCGAGCACGCTCTGATCGAGCAGCTTGAGCAGGCGCTCGGAACCGGTGGCCCAGCGGCCGCCGGACTCGACGAGGTGCTCTCAACGCTCAGCCAACAACGGGTGCAGACCCTGCTGGTCGGCGACGATCAGCGCCTGACGGCGTGGCTCTGCCCGACCTGCGGACGGTTGTCAGCCGACGGAGATCAAATCTGTCCACGCGATGGTGCCAAGCGCGAAGCGGTGGACGCCACGGAGCACGCCGTCGAGGAGGCCGCGCGACAGTCGACTCGGGTTGTTGTCGCACGGTACGACCCAGCGTGGTTGAGTCGTCACGGCGGCATCGCCGCGCTGCTGCGGTGGTGATCGAAACAGCCGCGACAGACGTGCTTGACCGGAAGCACAAGTGGGAGCGAGGCCATGGGCACAACGCAGGAGCGATTGGTGGAGGCCGGCAAAGGATTGCTGGTACCCGGAGATCTGACGATCCCGGAGCATCCACGTGGGATAGTCGCATTCGCGCATGGGAGTGGTTCCAGCCGCCTCAGTCCACGCAACCGGGAGGTTGCAGGTGCGCTGAACAGCACTGGATTCGCAACGCTGCTGTTTGATCTGCTCACTCCGGGAGAGGAACTCGCACGCGCCAACGTGTTCGACGTAGCCCTGTTGGGCCGAAGGCTTGCTGCCGTCACCGGTTGGCTCCGCCACCAGCCCGAGACCAGCGAGCTGCGGCTGGGCTACTTCGGCGCCAGCACCGGCGCAGCCGCAGCGCTGATCGCGGCAGCGGATCTGGACCTTGAGGTCTCCGCGGTGGTCTCACGCGGCGGACGACCCGACCTGGCGGCTGCGCGCCTCGCCGAGGTGAGGGCGCCGACCCTGCTGATCGTCGGGGAGCTCGACAAACAGGTGCTGGAGCTCAACCGCAAGGCGCAAAGCCGACTACGTTGTGCCAACAACCTTGAGGTTGTCGCGGGCGCCACGCACCTCTTTGAGGAGCCCGGAGCGCTCAAGACGGTCGCACGGCTGGCCGGCCAGTGGTTCTCGCGACACCTGGCCGCAGACGTGTTGGCGGGCGTCGAGATCTGACTCTTCGGATGGCGGCGCGACGCACGGCCCAGCAGGCGATCACGGAAGGCTTGCAGGCAACGGGCTGCCCAGCTGGAGTTGCTCCCGCAGCTTGAGCACCGCCGCCTGCAGCAGGTCTTCGTCGATGCCGGTCTGGATCCCCTGTCGGTGTAGATAGCCAACCAGGCGCTCGGTGGCGAGGTTCCCGTGCGCTCCGGGCGCAAACGGGCAGCCGCCCAGTCCGGCGAGAGCGCTGTCAAAGTGCCTGATCCCGAGTTCAACCGCTCTGCCCACCGTCTCCAACGCCTGTCCCTCGGCATCGTGCAGATGCAGCATGAAGGTCACCTCCGGGAACTCGCTCAGCACCCGGCGCATGATCGCCTCGACATGCTCTGGGGCGGCAGTGCCCATCGTGTCCGCCAGCGCGATGCGCGTCAGGCCCAGATCCACAAGCGACGCGACAAGCTGGATGACAGTCGCCTCTGGAACCCTTCCATCAGGCTCAAAGGGGCTTGAGAAGGCCGTCGCGACGCCCGCTGAGATCTTCATGCGGGCGCCGAAGCGCTGAACCACCTGTGCGATTTCAGCCACCGCCTGGGCGCTTGAGCGACCAGCGTTCTCAACGCTGTGACGTTCGCTGGCGGAGACCACAACGTTCAGTTCGCCGAGGGTCGTCTCAGCCGCTCGCTCCGCACCCCTTAGGTTGAGACTCAGCGCCGTGTAGGTGACGCTCGGAGCCTGCGGAAGCAGCGTGATCAGCTCCTCAGCGCCCGCCATCTGCGGAACTCTTGCCGTGCTGACGAATGATGCAACCTCCAGACGAGGCACCGATGCGGCAACAAGCGCGCCAGCAATCTCAGCTCGCGCCCATGGCGTCAGGGTCAGCGGCTCGTCCTGGAGGCCATCGCGCAGCGTCACGTCCGTTATCTCCACCACCATGGCGCTAGATCACTCCCTCGGCCGCAAGTCGCGCTATCTCGGCATCGTCACGTCCCAGTAGATCCCGCAGGATCTCAGCCGTGTGCTGGCCCACCTCGGGTCCGGCATCCAGCACCGCTCCGGCATCTCCAGGCAGCTTGGGAACGATCCCTGGGAAGCGCACAACGCGCTCCTCCCCATTGCCAACGGGCACCGTGAAGGGTACGTGCATCTCGCGCGCTCTGAACTGCTCATCAGCCGCGACGCCCGCAGCATCGTAGATCGGGGCGACCGGCACCTCTGCCTCCTGTAGGCGCGATACGACCTCTGCGGCGGGAAGGCTGAGGGTCCACTGACGCAGCAGGGCGTTGAGTTCACGCTCGTGGCGAGCGCGAGCAGCACCGCCACGATACTTGGGGTCCTCAGCCAGATCAGGCCTGCCCATGGCGATCAGGAGTCGTGCGAAGAGGTTGTCCGAGTTGGCTCCGATCACGACCTCGGTGCCGTCAGCGCAGGGATAGGCTCCGGTCGGCACCACACCCGGCAACGTCGGGCCGCTGCGAGCCCGCACCTCGCCAAACGCGTCGTAGTCAGCCACGAGGGACTCCAGAATCGAGAAGACAGCCTCGTGCAGGGCGACGTCGACGGTCTGCAGCTGACCTGCTTCGAGGGCGTCCGCCGCGCGGGCGCGCTTGAGCATGAGCATCAGCGCGCCGATCACCGCGTAGAGGCCAGCGACCGTGTCGGCGACGCTGGCCGCGGCCCTCACCGGCGGCCGGTCCGGCTCGCCGGTCAGGAAGCGCAGCCCACCGATCGCCTCAGCAACGCTGCCGAAACCCGGACGGTCGCGGTAAGGCCCCGTCTGCCCATAGCCAGAGATCCGCACCAGGATCACCTCTGGGTTCGCCGCCGCCAGCGCCTCGGGACCGATTCCCCACCGCTCAAGTGTGCCGGGTCGGAAGTTCTCAATGATCACGTCACACTGCCGGGCAAGGTCAAGCACAATCTCGCGGCCCGCCGGCGAGCGCAGGTCGAGCGTGAGCGACTTCTTGTTGCGCGCGACGGAGCGAAACAGCATCGAGGTGACATCCGCCTCGGTTCGCCAGGCCCGGAGTTCATCACCGGTCTGCGGCCTCTCAACCTTGATGACCTCAGCGCCAAAGTCGGCAAAGATCTTCGCCGCGAACGGTGCCGCGATGAAGTTGCCGAGCTCCAGCACCCGGATGCCGACCAACGGTCCACGAAGTTCCCCGCTCATCGACGTGTGCCCACCATGAGCAGATGTCATCTCTGAATCCAAACCAGCCTCCCAGTTGCAGACAATAGGCGAAGCGACGCAGGCTCGCGAGGTGCCGCAGAGCGCGCCTTACCAGGGACGATCGCCCGATCGCGCCTGAGCCCCGTACGCTTGTCTCATGCGCGAGGCCCGCCCCGGCGTGTATTTCTGGCAGGTACAACACCCGGAGTGGGAGCCTGGCGAAGGCTGGGATGCGCTCGTCACCTCCTACGCACTGGATGATGGCGAGCAGCTGATAGTTGTCGATCCCCTGCGCCCGCCTGCTGAACTGTTGGAGTTGGCGGCACGGCGCCAGACGGTGGTCCTTCTCACCTGTCCGTGGCATCGCCGTGACGCGGAGTCGCTGTGCTTGAGTCTCGGCCTCCCGCTGTACGTGCCGTCTCCGGATGAGGGCGACCCAAATCCCGTCACAGGAACGATTTACGCGGCGGGTGACCGCCTGGCGGTTGGTGTAGATGCGATCCGGGGCCTTGAGGAGAACGACCTGGTCCTGTGGATCGAACGCCATGGCGCGGTGGTGGCAGGGGACACGCTGATCGACCGAGGCGAGGGCCTGATCTTCCCGCGCGACTGGGCGGAAAAATCAGGCGACCCGGAGGAGCTGATCAAACCGCTGCTGGCACTGCTCGACCTTGAAGTTGACGTCGTATTGCCCACCCACGGCCTGCCGACGGATAGGCAGGCGCTCGCGCGGGCGCTCACCCACTTCTGAACGCCCGGCCACGTGCAGGGGTTGCAAACCGTGCAATTGCAGGCTATTGTGCGCGCGACCTAAGAAGGAGCTTAAGGTTTCAGATGGTTCACGGACGAATCAATCACGAGCAGAGCAGCAGGAGCACGCCGCCTGCGGCGACCGTTCGGGCACAGGCTCGCGGAGAATCGGGTCAGTCGCTGGTACTTGTCGTGATCGCGATGACGCTCATCGTGGCGCTGGCTGCTTTTGCAATCGACGTGGGAGAGTGGTACGTCAGCCGCCACCAGGCACAGGTCGTGGCAGATTCTGCAGCGCTGGCGGCCGCCAACTGCCTGGCCACCACGCGGTGCACCCAGACCACGACGGACGGCGATGCCGTGCATGCCGCCGATCAGACGGTTGATGGCGGCGTCGAGATCACCAACGTCACGTTTGGAAACTACAAAGTCACCGTGACGACCAAGAAGTCCAGCTCCGCCGGATTTGAGCGCCTGTTCGGGATCGGTTCAACCAACGCGTCCGCCACGGCGACCGCCTCCTACGACCGTGGCACCGGCCTGAAGTGGAGTTGCTCATCTGACTGTGTCTCGTTGTTCGCCGGTAACGACACCTGTCCCGAGAGCACGGTGACCAATATGGGCCTGAGCCTGGTGATCAATGACCACGGCGGCGGCAACGAGGACATATCCGGCCTGTTCACCAACGGCTACTACTACAACGGGGCCGCCAGCGGCAGCTACGCGGCGACCGAGGTTTCACCGGCATGCGGTTCAGACGAGGAGAAGAAGTCCGACCACACATCCTTCAGCACGGTCGGCGCCCCCGTCAACTATCCGGCCGTCTGGACCCTGCCCGCCTGCACCAACACTGGAGCCTCCTGGACGACGGCTGACATCACCGGCGGCGGTGTGTACTGCGTCTCAAGCACCCCGGCGCAGGGCGCCTGCACAAGCGACTACACCGGCGCCGGCGCAATCAACGTGGATCTGAGCGCACTGCCGGCAGGCTCCTATGAGTTCGTGGGCCCCTGCGTGGTGATGAGCGGTTCGCAGAAGAGTGATGTGACGAACATCGCGGGCCAGCCGCTTGTATACGGAACCTCGAACACGGCCAGGGACGCGACCTCGGACGCACTGCCCAGCTGCACGCTCAACGACGGCAGCAACGGCACCAGCACCTGGTTGACCGGCAACAATGCGACCCTCGACGACATGGTCTACGACCAGTGCGGCACCTTTGAAGTCACCGGCAACAGCGTGACGATCAAAGGCTTTGTTGAGGCCTGGAACATCATCACGAACAAGAACGGCTCGGTCATCGGCACCGGTCCCGCCTCCGTGACGAATCCTCAGGTCACAACACTCGCAGGCACAGACTGGCTCTCCAGCTGAATCGGTTCCTGAGATCACCTGAGCCGCGCAGGCGGGATTGCGCCGACCATCAACGGCCAGCCGGACTCAGCTGTCCGGGTTGAACACCCATCTCCGCCGCCAGCGCCAGACCGGCATCGAGCGCCCGCATGTTCGTGTCCAGTGACTCAGGCCTGGCACGCGCCGACAGGGCGCGGCGCAGCGAGCGCTCGGAGACGACTCGAGTCACCGCCAACAGGAAGCCGAGACCAACGATGTTGGCTGCGATGGGCGATCCGCAATCGCGAGCCGTGTCGATCATCGGCACCAGTAGCGCCTCCCCCACCCCAAGCCCGGCAGCCGCCCTGGAGTCCACGATCAGAAGGGTCGCTGCCGTGACATCCCGGCTGTAGGCGGTGAACGCATCGTGCGAGAGGCACATGAACACATCCGGTGAGGAGATCTCCGGGTAGGCGATCGCCTCGGGCGAGAGAATCACGTCTGACTTGGCCGCGCCCAGGCGAGCCTCCGGCCCATAGCTCTGCGTCTGCACGACCTCAAGTCCGTCATCAATTGCGGACTGGGCAACCAGGAGGCCGGCGAGCATCACGCCCTGGCCACCGCGCCCGGCGATCCGCACCCCAACCTGCGTACTGACCGCGGTTCCCACTCCATCAAGCACCGGTTCACGCATGGCCGTCTCGCCTCGCTCGATCGCACAGGGCTGCGTACTGGCGCGTGTACTCCGGGCGAATCTCCTCACGGAAGACCCCGATCGGGAGCTGCCCCGCCAACTCCTGGCGCGTGACGCCCTCAAGCGGCGCGGTGTGGTCCTTCTCATAATCCAGCAGCGCGCGCCCGTCGCCAAGCTTGTTGAGCCTGCCGAAGTAGGTGGGGCACTGACTGAGGATTTCCACCAGCGCAAATCCCGGATGCCTGATCGCCGCCTCAATCATCTGCGGCATCTCCTCAAAGTCGAACGTGGTTGCGCGTGCGACATAGGTCGCACCGGCGGCGAGCGCCAGGCCGACGGTGTCAAAGGGTGATTCGATGCTGCCGAATGAGCTGGTTGTGGAGCGGAAGCTCTGCGGCGTCGAGGGTGCGAGCTGCCCACCGGTCATCCCGTAGATGCCGTTGTTGAGCACGAGCGCGGTCACGTCGATGTTGCGCCGGCAGGCGTGAATCAGGTGATTGCCGCCGATTGACAGAGCGTCACCGTCACCCATGATCGCCAGCACTGTCAACTCGGGGCGGGCGAGCTTCACGCCGGTTGCGAAAGTCAGCGCCCGCCCGTGTGTCGTGTGCATCGCGTTGGTGTTCAGGAAGAACGGCATCCGGCTGGCGCAGCCAATGCCGCCAATGACGACCGTCTCGTCGAGGTCGAGCTGCATGTGGTCAAAGGCGCGAGTCACCGCCCCCATCACGTTCCCGTGGCCGCAACCAGGACACCAGACGTTTGGCATCGCCTCCTCGCGCAGATACGCCCGCAGGTGTTCACCCTGTCTCATCTCGCCAACACCTCCTGAGCAGCGTTATCCAGGACCCTGCGGCCGGCGGCGACAATGGCGCCCGGCTCCAGGAGCGCCCCATCCATCCGCCCGAGATGGTGAACGGGTGTGGTGCCGGACACCGCGCTGACCAGCGTCACCACCTGGCCAAGGTTGAGTTCGGCGACCACCGCGGCACGAGCGTTGCGTACAACAGACCCGACGAGCTCAGCTGGGAATGGCCAGAGGGTCTGCAGCTCAAGCAGGCCGGCGCGGACGCCGTCCTCGCGCAACTGGCGCACCGCCGCCCTTGCCGCCCGGGCTGTGATCCCGTAGGCAACCAGCACCAGTTCAGCATCGTCAAGCGCCTCCTGCCGAGTGAGTGTGATCCGGTCGGCGTCCGCCAAAACTCGATCAATCGCACGTCTCGTCAGGCGCTCACCGGCATCGCTCTTGGAGGCCCGCTGGTGTCCGGCCTCGTCATGAGAGAGTCCGGACACGGTGAACCTGGCCCCAGCTCCAAGCGGCAGGAAGTCGGGCGAGCCAAATGGTTCAAACCCCGAGGCTGAGACCGGCCTGGACCGGTTCACGATCGGTATTTCAGGGAGCGTCACGTTCTCTCGCATGTGCGCCAGAGTGGCGTCGAGCAGCAGAACGACCGGAAGGCGATAGCGCTCGCTCATGTTGAACGCCTCGATCGTCATCGTGTAGGTGTCGAGCACCGAGGAGGCGGTGAGCGCGATCGCAGCGCGGTCCCCATGCGAACCCCAACGCGCCTGCATAACGTCACCCTGAGCCGGCGATGTCGGCATTCCCGTGCTGGGCCCAACCCGTTGAGCGTCCACGATCACGCAGGGCGTCTCGGTCATAGCCGCGTAACCGATGTGCTCCTGCATCAGCGTGAACCCAGGTCCGGAGGTTGCTGTCATGGCCTTGGCTCCAGTCCAGCTGGCTCCGATCACGGCTCCCATCGATGAGAGCTCGTCCTCCATCTGGATGAACACCCCACCCCGAGGGGGAAGCAGCCGCGACATCCACTCCATGATCTCGCTGGATGGCGTGATCGGGTAGCCGGCAAAGAACGAACAGCCGGCCGCCAGCGCGCCCAGCGCGCACGCCTCGTTGCCCTGAATCAGCTGTTGCACGTGTCCACGCCCCCATTGCGGTCCAGTTCGAACACAAAGTCGGGACAGCGCACCGCGCAGATCCCGCAGAAGATGCAGCGTGAGATATCGGTGACCTCGATGCGGTCGTCGTCGGCCAACGCAAGGATCCCCGGCGGACATGACTTGATGCAGAGATCGCAGCCCTTGCACCAACCTCGGAAGGTGGTGAGGACAGCGCTTCCGTGCCGATGATGGCGCGGTTCAGGATCCTTGGCAGGACGAGCGGTTGCTTGCTGCGCAGACACCGTCAGCGACCCACTTCCGCTGCGATCGTGCGCGCGATCAGCTTGCCCCAGCGGACCGCCTCAACAACTGTGTCACCGCCGTTCACCACGTCACCGCCCGCGTAATACCTCGGATTGGAGGTGCGCCCGGTGGCGGGATCGACCTCGGGACGGCCGTCGCGCAACCGCAGACCGTCGATCCAGCTGAACAGCTCGCTACGCGGCTGCTGGCCGATGGCGGTGATGGCCGCATCTGCAGGAACCACAAATTCCGTCCCCGCAAGTGCGTGCGGTCGCGGTCGCCCACCTGCATCCGGCTGCAGGCGCGTGCGCCGCAGCTCGACGCCTGTCAGTCGACTCGACCCGAGAAAGCGCACCGCGTCGGTCAGCACCTCCAGACGGACGCCCTCGGCCCGTGCCTCAGACACCTCGTGGGCATAGGCCGGCATCTGCGCTTCACCCCTGCGATAGACCAGCGTGACCTCAGCTGCCCCCAGCCGCATGGCGATCCGTGCGACGTCAACGGCCGTGTTCCCGCCTCCGATGACGATCACGCGGCGGCCGATCTCCGTGACGCGGCCGGCCTTGACCTGCTCGATGAAGTGCAGCGAACGCCAGACCCCGGGCAGGTGATCACCGGGATAGTCAGGTGCGACGTCAGGCCCCATCCCAACCGCCAGCACGACCGCGTCAGACTCGTCCTGCAAAGCGTGCAGCGCCTCGCGGTTCTCGATCGGATGCCCGAGCCGCAGCTCAAC
Source organism: Actinomycetes bacterium (assembly GCA_021820105.1). Lineage (GTDB taxonomy): Bacteria > Actinomycetota > Thermoleophilia > Solirubrobacterales > Solirubrobacteraceae > Palsa-465. Next base: position 5,426 of record JAKAED010000014.1, on the reverse strand, counting down.
GCCCAGGTCAGCGATCAGCTGCGTCTCCGCAGGCAGCGGCTCGTTGAGCTGGCGGTAGGGCGCGATCGCGCGGCGAACCAGCCCACCAGACTCGTTGCGGGCCTCGTATACCGTGACGCTGAAGCCGCTTGCAGCGAGCTCACCAGCGCAGGCCAGCCCGCCTGGCCCAGCGCCGATCACGGCCACCCGCCCGGAACGGCGCGCCTGCGGTTCTCGCCGCGGGCGCGGATGAGCCAGCCCCCAGTCAGCGGCGTACCGGTGCAGCGCGCCGATCTCAATCGGCCGCCGTCCCTCGGTCGCAAGCACGCAGGCTGCTTCGCAAAGCACCTCAACGGGGCAGCAGCGCGCACACGTTCCACTCAGCAGGTTGGCGTCAAAGACGGTTGCGGCCGCGGCGTCGTCGTCATCCCTGGCGACCGCCTCGATGAAGCCCGGAATATCAACATCGGCAGGGCAGGCGACCACACATGGCGCCGGTGCCTCTGGCAGCCCGCACAGCAGGCACCGGTCGGCCTCAGCACGAGCCTGGGGCGCATCCAGTGGCGGTCTGAGCTCCGCTGTCAGGACCGAAGCGATCATGGACTCAGTGGCTGGGGTGCGAGTTTCGAACACAGCGGCTTCCCTACTCGCAAACTCCCACCTCAGCTCGCCTGCGGCATCGAGGCCGACTGCTGATCGCCACCTCGGGTTACCGCCGAGAGCACTGCGCTGAACTGCTGTACCAGCGGCCGGTCAGGTCAGCTAAAAGAGGCCATAGGGACAACCGAGCCGAGAGGGGTGGCGAATGGTTACGCGAGAACTGCCGCGTGACAGCTGGGCCGCGTACCTGGAGCAGCTCACCATCGAGTTGCACAACATGCCGGTCACAATCGTGGTCGCGGACCCCAGGATGGAGGAGACCGTCCCGGGAGTCGAGGCGCGGCATATGGCACTGCAGACGCTGGCATACGACCGGCGGGCCGATGTGTTTGAGGTGTCCGCGGCGCAGGGCGGCCCGCATCTACCGACAGTGCTGAGGCACCTGGTGGATCACCCCAAGCGGATCGAGGTCGATGGCCCGGTGGCGATCACGCCCAGGATGATCTCCGTGTTGGGGCAGGCTGACGTTCAGACCGTGGTCCGGATCTCACCGGAGGGCGCGTTCTCCGGATAGACGCCCTGTCCCGAAGACCAGCCGCAACCGGTACCCAGGCCACGCTCAACCGAGTGTGGCCGGCGCCGGTCCGGCGGCGGCGTGCTGCTGATCCTCGCGCTTGACCACGATCGATGCGGAGTCGAGCGTGACCAGGCATCTATCACCGGTCGTGAGACCGACGCTGTTCAATACTCGGACGGCAAGCTCGGCGCCGTCGTCAAGTCGCACCATGAGCTGGGCCATCTCCCCCAGCTGCACCACCTCGACGACCTGTCCCGGATGGGATGTCCTGGCGAGCAGTCCGGCCACCCGGTCCGAGACAGGTTGGCTGAAGACGTGTTCCAGCGACCCCGATTGCAGCGATCGACCGGCCTCGATCATGATCACGTCTCCCGCCAGCATCGCCGCCTCGTCGCTGTCATGGGTCACCAGTACGGTGGCGACGCCAGCCTCATGCTGCAGACGTCGCAGTTCGCGTCTCAGCTCCTCACGCACGGGGCGGTCCAGCGCGGAGAGCGGCTCATCCAGCAGCAGCAGCTGGGGTTCGTAGGCAAGCGCCCGTGCCAGCGCGACACGCTGGCGCTGTCCCCCGGAGAGCTGCTCGGGCGTGCGATCCACAAACTCGGCAAGCCCCAAGCGCGCGATCCAGTGAGCGGCCGCGCGCGGATCGGTATCCACACCGAAATTAACCTGCCGCCAGACGCTCTGCCCCGGAAGCAAAGAGTGCCCCTGCGGCACGTAGCCGACCCGGCGCGCCTCAGGTTCAAGGCCGCTCAGCTCAAGTTCGCCCAGCTGTATCGAGCCAACCCGTCCACCACGCAGCCCCGCCAGGCATCGCAGCGTCAGAGACTTCCCTGCGCCGGACGCACCCAGCAGCGCAAGGTGCGGCGTTGATGCTTGGTAGGACAGCGCGAGCTCGAATCCTCCGAGTCGGTCGTGCAGATCGAATCGCAGGCAGTCGCGTGCGGCTGGCCGTGCCGGTAGCGGCTCCGGGGCCACGGCCACCGGAGACCCGGTTGCTGCGTAGCGGCGCAGCAACCGGCGCATCGCCGGCATCGGTAGGTTCGTGAGACTGAGCACCAGCGTGGCCGCCAGCACCGCGACGGCAGCCGGCGGCAGCGCGCTTGGAAGTCCTGTCGAGGTGAACTGCACCCAGGCGAAGACCGGCAGCGAGTAGGGGTGATAGGCGAGGATGATCGTCGCACCGAACTCACCAAACGCCCGCAGCCACGAGAGGAGCGCGCCGGCTCTGATGCCGGCGGCGGCGAACGGTAACGCCACATGCCAGAAACGCGACCAACGGCCGTGGCCGAGCGTCGCTGCCACATCGAGTAACTCCGGCGGCACAGCGGTGAAAGCAGAGCGGCTTGCGATCACGAGGAATGGCGCGGCGACGAACGTCTGGGCGATCACAATACCCGCCGGCGTATCGGTCAGGGCGCCACCGAACAGACGCCCAAGCGCCGTGTACGGGCCGACGACCTCAATCAGGAGGATGCCGCTCATCAGCGGCGGCAGCGCCAGTGGCAACTGCACCAGCACGCCCACCAACGACCATACGCGGCCATGCGCCTGCGACAGAACCCAGGCCAGCGGCACACCGAACACGATCAGGATCGCGGTGGAGATCGTCGCCGTCAGCAGAGACATCCACAGCGCTGAGGAGAGTCCGTTGACGCCGACGGCCGTGCCCTGCACCAGATGCAGGGCAAGTGCTGCGATCGGTGCCGCCAGGTACAGCACGAGCAGCCCTGCCAACAGCGGCAGGACGCCCGGCCAAAGGTGGCGCCGGGCGCGCTTGCCCGGCGCCTCTGTCAGTGTCGGAGTGAAGCTCAGCGCCTGATCACCGCGCTGAGCTGGCTGGGCACGCCCCTGCCCCTCGCCACGGGCGACACGCGGGTGAGGCCCGCCGACTTGAGCAGGCGTTCACCCTCTGATGAGAGCAGGAACTTGACAAATGCCTGTCCCCCAGCGGTGTCGGGAGCGTTGCGCAGGGTGGTGATCGTGTAGGTGGCTGACTCGTTGATTGAACCGAGCGACACGGTCGGAATCTTGGCGGCGCTGGCTTCGACGGTGTAGAAGAAGCCGGCGTCGAGTTGGCCGGCCTGCAGCCTGCCGACCAGGTCCTGTTCTGGAAACAGGTCGCTCTGACTGGCCGCGACCTGCTTCAGCGCAGGATCATGGTGTTGCTTGGCAGCCAGGCTCAGAGCCTTGACCGTCAGCACACCCTTGGGATCGAGCTTTGGGTCGGTGAACCCCAGGTGGAATCCGGGCATGGTGATCACGCGGTACCACGCCCTGTGCTTGAGATCTGCGGCGAACCTGCTGTTGCGGTTGTAGCCGAGGACGAGTTTGGTGCCGGCGAACGGGGCGTACCAGGAGACCCAGCTTCCGTTCTTGGCACCCTGCAGGGTCGCGTCGACCTTCGGCGAGGCGCTGATGAACACGTCGCCGCGGCGCACCTTGCCCTTGATCTCGCTGGCCAGGTCGCTGGATCCCGCGGGATAGCCGTTGAGCGTGTACCCGGTCGCACGGAGGAAGGCGGGCGCGATCCGCTTGTTCATCACGTCCTCCAGCGATCCGGCATAGAGGACGCTCACCGTGCCGTGGTGGGCCGCCGCCCTGGCTGACCGTGCGCTGGCGCCGCTGCTCGTGCATATGAACGCCGCGGCGGCGACGAAGGCGAGCAGCACGATCCGCATTGCGCGCGCCCGGCGCCAGCTTGCATTTCCGGTCATTGCCACTGTGATCCTCACTCTCCTGAAGGCGGGCTGAATAGCGAACAGCATAGAAGACACTTTCCTATGCATTGCCTGTGCAAGCTCGAAGCGTAGGTCAGGCGCACAAGATCAGAAAGCCGCCCCACCGCGGCGGGGCTATACTGAGCAGCCCAGTGCGGCTGTAGCTCAGTTGGCTAGAGCGTCTGCTTGCCATGCAGAAGGCCGAGGGTTCGAGTCCCTTCAGCCGCTTTTCAGAGAAGCCCCGCTGATCGCGGGGTTTTTCTTTTGGTGGACGGCCTATACACCGGTTTCCAGGGTCCGCCGCTACCAGTCGTCGCTACCAAACTCGATCTCTGGACTGCCGCGTCGCGGGCCGCCGCCCCGATCAGGCCACACCCAAACTGCCGGCGAGTTTGACGCGGTCCGCCACGATTCCGACCGAGCTGCACGTCTAGACGCACGTCAAGATCGCGGGCTTTGCGCATGCCTGTGCGCTGCGGCGGCCGTCCGTCTGTACCTGTGGCGAACATGCAGCACGGCTTCCGCATGGGACACGCCCGAGCGACTCGCCTTCTCGGCTGGACAGACGAACTGCCGGCGGGCTGCTCGATCAGCAGTCGGACACGGCGTCCTTGGCGGAAGGGATAGCGCCACGCTGGCTGAGCCGCGCCGGGCAAGTAGCCACGGCCGGCATGCCCAATCCGCAGTTGCGCTCGTGGTGCATGGGCAACCGCGGCTGGCTGGGTGGAGTACTCGCCCCCCTCAGATCCGCGCGAAGGAGGTGCATCAGACCGGGCACAGGAATGCGCGCGGCGTGGGCGATGCGGGTCTCTGGGTGGAGGTGGTCGATCACCCGCTCTGGCCGAGCAGTTCGGCAGTATCCGACCGGTGAGATTTAGCCGCCACGCCCGCAACGAGATGCGTCTTTACGGCATCAGCGCCGAGGACGTCGAATCCGTGATCGCTGCGCCGGCGGTGCGCGAGCGAGACGAGCGCGGTAACGCACGGCTCATCGCAGAGGTCGGCGGTGGCCGCCGTATCCTTGTGGTTGTCGCCGGGGACGACCCGAGCTTCGTGATTACCGTCTTTCCGAGGAGTTGACGTGCAAGCGGACTACGACAGCATCGCCAACGCAATCTCGATCGCCGTCGCGGATGACCAGCACGCTGATCGCAGCGACGAGGTTCATCCGCGGGCGGTGGTTGCGCTGCAAGATCAGCGGCCTGTCGAGGTGCAGCTTTTGTACCCGGACCTCGGCATCTCCGAGCCGCTCGCAGCCGTCGCAGACCGCTACGGACTTGACTACGAGGCGCTCGCCGCGGCCGCGCAGTCAGCGCTCGCGGCCCCGGATCGTGTGATCTCCCTCGAGGTCGCCGCCCGCTCAGCGGCCTGAGATCAGCTCGGGGGTTGCGCCTACCGCGCGAAGCGCGCATCTAGGCAGGCGCTTTCAAGACACCTCAGGTGAATCGAAAGCGCGACCGGGGGCGCCTCGCGCCAGGCGTTGCGCCTCCGTGCATGGTGTCGGTACAATGTCCGGACATGGCGACAGGTACACGTTCTCGACGAATCGA
>JAKAED010000150.1 GCA_021820105.1 Actinomycetes bacterium | reverse complement strand
GAAGCCTTCATCCGCGATCACCCACCGCGATCAGCCGCCAGCTTGAGCGACTAAAGATCCCAAATGCCGACCGGCCAGGCCCTTGACTGGGATCCGCGCAAAGGAGGGCTACCCCGGACTCGCTCGCAATGCCCGCGCTGACAACGATGCGGGTTGGGTCAGCTCGGGATAGTGATTGATAGTCGTGTGATTGCGTTGAGGTCGGGGCCGATCGTGTTGAGCGTCCAGTCAGCTGCGTCCTCGGTGTTGGCAGCAAGGCAAAACCTGCCGAAAATTGTGGTGAGGCCACGGGCCCAGACCTCGGTGAGCCACGAGAAGGGCAGAGAGACTGCAAGGTTGTTGCCGCGGCGTTGGAGACGACGATCGCTGTCGTGGTCGACCATCGTCACATCGATCGAGAGTTGCGGCTCGGCGAGCCACAGACGGGTCGCGAGGAGCAGTCGTCCGTAGAGTGCGACCTGCAGCTGAGGCATTGCCGCTTCCAGCTCCGGGTGCCCGGCAGTCAGCCGCTGTGCCCAAGCCGCGGTCACGTGTCCCTGGAGCCTGTCCGGTAGGCCGGACCCCAGCGCGAGCAGCTTTCGCAGATCGTCATCGGCGCCTTGGTTGGTCCCCGCGCGTGGATGGGGGCGGCGTTCCGTCGTGACATGTAGCTGGTCGGTGAACCCTCGCGAGGCGAGCGTGAGGACTCGCACGTCATCACGGTGGCGATTCCAGGCGCGCACGTGCTCAAGGCATGGCACCGACTTGCCTGCAAGGGTGGCGAGCGTCGACTCGCCTTCCAGGTCGTCGTGGTCGACCGCGGCGAGTACGCCCCGCTCCCAGTGCAGCGTGTGGGTGTGCCCGCCGCATTCGATCCTCGCTGTGGCGGCGGGGATGCCTGTCCACCATTCGGTCATGGGTTCGGTGTCGTTGCGACGGAGATCACGGCTTGGTGTTCGTCGGCGGATACGACGATCTGCAGCTCGGCGGCAGCAGGATCCAGCGCCGGCCAGAATTGCATGGTCCCCGTTGCACCGTTCTCGTTGCCGCCCCAGCCGTTCGGGTGGCCGAGGTAGCGGTTGCCTTTGTCATCGCGTGCCCACCACACCACCGGCAGCTCGCCGAGGGCGCTGGGACTCAGCAGGTTGGGCGAGACCTCGAACTCAGCCGAGAAACCGCTCTCCTCGGAGCTGATCGAGTGGACCGCGACCTGGATTCCGTCAAACCGGTCGCTGAGTGCGCCAAGAACCCTCGTCCACGATGGGCCGTTGCTGCGTCCAACCCGTGACAACAGCTTGCGCCACGTCTCAGGAAGCGACGCGCCACTGTTCGCAGAGGGCGTGGCGCGCGGGCGGCCGGGACGTGCCGGCAGCTGGGCGCTGACCGCATCGATCTCGCCGATCAACGCTTCCTTGCCGGTCAGCACTCCAGCAGCCTTGAGCGCCTCGATCGCCGGAGCGAGTTCGACCGCATGCCCGAATGGCATCTCGCCGGCGGCGAGGTGACGCCACAGGAATCGCTCGATCACTCCCTGTTCGTCGATCGGTTCGACCCAGGTCCTGGACTGAGCGATCGCTCGATCGACTTTGATCCTGGTGCCATCGACCGTCAGCCATTCGGTTGTTGGTGACAGCGTCCCGTCAAGCGTCAACTCGCCGTCCCATTGGCTTTCGTTGCCTCCACCTCCGCCGGAGCCGACCGTTGGGCGATTGCCTTGATCGTCCTCGATGATCGGGCCCCTCGCGCCCCATGGAAACTGGTGACCGGCGTGACCGAAGTGGCGCATGCCGGTTCTTGAACGGCTGGCGTCGGATCGCCACCTGAACCGAACAGTCGCGCCCTTGGACGTTGTGGTCAGATCCCGGAGGAACAGCATGCCGCCGCCAAACGCGATCTCGTGATCAAGGATCATCGTCTCGCGTGGTTCGAGCTTGCCAGGCTCACGGGGTCGTCGCGGCGGACCGAAATGCGGGAATCCCCGCTCGCTCGAGCGCAGACCGAGGGCGGCGGTGTGGTCATCGATCACACCCGCGGCACGCTCGGGATCGATCAGGCCAGCGACAACGAGCGCGGACGCCGGCAGATCGAGCGGCGACCTGCGGTGGTGCTGTTGCTCACGGTCAAGCAGAAGTCGCTCGCCCAGCAGCCGCAGGTAGGTCTCGGCGTCAAAGGCTTCCATTCCGCGCAGCGTGACAGAAGTACGCAACACTCCTGACTATGGACGGTCAGGCGGTGGCAGGTGAGGCACTTGGGGTCGCGGTCGCGGCGCGCGTGCCGGTGCTCCTGTGGGGAGCGCCCGGGACCGGCAAGACATCCGTGATCCGCGCACTCGCAGCCGCGGCCGAGCTGCCCTGTGAGACGGTGATCGCGTCGATCCGCGAGCCCTCTGACTTCGCCGGGCTGCCGATCGTCGATCGCGACGGGCCGTCAGGCCCGCAGGTCACGTTTGCTCCGCCGGCGTGGGCACGGACACTTACCGACGCAGGAACCGGCCTAGCGTTCTTTGACGAGATCTCGACCGCACCCCCGGCGGTGCAGGCCGCGCTGCTGCGAGTGGTGCTCGAGCGGACCGTCGGCGATCTCGTGCTGCCCGATGAGGTCTCGATCGTCGCCGCCGCCAACCCTCCGGACCAGGCCGCGGACGGCTGGGAGCTCTCACCGCCGCTGGCCAACCGCTTCTGCCACCTCGACTGGGAGGTCGACGCGGCGACGGTCGCGTCCGGGTTTGCCAGCGGCTGGCCGGCACCGTCGGTCGCTGCCGTTCCCGCCGGCTGGGAGTCGAGGCTTGCGGTCACGCGCGCGTGGGTGGCCGGCTTCCTCACCGTCAGGCCGATGCTGGCGCTGGCAGTGCCCGACGACGCATCCGCTGCCGGTCGCGCATGGCCGAGCCCGCGTAGCTGGGAGATGGCCGCCAGGCTGCAGTGCGCCTGCCAGGCGGCACGCGCCGATGAGCTCGTCGTCTCGCTGCTGATACGTGGATCGGTCGGCGCCGGCGCCGGGGTTGAGTATCTGACATGGCTAGAGGAAGCCGACCTGCCCGACCCCGAGGCGGTCCTCGACGACCCCGAATCCTTTGTATTGCCCGAGCGCGGCGACCGCGCATACGCCGCACTTACCTCGGTGGCCGCGGCCGTCGCGGCCGACCCCACCCCCGACCGCTGGGCACGCGGCTGGCAAGCTTTCGGCAAGGCCGCCGGCGCAGCCCCCGATGTCGCCGCAACGGCCGCCCGGGCACTCGCACGCTGCCGACCTCCCGGCGCCTCACTGCCGCCCGAGCTCGCCACCTTCACGCCGCTGCTGCGCGACGCGGGACTGCTGTGAGCCTCGCGGCCCCCGACCGCAAGGTCGCGGCCGCACGCCTGTGGGCAACCTCACGCGCCCCGTACCTCGCGAGCGCGATCTTCGCCTCATCTATCAAGATCGACCCAGGCGGCGGCACGATCGCGATCGACCGCTCATGGCAAATCCGCGCCGATCCGGAAGTCCTGGATTCACTGTCCGTCCCCGAGCTCGGAAGGTTGCTGATCCATCTTTGCGCTCATCTGATTCGTGACCACGCAACCCGCGCCCGGGCGCTAGGAGTTACCGAAGAGAACCGGCGCGCGCAATGGAACCGCGCCGCCGATGCCGAGATCAACGACGACCTCGCCAGCGACGACCTCGTTCCCGCCTGCGCCGGCGACCGGCCTGCCGACCTCGGCTGCGAGGACGGAGCGCTAGCTGAGCACTACTACGAAGCAGGAAGCCCAGGCCCTCGACGCTGGGACTGCGGCTCGGGCGCCGACGGCTGCGATCGTCCCGGTGACGGCCACGGGCACATCGACCCGCGCCAAGCCGAACTGCTGCGACTCAAGGTCGCGGCCGACATCCACGGCCAGCCACCCGGCACCATGCCGGGCGGTTGGCAACGGTGGGCCGAGACGATCCTTCCGTCACGGACCGACTGGCGCCGGGCGCTCGCCGCCGAGATCCGCCGTGGGGTCGCGCTGACCGCCGGGCTCGTGGACTACAGCTACCACCGCCCCTCAAGACGCGCCCACCTCAACGACGAGATCGTGCTGCCGACGATGGTGCGGCCGGTACCGGAGGTCGCGATCGTGTGCGACACCTCAGGCTCAATGCACGATGGCCTGCTCGCCCGGGCACTAGCCGAGATCGACGGGATCCTGACCCGCGCCGGATTGCGCCGCGGCGCCCCGGTACTCGCCGTCGACACCGCCGTGCACACCGTGCGCCGCGTCGCCTCCGCTCGTCAGGTCACGCTGGCCGGCGGCGGCGGGACCGACATGGGACGCGGCATCGAAGCCGCAGCGATGCTGCGGCCACGGCCGACGATCATCGTCGTGCTGACCGACGGCTTCACCCCCTGGCCGGCGCGGGCCCCTAACGGAACGCGTGTGGTCGTCGGACTGCTCACCCAGGCAACGATCGGAATGGCTCCGCCACAGGGTCCCGACTGGGCTCGGACGATCCTCATCGACGAAGCCGCCTGATCTCGTCTCGCAACGAAGCTGCGATCAACCCGTACCGAGGTTGCGCAACCGCCGCATCACGGCCGCATCCTCAACCGTCGCACCCTGCGACCGCTGCGCCACCGCCTCCTCCGGTGACAGGCCCGCGCCGATCCAGTCGGCGATCTCCTCAACCGGAATCCCCGACCCGCGCCAAAGCGCGCTCACCTCCTCAGGCACAAACCCCTCCCGCTGCAGCTCGACCGCCTCCGAAGGCCGAAGCCCCAGCTGATGCCACAGCAACGCAGCGTCAGCGGCGACATCAGCCGTGGCCCACTCACGCGCCTCGCGGTCGTACCACTCAAACCGCAGATACTCGAACACCCGATGTCGCGCGACAGACTGAACCTCCGCAAGCCACTCACGGCGCTCATGAAGGTCCGCTATCAACTCATCTGAGAGCGGACGTGCAGCCGGCGGCGGTCGCCGGCGCACGGGGCCAGCATCGTCCCCATCAGACTGTGAATTGAAAGAAATAGAAGGCATCAGTGACCAACGACAGTCTCCCGCCTTCAATCGAGAGACTCAACGCAACGAGATCCGTCGAGCAACTCACTCAAGTTGCCCTCAGCCTGAACCACGGCTGGGCGGGCTCGGGCATCGAGAGACTTCCTAACCGCCAGCCGAGCTGGCGTTTGGATCACGACGAGCTCACCACACTCAGCATCAAGAAGCTCCGCGAAGTCTGACAAGCACCGACCAACGCGACCGGCTGCTGAGAGTCGCGGACTCCGCGCCAAGCGGTCCCTTCGGCTAGGCGTTCGGGTACTCGGCGGCGGTCGAGAGCGGGTGTGGCTGCCCGGCTATTTGTAGGCCGCGTCCAGGCGGTCGACTTCGCTGTTCGCTGCGTGCGCGAACAGAACGCGGCAACCACCCCAGCTCGAACTTCGCGGGGCTCTACCGCTGGCGGCCGCGCCGGAAGAGCGCGGCAAAGTTGATGCCATAGCCCCACCCGTAGGTCTTGGGTGGGAACAACCGCGGGTCGTCGGGATCCCACAAGCCGCGCCCGACGTCGCCACGCTTGAGCGGAGACCAGTTGAAGGGCAGACCAAGGAATTTCCCTTGCGGTTTCCGTGCCACGAAGTCGATGCTAGGCCAAGCTCGGCCCGCGCTCAACCTCCTGCTGCGATCGGCGCGGCCGGAGTGTGGATTCCGCGCGAAGCGGGAGAGGCGAGTTTCTGGGCAAGCTGCTCGTGCCGGAAACGAAGCAGGGCCAGCCCGTCGGTTGTTTAGTGTTTGTCTGCGATGAGCGGCGTCGACCTCGAGGCATTGCTGGCAGAGCAGGTGGCGTATTACCGGGAGCGCGCCGCCGAGTACGACCAGACGAGTTCGTTGGCGGCTGATGAACCTTCTCGCGCGATCTTGGCTGACGCGCTTGAGGCATTCGCGCCCCGGGGGCAGGTGCTTGAGCTGGCGTGCGGCACGGGGCAGTGGACCGCCATGCTTGCGAAGCGCTCGGTGGAGTTGACCGCGATCGACTCGTCAGCGGAGATGCTCGCGATCGCCGCCGCTCGCGTGCAGGACAGCCGCGTGCGCTTCATCCAGGCCGACATCTTTGAGTGGCGGCCCGAGCGGCAATACGACGTGGTGTTCTTCAGTGCCTGGCTCTCCCACGTTCCGCCTCAGCGGTTCGAGGTGTTCTGGATGCTTGTCGCTGAGTGTCTCGATGAGGCTGGCAGGGTCTTCATCATCGACGAACTCCCAGCCGTCGCGGCACACGAGCAGGTTCTCACAGAGGCACCGGCCCCAGCTGTCCAGCGGTCGCTGAACAGCGGCGCGCGTTACCGCACGGTCAAGGTGTTCTACGAGCCCGGCCAGCTATGCGAACGACTCGCGGCCCTCGGCTGGGACACCACCATCCAGCAAGTCGGCTGGCGATTCTTCTACGCCATCAGCAAGCGCAAGAAGAGCCCTCCTTCTCGGTGACCTTGCGAAACGCGTCTGCCGCGCGATGCGCGTCGGTCGTCGGTTTGCCTCGGTAGGCGCGCCGTGAGCGGAAGGCGGGTGGACGGGTTAGCCGCATTGGCGCGCCGGCGGGACACAGAACCAGCCCGGCCCGCGTCCTGTGTCGATGAGCGTCGTGGCGGAGGTTAGTGTTGTGCTGATGTCGAGCGCAGGTACACCGCGAGGGTCAGAACCGAAGCTCAAGTTGGCCCACGGCGATCCCGTCGCCGTGAGCTTGATCACGGCGATTCATGGTGGTGACCTGGACTCGCTGGGGCGCCTCGTTGCTGAGCGACCCGAGCTCGCATCGGCCCGGATGCTCGGCCGCAACGGCCTCGAAGGTGGCTGGCGGACGCCCTTGCACGCCGCCGCAGACTGGCCCGGCTACTTCCCAGCAGCACCGGCCGCGGTCGCGTTGCTTCTCGAGGCCGGCGCTGACCCCAACGACGATACTGGGGGCGATCGTCCCGAGACCCCCCTGCACTGGGCGGCGAGCAGTGATGACGTTGACGTGGCGATCGCGCTGATCGACGGTGGCGCCGACCTCGACACGCCGGGCGGGTCGATCGGAACGCAGCTCGACAACGCCATCGGCTACGCGTGCTGGCACGTCGCGCGGCTTTTGGTCGCCAGAGGCGCCAAGGTCGACAAGCTCTGGCACGCAGCGGCGCTCGGGATGGTCGATCTGGTCGAGCAGATGCTTGCAGAGCGCCCTGACGCGGTCGGCGAGGTGTCTCAGGCGTTCTGGCACGCTTGCGCCGGCGGCCAACGACGCGCTGCCGAGCGGCTACTCGCTCACGGTGCCGATCTGAACTGGGTACCCGGGTACGCCGAAGGCACTCCATTCGACGCCGCCGGCGGCCTCGACACACGCCAAGAGAACGTCCTCAGCTGGCTACGAGAACGAGGCGCCACATCGGCAAAACCCCCAGGCTGACTTGCGACCACCCGATCGCAACCTCTGCCCGACGGGATCGCCTCCATCGCCGGAGGGTCGTCCGATCTGACAACGAGATCCCGAAAAGGTCGCAGGCGAGAAGTGTGGTTTCCGCGCGAAGGAGGTCGCTTCCCGTGCTCTGCTAGATACCGGTGATGGTGCAAACGGAGGGCTCTCGTCCCGGGTTTAGGCCTCAGGTCGTTACCACTCGATCCGCACCGAAGCCGTCGGCAGTTGCGTCCGCGGGTCAGGCGTGGAAGTCAGTGATGCCGTGTCGGCCTCAGGCAACGACGGCGACGTGGCGCTGTACCGACCTCGCCGATCGGCGACGACAGGACGCTCACCAGACAGCTGGCAGCCGAGGTTCAATCCCTTCGGCTGCTGGGTTAGCGCGGCACAGGGGATCGCGTTGGCTGGACTCGATCTGACGTGATCGCGGGTGATCGTCAGACCCCGCCCGGTCCAAGCCCGCGCGTTGATCTGGTCCAAGACGTGTCTGCCGGCGAGTAGCCCGGATCTACTCAGATTCGATTGCAGCTGGGTTCCGATTCCGAACCGAACGACGTCCACCTGGACGATGCTCAAGTAGCCGTAGCGCCCGAATCGGCGGAGCTGCGAAAGGGCACCTGCACCCGGAGTCTCGCTGACCGTCAGCGAACCCTCGTCGAGATGCACATGGATCCGTGTTCCCGGCAACACACTGCCGCTGACATACACCCAGCCGCGATTCCACCACCAATGCCCACGGAACTGGCCGTACCGCGACAGAATCTGAAGGCGGCTGCCACCGGCGAGGGTCACTCCGCGCTTCGCCCCAATAGTCAGCGTGCGATCAAGTGCAGCCCGCGGGACCGGCATACCCAGTGACCTCACGGTCGGCAGCGCCGGTTGAGCTCCCGACCGCAGCAGCAGAACAACCACGGCTACAGCCACAGCCGCGGCGAGTATCCAGGCCTGCACCACCGGCCTAACCGAGACGATTCCAAGTCTATGCGCGATCCGCGCCACCAAAGTCACCGAAGCCTAATACGGCGACCGCAACACACGCAACCGAGATCCGCGCACAGCAGGTGCGTCGAGGGGATCTCTGACAGACGCCCCGGGACATGAATGCGGGTGTCGACAAGGGCTGGTTAGGCTGCTCTCATGACGCGCGAGGGCGGGGGCCGCTCCGGATGGGCCGGGCAGCTTGATCGACGAGCGGCTCATGGTTTGGAATGGGCCAGGTGGGCGGTTGAGCG
>JAKAED010000149.1 GCA_021820105.1 Actinomycetes bacterium | reverse complement strand
CGTGGGCAAAAGGGGTCGCAGTGCGTGAACTCGACTTCCACGACACCTTTCTCGCCGCGGATTACTCACATCCGGGGGACAACGTGCCTCCGATCCTCGCCGTTGCCCAGCATCTGGGCAGCAACGGCAGCGATCTGATCCGCGCGATCGCCACGGGCTATGAGATTCAGATCGCGCTCGTGAAGGCGATTTCGCTGCACCGCCATCGGATTGACCACATCGCTCATCTCGGGCCGTCGGTGGCGGGCGGCCTCGGAACACTGCTGAGATTGGATGCAGACACGATCTTTCAGGCGATCGGTCAGGCATTGCACACGACGACCCAGACGCGGCAGTCCCGCAAAGGGGAGATCTCCACGTGGAAGGCCTACGCACCCGCCTTTGCCGGAAAGGTCGCCATCGAGGCTGTGGACCGCGCGATGCGCGGACAGACCTCGCCCGTGCCGATCTATGAAGGGGAGGACGGGGTGATCGCCTGGCTGCTTGATGGTCCTGAAGCGGAATACCACGTGACTCTGCCTGGCGCTGGCGAGCCGAGGCTTGGGATCCTCGATAGCTATCCCAAGGAGCACTCAGCTGAGTACCAGGCGCAGGCACTCATAGACCTGGCTCGCCGGCTTCACAACGAGCGCCCTGAGCTTCGTGATCCGGAGAACGTCGTGAGCGTCCTCATCCGCACCAGTCATCACACGCACAGCGTGATTGGATCGGGCGCTAACGATCCGCAAAAGTACGATCCGGCCGCCTCCCGTGAGACACTCGACCACTCGATCCCCTACATCTTCGCCGTCGCGCTGCAGGATGGGGTATGGCATCACGTCGATTCGTACGCACCCACCCGCGCCGCGCGACCCGATACGGTCAAGCTCTGGCAGAAGATCTCCACGGTGGAGGATCCTGAGTGGACGCGGCGTTACCACTCAGCCGACATTGCTGAGAAGGCATTTGGCGGATCGGTTGTGATCACACTCAGGAGCGGCGAGGTGATCGAGGATGAGATCGCTGTCGCGGACGCCCACCCGCGTGGAGCCAGGCCATTCGACCGCGATCAGTACATCGCCAAGTTCGTGACGCTGGCTGGTGAGCACGTTTCAGAGGCCGAAAGGGATCGCTTCCTCGACACCGTGCAGCGACTGTCGCAACTTCAGGCTGGACAGTTGGATTCGCTCAACATCCTCGCCAAGCCCGGCGGCATCGTGTCGCATTCAGGACGACCCGGGCTGTTTTAGATGCTCTATTCACAGGTCAGCCCGGAAGCGAAGCGCCTGCAACTCAGAGCGGCCCTTGCATCGGACCAGATACTCCAGCTGCCTGGAGCCTTCAACCCGCTGTCGGCTCGCCTGATCGAGGAGAAAGGATTTCCCGGGGTCTATATCTCGGGCGCGGTGCTGGCGAATGATCTGGCGCTTCCTGACATCGGGCTCACGACCCTCACCGAGGTCGCGCTCCGCGCTGGTCAGATTGCCCGTGTCTGCGACCTGCCGGCAATTGTCGACGCTGACACCGGGTTCGGAGAGGCCATGAACGTCGCGCGTGCGGTCCAGGAGCTGGAGAACTCCGGGCTTGCGGGCATGCACATTGAGGATCAGGTGAATCCAAAGCGGTGCGGACATCTCGACGGCAAGGAGGTGGTCGAGCTCGACACCGCGTGCCGGAGGGTGCGAGCAGCTGTGAGTGCACGCCGTGATCCGAACTTTCTCATAATCGCCCGCACGGATATCCGCGCAACCAAACCCGGGAGGGCTGGGGTGGAGGCAGCGCGCGACCGGGCAAGGGCCCTGGCTGAGGCCGGCGCCGATGCGATCTTCCCTGAGGCGATGACAACACTGGCAGAATTCAGCGCGGTCTGCGAGGCCGTTGAAGTACCGGTACTGGCGAACATGACCGAGTTCGGCCGGAGCGCGCTCTTCACGGCTGCTGAACTGCAGGGCGTCGGTGTTCGCATCGTGATCTATCCGGTCACCCTGCTCCGCAGCGCGATGGGTGAAGCCGAGCGGACGCTGGAGGTCATCCTCAGCCACGGATCACAGGAGCCGCAGGTTGACCGTATGCTCACGCGGGCCCGTCTCTATGGACTCGTTGACTATCAGGCCTACAGCCGGTTCGACGCTGGCGTCTTCAACTTCGCTGTCCCGGGGCGTGCTCCCCGGAAAGCGGAGGATGACCGCTAGCGCGTGCTTCAGTTCGACACGCTCCTGAGCGGCTCGGTCCGACGCTTTGTCAAAGCGGCAACAGCATCACTCCTCGCAGATGTCCGCCGTTGTCGCGGCCGTCACGCGCAGAATGTCACGCGGGTCGACCAATACTGAGTGGCGATGATCCCCGGCCGGGACCAAGATGCGGTCATGCGCAAGCAACCTGCGGTCAATCACCTCCGCAGCTGGGAGCATCGGTCCGAACGGGGGGATGGCTCCGACCTCCAGCGTCGGGAAATCAGCGGCAATCTCCTCCTCGCTGGCCAGGCGCAAATGCCGGGTCGCGTTGAACAGCTCGCGGACCTTGTTCAGGTCGAGGCGCTCTGAGGCGGGGACGGCAACGACCATGTAGGCCTTGCCGTCATGAAGGAATATGGTCTTGGCTGCTTGATCGGGTGGCTTATGCGTCGCCCGCGCGTCGGCTGAGGCACTCATTGTCGGCTCGTGCTCAACCAATTCGCAGCTTATGCCCGCACCTTCGAGGAATGCGAGGATCGCCTCAAAGCGTGTCACCTCGATGCCATCGGAGTCGTTCGAACCGGTCATTGTTCCCCCCGGACGTTTCGGTCTGTCCTCAAACCATAGGATCCGGGAGCTGGTCTTACATGAGCGCAATCCCGACGCCCTGTTCAGTAGGGAGCCACGCTTGCTTCGACGATCCGTAGCTGACCGCGACGGCGAAGGTCGGAAACACCGATGTTCTGAGTCCAGGATGCTGTCAGCGTGAATGTATGCCGGGTCGCAGCATTCGCATCGCCCGGATTGCGGGCATCCCCGTCGGCATCAGTCCACTGTGGCTGGTCATCGTTGCGCTGATCACCTGGTCATTGGGGAGCGGCTACTACCCCGATCAGGTCCACGGCATCTCGCGGCTGGCCTCATACGCGCTGGGTCTCGCCAGCGCGCTCCTGCTTTTTGCGAGCATCCTCGCGCACGAGTTCGGTCACGCTGTGGTCGCCCGCCGTCGTGGGGTTGGGATAGAGGAGATAGACCTGTGGCTGCTCGGTGGGGTGGCGCGCATGACGAGCCAGCCAAAGTCGGCCGAGGATGAGCTGAGCTTCGCGTTGGCCGGTCCTGCCGTCACGGCTGTGGTCGCGGCTGCCTTCGGCGCTTTGACGTTGCTGCTGGGACGGGCCGAGACCACAGCAATGGGAGCTCTCGTCAGGTACCAGGCCGAGATCAACCTGTTGATCCTCGGCTTCAACCTGTTGCCTGCATTTCCGTTGGATGGCGGGAGGGTGGCGCGTGCGCTCATGTGGCGTCGTAGCGGTGATCTGAGCGCCGCAACGGAGACAGCGGCCGCGCTGGGACGCGGTCTGGGATACCTGCTCGTGGGGCTGGGTGTGCTGACGGCATTCAACGGAGCTCCGGGCGGACTGTGGTTTGCGGTTATCGGCTTCTTCCTGATCGCGGCCGCAGGAGCCGAACGCGTCCATGCGCAGGTGACAACGATGTTCAGCGGGGTGCCGGTCGGCAGCCTTATGTCAACACCCGCGTCACTCATCCCGTCACGGAGCACACTTGACGAGGCTGCCGGTCGATTCGCTGAAGCTCGTTTCACCGCATTCCCCGTCACCGACAGCGCTGGCCGAGCTGTCGGCATGCTCCGTATAGATCAACTGGAGCGTCTGCCTTTGCCCCGCCGGGGCGGCCTGACGGTCGCCGATGTCATGAACCGTGATCCGAAGCTTCGCGTCACTGCGCAAACCGATGTGAGCGAGCTACTTGATCAGCCGGAGTTCGTTGAGTTCGGGAGAGCGGTCGTGATCGATGCGTCCGGGCATCCGTTGG
The DNA here is from genome assembly GCA_021820105.1 of Actinomycetes bacterium. GTDB lineage: Bacteria > Actinomycetota > Thermoleophilia > Solirubrobacterales > Solirubrobacteraceae > Palsa-465. The sequence continues at coordinate 4,823 of JAKAED010000149.1, read as the reverse complement.
GCGTGATCTCTCGCACGGACATAGACCGAACGGTGAGGGCTCGGAATCTCTATCAACGGACTGCCTGAAGTCGGCTGGAGCGTCCCGTCGCAGACAGGTCAAGCCGATGGTCAAGCAGGGCCCGGAGGTCGTCGAGCTGGGCGATTACCGGTCGGTCGCTGCGAAGCAACAGGTGCGCCGTCGGTGCAACCTCATCAAGCGGTTCCCACACAACGCCTTCGCGCTCGACCACGCTGAGCGTGGCGGCGGAGACAGATGCTCTTCGCTCCCGCCTCACCGCACGGTCTCTGAGCACACCGACCGGTGCGACACATTGCACAAACAGCAGTGGCGCAGCATCGGCCGTGGCTTGGATGAAGGCCTCACGATCCGCTCTATGGCGAAAGGTCGCGTCGACAATCGCACCACCTGAGGTCGCGGTCCGCTTTGCGGCCAGCCGACCCAGTTCGGCGTAGGTGAGTCGACTGAACTCAGGGCTGTACAGGCCAACGCCGAGCTCCTCCGGCAAATGCCGGCTTGCCAGACGTCTGCGCGTCAGGTCGGAGTTGAGGTGTGGAAGGCCGGAGCGCCGGGCAATCGCCCGCGCGAGGCGGGATTTGCCTGCAGCCGGGGCGCCGCAGATCACAAGGATCAGTGGAAGACGTGCCTGCCAGGCGAATCGCTCAGCAAGCGCCAGGAGGTCGCGTGCTGCGGCGCTATCACGGCCGCGGCGACTGCTCCCCACGGGGCTTTGAGCGGCGCGCACCAAGGCGACCTTTGCCCGCACAAGCGCGCGGAAAGATGCATAGAACGCGAGCAGACGGTCCTCGCCTGGATCACCTCCGGCCTTACGATACACATCGACAAGAAGTCGCGCCCAACGTTGCCCTCCGTTGGCCGTGAGGTCCATGACGAGGAAGGCAAGGTCGTCTGCGACATCGAGCTCGCGCAGGCCTTGGTCGAATTCGATGCGATCCACGAATCTGGGCACACCGTCGAGCAGCACGTGCTCAGCACGGAGGTCGCCGTGCACCTCGCGGACTAATCCATTCCAACCACGAGCGTTGAGGAGCTGGCCGTATGCGGCGACGAACGCGTGCGCGAAGCGCTCTAGCTCGAGCACCTGGTTGAGCTCGGCACGCTGTTCCACCAGCGCCAGCAGCTCCTGAAAATTGGTCGTGAGACGCCGCTCGACCTCGGATGCCGGTACGGCTGTCATGTGGCCATGGAGGGCCTGCTGGTGGAAATGAGCAAGCTCCTTGGCGACCGAGATGATGTCGCGACGTTTCAGTTCACCTGTCCGTAGCTTTGAGGCGAGTGTCGAACGCTCGTCGAAACGGCGCATCTCAACGAGATAGTCGACGGCGCGGGAATCCTCCTCGTCGATGAACGTCACTCCACCGTTGACGTCTGACACTCCGAGCACTCGGCGATAGATGTCTGGTGCCAGACGCTGGTTGAGCTCGACCTCCTCACGGCACATCTGATGCCGTCGCTCTGGGGTCCCGTAGTCTAGGAAGGGGAGGACCACAGGCTTCTTGAGCTTGTACGCGCGGTCGCCGGCGAGGAACACCCACGATGTATGCGTCTCGCGCACATCGATCCGGTCCGGCTGGTCGGGGTAGGACTCTGGGCGCGCGAGCGCGGCTCGGAGAGCATCAGATCTTGACTTTTGTGTCGCGTCTGAGCCCGAGTCGAGCACGCCCCGCACCGTGGGAGTGGGGGACACCAGGTCCGGAGCAGCGGGAGCCCGGCGGGCAATGTTGCGACCTCCGGCTGGTTCGATCATCGCGGTTCCTCCAGGCATCGCGATCAAGTGCGCTGGCGCAGGAGAGCCGCGTCTTGTTCTAGATGTCAGGCGTGGTGTGTGTAGCGACTTAGGTGCGCGTCACCACCACTTTGACGTTATGAGCGTGTCGGCGGCATGCCATCCGGTTTTTCCCGGCTCTCCGAACGTGATCAACCGTCATCGAGCCGTCGGCGCGATGCCGCGCGATCAGGTCTTGTCGTGGGTGAACCGGTACCCACGGGTGGGAGGACTACGGCGACGCTAGCACGGCCAAGCGGCGGATCAGCGCACAGCGTAGGCAGGTGGCCCGGAGTCGCGTGATACTTTGCGGCCGTGTCGATTACCCAATTTGGTCAGTATCCGTCGCCGCGACATGTGATCGCACACGTTTCGGATACGCACCTGCTGGCCGGCGGGGAACTGCAGTTCGGGGCGGTGGATACGGAAGCTCGGCTGGTGCGCGCCCTTGAGGTGCTCACTGAGGTTGAGATGCCGCCGCAGGCGATTATCGTCAGCGGCGACTTGGCGGATCGGGGAGAACGCGCGGCTTACGTGCGCGTGAAGGAACTGGTGGAGGGTGCGGCAAGTGCGCTCGATGCTTCGGTGATCTGGGCGATCGGCAACCACGATGATCGCGCGACCTATTCAGAGGTTATGTTCGGAGTAGCGTCGACCGAACCGCAGGACAGGCTGCACGACCTGGATGGACTACGGATCGTCGTTCTCGACACCACGGTTCCCGGCTATCACCACGGCGAGATCGAGGCCCGCCAACTTGACTGGCTTGCTGAAGTGCTGTCTCAACCGGCGGCACACGGCACGGTGTTGGTCATGCACCACCCACCGCTGCCGATCGCGCTGGACCGACCGGGACAGGTGATCGAGTTGGATGGGCAAGCGGACCTCTCAGAGATCGTTCGCGGCAGCGACGTCCGGGCAATCGTCTCCGGCCACATGCACTACGCCACCTACGGAACCTTTGCTGGGGTACCAGTATTCACCGCCTCAGCAACCTGCTATGCGATGGACCTCGCGGGTCCTGGTCGCACTTACGGAGTCCGCGACGCCGCTCAGGCCATCGCCATGCTTCACGTGTTCGATACTTGCGAGGGCTTGACGCGGGACGCGCCGGTGACTCACACGGTGCTGCCGCTAGCCGTGGCGCCACTCGTGGTTGAGACTAAGTTCTCTGAGTTCGCGCGATTGGAGAAGCTCAGCCATACGGAGCGTCGTGAGTTGCTCTCCCGACATCGTGAACGCCGTGAGCTGGACCCTGCGTTCAGCGACGGCACAGAGTCGTAACTGGCCTACTGGGACGGTGATGCTCTGGGCCAACTGCGCGCGGGGGCTTTGCGGTCACAGCCGTGGCGGCAAGCGCGGCGTCTGGATCAGCGCAGGGGCTGGTTCTGATCGTGATCGCGGTCGTGCTGGGTCCCGGTGAGGGGAATGTTCGTCCCGGCCTCGGAGGTGATCGTTCCGGCGCTGCTGCCAAGCGGTGAGCTGCAGGCGGGAACCGCACTGATCTCCGGCGTGACCCAGATCAGCCAGTTCGCCGGCCCCGTGTTGGGTGGTTTACTCGTCGCACTGGTCGGCCCGGCACAGGGCTTCGCGGTCGACGCCGCCACGTTCGCCATCTCCGAACGTCCGTTCGTAATGGGGGACTTGCTGAAGGCCAAGTCGGGAGGTAGGATAAAAGTATGACCTCGTCGAAGATCTCGATCACCATCGATCCACTCGTTGAAGAGAGGGCACGCCAAGACGTCGCCGCAGGCAAGGCCACGTCGGTGAGTGCTTGGTTGAATGAGGCCGGGCGAGAGAGGCTGGAGCGCGATGAGCTGGGGGAGGTCCTCGCCGAGATCTTCGCGTCTACGGGTGGTGTTCCCACCGAGGAAGAGCGCGCTGAGGCGCGGCGCCTTCTTGGCGCTGCGTAGTCGTGACGCTCATCCTCGATGCTGGCGCGCTGATTGCGCTTGAGCGCGGGGACCGCCGAATGGCTGTGCTGATAGCTGAGGCGACAGCACAGGGACAGAGGCTGGTGGTACCGGCCGGCGTTGTAGGACAGGTTTGGCGCGGAGGGGCGGCACAGGCGGTGATCGCTCGCGCCTTGAGGTCTCCGAGCCTCTCTGTGGATGTCCTGAGCGAACCGGTCGCGCGCGCGGCGGGGACGCTATGTGGCGTCGCCGGCACCAATGACGTGATTGACGCGTCTGTCGTTGTCGCCGCGCGCCAGCACAAGGCGATCGTCGTGAGCTCCGACCGCGGAGCTCTCCTGCAACTCGACCCGGCGTTGTCGATCAACGATTGCTAATTCCGAAGCCCGGAATTCGGGCGACGGCTATGACAACTCGTGGCCCTCGCGCGCTGCCACGACTCGACCATCCTGCCGACAGACGGATGACGATCGACACAAACAACCGAGGGTCGAGCGGGGACCCGTCTTATACGCTCGATAATGCATCTTATGTATACCGAGATCACGAAACGCGCGCCAATCGTGCCGCGCGCACGAGCCCGAACTGGCGGGCGCGCTCACTCGTAACCGGGAGCGCGTCCAAGTCGAGCGCGGCGCGCCGGAGATGCTGCTGGCGCTTGGAGCCCGACTTGCTGACCGACCTTTGACACGAGCCGACAGAGCCGGTTGTTGCTGACAAGGATCGGCTCCCGTCAGCATCGCCGCTTTGCTGCCTGACGGTGGGTGCGAATCAACGTCTGGCCCCGGCTTGCTAGATCGATTTCAAGACCGCCGCCAACTACGCGCACGTCGGTGGCGCGCAGGCCAAGCGGCGCGTGCAGGTTCCTGGTCAGCGTCGCGCGCTCAGTGATCGACCGTGCGAGCTGTTGCGGTGCGCGCTGGCCAAGCAGCATGATCGCTCTGGGCCTCAGGACCAGCTGGCTGCCGTCCAGGGTCGGGGCCTCCTCTACCTGAAGCGCGCCACCGGGACCTGCACTGAGCCGCAGCAGATTTCCCGTGGGATCCGTTGCCACGGTGACCATACCCAAGCCGATCTGACGCGCGCGCCGCGTTAGCACAGGAGCTGGCAGCAACACCCGCAGG
>JAKAED010000148.1 GCA_021820105.1 Actinomycetes bacterium | reverse complement strand
CGAAACTCCACATGCGGTCCGTCGCGGCGGAGCTCCCACACCCCGGGGATCTGTGCAAACTCCTGGACGGGGACAGATTCGTCAAAGTCGATCGACACGTGATGGAAGGCGCGACCCCGCATCTCGGTGACGTTCTCCACGGCAGCCAGCTCGCCGTCACGGATGATCGCGACCCGATTACAGACCCTTTCCACCTCCGCGAGGTCGTGGGATGAGAGAAACACGGTGCCGCCCCGCTGCCGGTATTCGCCAAGCACCGTCATGAACTCCGCCTGCATCAGCGGATCCAGGCCGGAAGTAGGTTCGTCGAGCAGCAGCAGCTCCGGGTCGTGAAACAGTGCCTGGATCAGCCCGATCTTCTGTCTGTTGCCCTTGGAGAGATCGCGGATCCTGCGGTCCAGGTCAGCCTCAAATCGTTGCGCGAGGGCCAAACCGGCTCTGATGTCGGCCATCCCCCGCGCATCCGCGCAGAACTGGAGGAACTCACGGCCCGTGAGTTGCGGATCGCAGCTGAAGTCGCCGGGTAGGTTTCCCAGCCGCGCCCGGATCTCGCCACTGGAGCGGTGGCTGTCAAGCCCAAACAGACGTGCGCTGCCGCTCGTCGGGTGCAGCAGATCAAGCAGCGTACGGATCGTTGTCGTCTTGCCGGCGCCGTTCGGACCCAGGAAGCCGTACACCTCGCCGACCTCGACATCCAGCGTCACGTTGCTGATGCCACGGACCTTCCCGTAGCTCTTGGTCAGTCGGTCCGTTTCAATCGCGGCTGCCATCGGTCACCAGGGCCAGAGTCCGCCCGCGCTCACGGTTCCAGGCAGAACGGTCTGGAGTCAACGTCGCCCACGGGTGTTGCGGTGTGGCCCGAGGGATCCAGGAGCTTCACGTGCCGGACCCCCGGTAGCTGCTTGAGCGTGGGGAAGATCTCATCGGCGATGCTGACCGTTGAGCCCCCGCTGGAGCAACCACCGGTGAGCCGGACCCGCGCCAGCCCGGCACTGACAGCGAGGCTCCTGTAGCCGGTGGCCTTTGACCTCAGCAGCCGCAGGCCCCGCGCCCGCTCGGTCGCGGTGGGTCCGGCGAACAGTCGATCCATCAGGCCGCTTGCTGGAGTGCTGGGCAGGACCGGACGCAGGACCGCAGAGAAGAACGGCTGCCGGTTGGCCAGGAAGTTGCGCTGATTGAAGAAGTACACACGCTTCTGCACAGTCCGAAACGGGGCGCTGACGTCAATCACGACTCGCGACGGCTGCTTGAGCGTGAACATGTGCACTGAGCTCCGTTTGGCTACGGCGATGCCGTAGGACAGCACGGCCTCAAAGTCGCCCGAGCGCACGACGCTGATCAGGTTCGGCGTGGCAAAGGCCAGCTGGCCTGGGGCGGTGATGTGACCGGTATCGGTGTGGGCGGCAGCCGGATACATGCGCACGCGCAGGACCGCCTGGCCTGCAATGCTGATGGGGCGCCCGGACGGGTCGGCTATCAGTTCGCGAACATATCCGACGCGCCGCTCTGAGGGCAGCGCTCCCGCGAACCTGAACACGATCCGGTCAAAGCCGTTGTGGTGGGCGGCCGTGATCTCCTCAAGCAGCGGCGTGGCCCTGCTGGCGGTGCCCTTCACGTTCCCCGTTGACCCGCAGCCGGAGAGCGTCGCGATTACGACGAGCAGCGCTGATGCTCTGGCCAGCCGCTTCATCGCCGCGTCCAGACTCGCATGCCCACGGTGCCGAACCGCCAGACGGCGCGGGACTCGGTCTGCGGGATGCGCACGCACCCGTGCGACGCCGGATAGGTCGGCACCGAGGCGAACTCATGCATCGCGTAGCCCCCGCTGAAGTACTGCGCAAGCGGCATCCAGACCTGGAACGGCACCGACCAGCTCATCACATCGCGCCGGTAGATCCGGAAGTGACCCAGCGGCGTTGCACCATCAGCACCCGTGGAGACGTGAATCGCACGCTGAACGCGCCGGTTGCGAACCAGCAGAAGCACCTGCTCGGCGATGTGGATCTCAATCCCGTTCGCGGCTGACCACGGTCTGGGCCGGCTTGCAACGGCCAGTGCGCTCCGCGTCTGAGCGCCTACGACCCCGTTGCGCTGCAGATGACTCCAACCCTGCAGCGCCACCACCGCGTGCCACGTCTGCGTGCCGAAGATCCCGTCCACTCCGGTCGCCGGCAGGTAGCTCAGGCGCGCCAACTCGCGCTGCAGCGCGCGCACATCCCTACCACGCGAACCGAGCTGCAGGGCCCGTGCCGCCTGGGTGGCGATCACCCGGGCGCGCGGCGCAAGCTCGGCGCGCACCGGCGTCGATGCGAGGAGCCCAAACATCGCCACGGCCAGTGCCAGGCCGCCTGGTCTGAGCATGTGCTCAATCGTCGCGCTGAGGATTCGTACCTGCACAGTTAGACGTTAGATCTGGGACCGACCCGGGCTCGTCGGTGGAACCCACCCTCCTGCGTACCGCGGAATACCTACATGGCATGGGATCTTCAGGAATGCGGCAGGTCACTTTACAACTGTGTGGATGTGTGCTTGTATATGTGTGCAAGCAATCAGAGATGGAGGCACCATGCATAGGAACATGAACATGCTGGACCGGCGCCTGAGGGCGTTTGTGATCGCTCCCGTAGCGCTGGCGCTCGGGCTCATCGTCGGTCCTGCTTCAGCTGGCTCGGTCGTTCTGTACGCGGTGGCTGCGATCATGCTTGCCACCGGCAGCGTCGGGTACTGCCCCTTGTACGCCATGCTGCACATCAGAACCACGCGATGAGTGCGACCATGAACAGCGAGGCCTGGGACCGTCGCTACGCAGACTCTGGCCTCATCTGGACGAGTGCGGCGAACCGCTTCCTGATCGCCGAGACAGAGGCGCTGAAGCCCGGTCGCGCGCTGGATCTGGCCTGCGGTGAGGGGCGCAACTCGATTTGGCTTGCAGAGCGCGGTTGGACGGTGACGGGGGTCGACTTCTCAAGCGTCGCGCTTGAGAAGGCGGCGCGCTTTGCCGAGTCGCGGAAGGTGGAGGGGGAGTGGATCGTCCACGATCTGCTCGACTACTCGCCGCCGCAGCGGGAATTTGATCTGGTGATCCTCTTCTACCTGCAACTGCCCGCAGAGCAGCGCGGTCAGGTCATCAGGCAGGCGGCTCAGGGCGTGGGGCCCGGCGGCCGCCTGCTGGTGGTCGCACATGACAGCAGCAACCTGGAACATGGTTACGGTGGCCCGCCCAACCCTGACGTGCTGTACACCGCAGCGGATGTTGTCGCTGATCTTGATGGGAGCGGACTCAAGATCGTCAAGGCAGAGCGTGTCGAACGGCCGGTGCAGACCGAGGCCGGAGAGCGGACCGCGCTTGACGCCCTGGTACTGGCACAGCGTGAGTGAGTTTCGTGAACGGCTATCCGGCGGCTCAGACGCCGATCAGCGCGCCAACCGTGGTTGTGCGCTCGACCGGGAGCCTGTAGGTGTCGATGGGGCTCCCGGCGTTGCGCGCCATCGCGATGAACAGCAACTTCTGCCAGCGGCTCATCCCGGGCCTGTTCGTCATTGTCACCCTGATCTGTGACAGGAAGTACGAAGCGTGCTCCAGGTCGAGGCTGCGCTCGAGCAGTCCCCGCTTGCGTGCCTCGACGAGTGCCGCGGGAACGTCGGTCGCGTCGTAGTAGCCCGCTCTGATCGTCACGTGGCTCACCTTGAACATGCCGCTGCCGAGAATCTCGACGCGCAGGCGTTCGTCGGGGTCAACGTGGGGAACGCTCAGCTGCGACACCGACACGATCAGCACACGTTCGTGGAAGATGCCGTGACGTTCAAGGTCCGCCTTCAGCGCCAGCGGCGTGGTGTTCTTGCTCGGGCTCAGGTAGATGGCCACCCCGTGCGCGCGGTATGCCTGATCCGGGTGGGCCTTTACCTCCTGCAGGAACGCGCTGAAGTCGCCCTCCTCCTCGGTGCGGTTGCGGGTGACGATCTCATAGCCGCGCCGCCAACTGACCATCAGGAGGGCTGTGATCAGGCCCACGCAGAGTGGGATCCAGGCGCCGTGCGGGATCTTGCTCGCGTTGGAGCCAAAGAACGACGCCTCAATCAGCACCAGCACGCCGCCGATGATCGCGAGCTTCCACCGGGCAACCTTCCACATCGCTCGCGCAACCGCGGTGAAGAGGATCGTGTCCAGGACGAATGTGCCCGTCACCGCGACGCCGTAGATGCCGGCGATCGCTCCGGAGCTCTTGAACACGAGTACGAGCGCGATCACGCCGGCCCCGATCACCCAGTTCAGGAACGGCACGTAGATCTGACCCTCCAGCTCCGACGTGTGGGAGATCTTCAGCCTCGGCAGGAAGCCGAGCTGTACCGCCTGGCGCGTGATTGAGAACGAGCCGGTGATGGCCGCCTGTGAGGCGATGATCGTCGCCACGGTTGCGAGCACCACCATCGGGATCCGCAGGCTGGAGGGGACCAGCTGGTAGAACGGGCTGAACAAAGCGCTCTTGGTGGAGCTCGGGTGCGCCAGGATCCACGCTCCCTGTCCAAGGTAGGACAGCAGGACCGCGGGGAAGACGATTCCGAACCAGGTTCTGCGGATCGGCTGCGCCCCGAAGTGACCACGATCCGCGTAGAGCGCCTCGGCACCTGTGACCGCGAGCACCACTCCGCCCAAGGCGAGGAACGAAGCGGCTCCGTGGCTCAGCATGAACCGGATTCCCCACGTGGGCAGGAGTCCCTGGATGACGACCGGGTGCAGCAGCACCTCATGCAGGCCGAGCAGCGCGATCACCACGAACCAGATCAGGATCAGGGGGCCGAACAGCCAACCCACGGCCCCTGTTCCAAAGCGCTGTACGGTGAACAGCCCAACCAGGATCCCCAGGGAGATGGGTACCACCAGGTGGCCCAATGCGGGGCTCACCTGTTTCAGGCCCTCAATCGCGGAAGTGACGGAGATGGCGGGCGTGATCATCCCGTCTCCGAAGAAGAGGCCCGCGCCGAAGATGCCGAGCGTTACGAGCAATGCTGTGCGACCGATCCGGCGGCGCTGGATCAGGGCGGCCAGTGCCATCCCGCCGCCGTCTCCGCGGTTGTGCGCGCGCATGAGGAAGCCTGCGTACTTGACGGAGACGATCAGTGTCATTGCCCAGAACACGAGTGAGATCACGCCGTAGACACCGGCCGGGTCCGGGTGTGCGGCGTTGCCGTGTTGGGTGAAGATCACCTGCTCGGTGTAGAGCGGACTGGTGCCGATGTCGCCGTAGACGACTCCCAGGGCACCAAGGGCAAGGACCAGCCTGCTTGCGTGGGCAACGACGTCACGCTCGTCATCTGCGAACTCTGCGGCGCTGCTGTCCTGCACGGGGGGTGCCGGCTCGGTTCGCACCTGCCAGTGGCCGAGCTTGTGGGCGGCCTCGTTGAAGGTCCGCTTCGGACCGTCCGGACCGTGAGGTTGCTCTTGGGCGGCGCCCTGTGCAACCCCTGCCTTGTGGCCTGCCTCATGCAGGCTTCTCTGTCCCGAACCGGTTCGCACAGCTTGATTGATGGTTTCGGAGCGTCTTCGGAAGGGTCACGGTCCTGAGTCGAAGACGAATTTTCCGCAGTCAGCGGTTCCCCCTCGGCTCAGCCCCCACGTGGTAGAGCGGGAGTATAGGTCCCCTGCCCGACCGGAGACCTTCATCGATTCAACGGGAATCCAGGCTCTGGTCGCGACCAAGCAGCAGTGCGAGGCGCACGGCACCCGCTTGTCGCTGCGTGTCGGGGCGTCGCAGGTGGCGCAGATGCTGAGCATCGCGGGTGTGGCTGAGTATCTTGGCGAGCACCGTCACGGCGATGCTCCGGAGCCTGCCGGGGGAGGCTCAGCGTCCGCTGGATAGAGCTGACCGCCAGGGCCTGCTCATGCCGGTCTGTGAGCTCTGGTCGCCCACGCTCGACCGGCCAGCCGGCCAAACCGTGAACCGGCGCTGCGGACCAGCAGCAGTGCAACGTACATGAGCAGACCAGCTCCGACGATCAGCAGCAGAGACGCCAGCACGGGTCCGGCGGCGATTGCCAGCAGGAAGAGCGGCGTCAGCAGGAACGGAGCCAGGGCGAGCGCGATGAGGGTGTAGAGCGCGTAGCGCATGAGCAGCAGCCCCCTCTCAGGGTTGTCTTGTAACTGCTTGATACATGATCCCGGCGTGAGTCGGCTCCGGACTTGTCAACAGCAAGCCTTCGGAAAAGCCGCGCTTATGCAGCGGTTAGGTTGTGGGCCGCACGCCCCTTGCGGGGGACTACTGATGGACCCCCTGGCCCACAAAAATAAGTTTGTCCTCATGTTCGCAGCGATCTTTGATCTCAACGGGAAGGCCGGCTACGCGCATTGGCACTTCTTTCAGATGTCGGTGCCCAATCTGGTCGTGATAGTGCTGATGTTGGTGCTGTTCGCGGTCGCTCTGGTGGCGCCGTTTCCAGGTAACACAAAGCGGCGGAGGAAGTGATGAGCACAACCATCGATGATGGCGCCGTGCCGCAGGCGCACGCCGGCAGTACGGACACCGGCAACGGTTCCTGGACCGTTGCGCTCCGCAGGCGCTGGGTCAACACCCTGCCCCCGGAGAAACTGCTGCCTGATGGGCAGCCGGCCTACGTGGCCTCCTGGATCTACGTCTTTGGCGTGCTCACACTCAGTTCTCTGGCGATGCTGATCGCCTCCGGCACGATCCTGGCGCTCAAGGGGCCTGGTTGGTGGCATGACAGCAGCCTCGGTCACTTCTTCAACAGCATTCATCTGTGGTCTGTTGAGATGTTCTTCTTCTTCATGGTCATCCACCTATGGGGCAAGTACTGGATGTCAGCGTGGCGCGGCGGCAGAGCTCGCGTCTGGACCACGGGCGCGGTCACGTTCCTGATCGCGATCCCCTGCGCGCTCACGGGCTACATCTCGCAGCAGAACTTCGACGCACAGTGGATCTCGACGCAGGCCAAGGACGCCATGAACTCGGTCGGCATCGGTTCGTTCTTCAACCTCCTCAACTTCGGCCAGATCTACGGCTACCACGTTTTCCTATTGCCGCTGGCTGTTGTGCTCCTGGTGGTTGTGCACGTGCTGCTGGTACGGCGCCACGGCGTCGTCCCGCCGCTGCCCAACGATCTCCAGCAGATGCTGGAGGACAGCAGGAAGGGTGGCGCTGTGGCCACCGGCTCCCCTGCCCAGGCAGAGCAGGTGGTGTCACGATGACCTACCGTCAACGCACCAAGGCGATCAACGATGCAGCGAGGGAGTACCGCGGCCCGTATCGCCACTACGACATCGTCAAGGAAGCGACCATCGCGATCGGCGTGGTGGCACTCCTGGCGGTGGTGCTGTCCATCCTCTTCTCGTCCCCCGATGAGAAGCCGGCGACCGTGCAGAGCTGGTCGCGGGCGATGCCCGCCAGCTTTGTCGCAACGGCCGTGAGCGAGCTTGACGGTTCCAGCGGCACGGCCGGCTACGGACCCCCGTACAACAATGCGTCGACCGGCCAGCACATCGCCTTCATCCACCTGCAGCAGTGGTTTGGGGTGGCGCACCCGATCAACACCTCCCAGGATTACGTGATCGCTCCGCTTCGGGCACTCAACACCGACACGACCCTGCAGCATGCGTTGAACACCTACACCAGCGCGAGCGCCAAGCAGCAGATGGCGTGGGACAACGCGTACGCCACCGCGGTGGGCAAGGCTCCGCACTACGCTGACCAGGCAGAGTCCAGGGAAGAGCAGAAGTCAAACACCGCGGCGGTTCTGCGGATCAGTGGTGCCAACATGGGGCCCCTGCCGGTGATGATGGGTCGACTGCTGGCCTTTGCTCAGGCCGGCGGGCTTGATGGTGTGTTGCTTGCCAACAAGCAGTACTACGCGACCGACTACACCAAGACGCTGATGTTCCTGGCCGACGGCGACTATCTCCCCGATCTCGCCCAGAACGACCATCTGCTCGGTACGCAGTGGGGCATGATGAATGAGACCGGCAGCTTCCCGGGTCAGGGCTGGCTGTGGTTGTACACCTTCTGGTACCAGATCAAGCCATTCTCCACCTCGGCAAACGCTGACGTGCTGGTGATGGCTGTGATGGGTTTGCTGAGCGTCCTGTTCGTGGCGGTTCCCTTCCTGCCCGGAGTGCGCGACCTGCCTCGCAAGATCCCGATCTATCGGCTGATCTGGCGCGAGCACTACGCACAGCTCCAGTCCTAGGCAGCACCCCGTCATCTGTGACCTCGGGGCCTCGCGGCGTCAGTCGCGGGGCCCCGAATGCTTTGCGCGTTGATCAGCACTCAACGACGTTGACAGCCAGGCCCGCCAAGGACGTTTCCTTGTACCGGTGGCTCATGTCCCGACCGGTTGCGTACATGGTGCGGATCACCGCGTCCAATGACACATAGTGGGTGCCATCACCGCGCAGCGCCAGCTGGCAGGCGTTGATCGCCTTGACGGCGGCGATGGCGTTGCGCTCTATACATGGCACCTGCACCAGGCCGGCAATCGGATCGCAGGTGAGCCCGAGGTTGTGCTCCATCGCGATCTCGGCAGCGTTCTCCACCTGGCGCGGAGTGCCGCCCAGGACCTCACACAGGCCGGCGGCCGCCATCGAGCAGGCTGAGCCGATCTCACCCTGGCAGCCCACATCCGCCCCCGAGATGGACGCGTTCTCCTTGCAGAGGCCGCCGATCGCCGCTGCCGTCAACAGGAACCTGAAGACGCCCTCCTCATCGGCGCCCGGTATGAAGCGCCAGTAGTAATGGAGGACCGCTGGAACGACGCCGGCAGCTCCGTTGGTGGGCGCTGTCACCACACGACCCCCGGCGGCGTTCTCCTCATTGACGCTGAGTGCGAACAGATTCACCCACTCCAGCTCATGCAGCGGCTCGCTGGCGGCGGCCGCCTGCAACTGT
>JAKAED010000147.1 GCA_021820105.1 Actinomycetes bacterium | reverse complement strand
GGTGAGCTCGGCGCTGCTGCTGGCCGGAGTGGTGCTTTGCGCACTGGCCGCCACGGCACCGCTGCTTGACAGGGCGCTCGCGCAGGCCGCCATCGCGCGATCCTGAGGGGCGCTCACTCCTGACCAGCGCTGAGACCGTGCTCGAGCGCGCCCTTCACCCCCGCGTCCAGGGCGTTGAGGCGATACAGCGCGAGCGCCTCCGGCGTGGCGAACCGGCCCCCGGGCGCGTTCCCCGGACCGTGGTGAGAGAGCACGCAGTTGAGCAGCGCCAGGCGCCCCGCCTCATCGGGGCCGCCGGCAAGCGCGGCACATCGCTCAACCAGCAACTGCTGGCCGAGCGTCAGGTGACCGAGCAGCCTCCCTGCCTCTGTGAGGCCGATCTCGGCACCGAGCGTGAACTCTCGCGTGCGGCCGATGTCGTGGACGATGGCGGCAGTCAACAGCAGGTCGCTGTTGAGCCGCCGATGGAGATCACAGAGCTCGCGGGCGAGCGTCGCGACGGCCACCGTGTGCTCAAGCAGACCGCCCAGATAGGCGTGATGGCCGTTGCGTGTACAGGGTGTGCGCCGCAGCGCGGCGCGCAGCTCTGAGTCAGCCAGCAACGAATCAAGCAGCGCACGATAGCCCGGGTCATACACCTCGCTGCAGAGGTGTTCGAGAAACCCATCGAGCTCGTCGAGATCGCGGTAGGCGACAGGCAGGAACGACTCCACCGCAGCCTGCCCATCCGCTCCAGCGGCCTCGTCGACGCGGCGGATGTCCGTGACCTCCACCACGAGATCATCTCGGAAGCGCTCGACCCGTCCCACCAGCGTGACGAGCTCGCCGCGTTCGAAGCGGCCCGCCAGCAGGTCCGCGTCACGGAAGGCGCGTGCCTGGATGCTGCCGGTGCGGTCGCGCAGCTCGAGCGCCAGGTAGGGGCTGCCGGTGCGTGTCTTCAAGCGATCCTTGCGTACGCAGGCATAGACCCCGCGCACGTCATCTCCGGCTCGCAGGGAACTGATCGTCCGTTCAGCGCTCATCCCGCCATGATGTACGGTGATTCGGATGCAGCCACTTAGATGGAACTATCGCCCCGACCATCTGCGCGCCCCGGCGCTCGTCTGCGGCTTCAAGGGCTGGAACGACGCGGGCGATGCAGCCTCATCAGCTGTCAACTTCGTCAGCGAGGCATTGGGCGCGCGTGAGTTCGCCACGATCGATCCGGAGGACTTCTACGACTTCCAGGCTACGCGACCACGGATCAAGCTGTCCGACAACCAGGCGCGTTCCATTGAGTGGCCAGAGGTCCACCTGTATGAGGCGCGGATTCCGCGAGCACCACGCGACCTGATCCTCTTGAGCGGATATGAGCCCTCATTCCGCTGGCGGACGTTCACCGGTCTGATCGTTGAGCTGGCGGAGGCCATCGGCGCCCAGATGGTGGTGACGCTCGGCGCGCTGCTGGCCGACGTGCCACACACACGCCCGGTGTCGGTCACAGGCTTTGCGACTGACCCGGCGCTGGTGTCGCGGCTCGGGCTGACACAGTCCTCATATGAGGGGCCGACGGGCATCCTCGGGGTGCTGCACGACGCCTGCAGCACGGCGGGGCTCCCCTCCGCGAGTCTGTGGGCGGCGGTACCGCACTACATCGCCGCCTCCCCCAACCCCAAGGCGGCGCTCGCGCTGATCCGCAAGCTCGAGGGTCTGGTCGGGGTCGTGATCGACGCCGGCGAGCTGGAGACCGCGGCGGCAGATTATGAGCGGCAGGTCAATCTCGCGGTCCAGCACGATCCCGACATCCTGGCGTTTGTGGAGAAGCTCGAAGCGGCCGCGGGCGAGGAGGAACAGGACATCGAGGACCTGCCCTCAGGCGACTCGATCGAGCGCGACCTGCAGCGGTTCCTGCGCCAGCGTGGGCAGGAACCACCGAGCTGACAGCCGGGCTCACAACCAAGCGGAACGCAAATAAAGAGGGGCCACAATGGGAACAGCAGCAGCAAGCGGCATCAGGCAGATCACCCTCGTGACCGTCGGCACGCCCGACCAGGACCGGGCTGTGGCGTTCTACGAATCGATCGGGTTTGACAAGCGCACCGACACCCCGTTCGGCGACGGCTACCGCTGGATCGAGGTCTACCCCCCGGAGGGAACCACCGGCATCGCGCTGGCACCTCCGCCGCCCGGCCAGGAGCATGTCGAACCGACCTTCACCGGGATCACGCTGTCCACCGACGACATAGATGCCACTCACGCAGCCTTCAAAACCGCCGGCGTCGATGTGGACGCCGAGGTCTCCAGACCGGGAGATCCGGTGCCGCCGATGTTCTGGTTCCGCGATCCAACCGGTCACTCCCTGCTCGTGGTCCAGACACGGCCGGCGCCCTGAGCAAGGGGCTCACGGCTCACCGCTCCGCCGCCGGACACGCCAGCCGGTAATCACAGAGCCGACACGCACGTGCCGAGGGCGTCGGCTCAAACTCCTGCGCCTTGATCCCCTCGGCGACCTGCGTCGCGACGCCTCGAATCCACTCGGCTCGCTCGGCGGTGCCCGGAATGGTCACCTTCTGATCGTCCAGCAGGTAGTAGTAGGCGCCGCGTGTGGCCTCCAGTCCCCAGGCCTCGCGCGCCGCAATGGCATAGAGCGACAGCTGCACGTCGTTGGCGAGCTGCTCGGCGGAGCGTGGCCTCCCGGTCTTGTAATCGATCAACTCGAACTCGCCGGAGGGCAGGCGATCCACGCGGTCCACGCGACCACGCACCAGATGCGGTCCCAGACGGAAGTTGAACTGGCGCTCGAACCAGACCGGTGTGCCGGTGTCCGCCTGCGCGCGCTCGTGGTAGCGCGTCAGCGCTGCCACGGCCTTCTGGTGAAGCTGGCGCTCCTCATCCGAATCGCCGAACCCACCCCTACGCCAACTCGACTCCAGCAGCGTCAGCAGTTGGGTGAGCGAGCCCGGTGGCGTCGGCCCGTGGCTTGCATCGCCCGGTCCCTCCTCAGCTGCGGCGTGGTAGCGCTCAAGCACCTGGTGAACTGCGATCCCGAAGCGCTGGTTGAGGGTCGGCTCCTGCGGGATGCGGAACACGCGCGCGAACTTGTAGCGCAGCGGACAGGCGCGGTAGGTGTCGATGTCGCTGGCGGACAGCAGCACACCCTGGTCTCGCATCGGCAGGAAGCGTTCCAGCGACGGCTCGTCGCGAGCCGCGACCACGCGTGCGCGGCGCCGCACATCGTGCTCGGCGCGCAACAGTTAATCGTCGAGCGGGGAGCTCGCAAAGATCTCACGCTGGTCAGCCGTGACGGCCTGCTCGATACGAGCGTTGATGTCACGCAGCGCGTCCCCGAGACTCTGGGTCTGGTCACCCTGCTCACGCGCCATCAGGGCGGCCAGCTTGACCAGTTCGAGGTAACGGACGACGGCGTGTGAGATGTCAAGGTCCGTGTCCAGCCGTAGGTCGGCCAGCCGGCCGGCCGCGCGCTTCGTGCCCTCCATCAATTCATCCCGGAGCAGCCTGAAGGTGGAGTGCAGGGTGTCGGCAGGCCCGAACAGATCCTCGGTGAGCTCGCGCCACTCACCGCTCACGGCCGCACGCGCCGCCTCGATGCACTCAAGCGGCGTGCCTGCCGCACCACGGTCCCCGCGCGCGAAGACCACCACAGCGCGCACACGAGCCCGCGTCAGTGCCACGTAGAGCCGCTGCCGCAGGCGCGACTCCCGCGCGGACTCGTCGTCAGGCAGCGGTTCTCTCAGCAGCGGATCCGGAACGGACTCCGAATCGAGGGTCTCCGAGCCGGCCAGACCGCTGCCCATACCCAGGACGAACACATGGTCGACCTCCAGGCCACCGGCCATCTCAAGAGCGAGCACCTGCACGCAGTCGATCGGGGTCAACTCAGGCTCGGCGTGCTCACTGAGTCCGGAGTCCGCCACCGCAGCGATCGACCGCGCGAACTCACGGGCTGTCGCCTGCGGCATCCTCGCCACGTGAGCCGCGGCCAACTCACCGAAGCGTGCGAGCGCCCGCAGACGCTCCACAACGTCCGTCTGGGCGGCAAACAGCTGCTGCCGGCGCAGGCCCAGGCGCTCAATCAGGCGGTGCACGTACAGGTCTGGCCGCATCGTGTCGATCTGGGCGGCGGAGGCTCGGTAGAGCTTCAGGAAGGACCGGATCCGCTCACGCGCCTCAGGCGGAACGTGCGGTGACTCGGTGGCGGCCGCCAGCGCAGCCACCATGTCCAGCTTGCGGCGCCGCGCAATCTGGGTGCAGCGGGCGATATCGATCGAACGCAGTTCGATCGGCGCTCTGGCCAGCGCCCGCACGACCGCGGGCGCGTCACCGGGGTCAGCCAGCAGGCGCAGCCACGCGAGCAGGTCGCGCACCTCCGCCCGCTGGAAGAAGGCCCCGTCGCCGATCAGGCGGTGCGGGATGGCGCGCTCCTCAAGCGCGACCGAGACAACCTGCCCGTCGCGGGCGCCGTCCGGTACCAGCACGGCGATCCGACCCGGCTCCACGCCTGCATGGGCGATCAGGCGTTCAATCTCGGCCGCCACCGCCTGGGCCTGCGATCGCTCGTTCTCACAAGCCCAGAACGCCACCGTCTCGGCCGCACCTGGGATCGGGTTGTGCCGGCCGTCCTCCGGGGCTGCCGGTCCGCTGACCGGCAGCCCCGCCACAGCGAATGCGGCGTCGAGCACCGGCGGCGGACAGCGATGTGAGCTCAGCAAGCGCACCACTCGCGTTCCCGGACCGTCGAACCAGTCAAGCCGTGCAGCGCCCGCACCGCGGAACCGGCGTGCGGCGCCCAGCGGATCGCCGGTGACGGTGAGCTCGCCGGCACCCAGCGTGCGCGCCAGCGTCGCAGCACTCAGGCTGAGCTCCTGGGCGTCGTCGATCAGCACATGCGCGTACGGCTGCCGGGCGGAAGGGTGATCCGCGAGCAGCCTGATCGCGAGCTGAACCAGGTCACCCTCATCACAGGCTCCGAGTTCACGGACCATCCGGTTGTGGGCGACGAAGATCTCGGCGAACTCCCGGTCTCGGGAACTGCGCTGCGCCGCAGCCCAGGCGGCAAAGTCCTCGCAGCTGATCAATTCCGCCTTGAGGCGGTCGATCCTGCGCAGGAAGCTGCCCAACAGCGCGCTCGCGTTCCCACCCAGATCGTGGTAGCGCAGGGGCAGCTCATCGATGCGCTCGGTCAGCATCGCCAGGCGATCACCGACCCCGAGCACGGCGTCCAGCAGATTCTGACGGCCACCGGCGCGGCGCAGAATGATCGCGGCCAATTGCGGCGGCGTCATCGCGAGCAGTTCGGCGTGGCCATCCGTGAGGCGCTGCTCGACCGCGAGCCGGACTGCGTCGGCGCGCGCCGCCGAGGGTAGGAGCAGAACGATGCGCTCCGGTGGCGTGCCCTGCTCGACCAACCAGGCAAAGCGATCGATCAGCAGCCTCGTCTTGCCGCTACCCGCAGCGCCGAGCACCAGCAGCGGGCCGGCGCTGTGGCTGACGAGCGTGGCCGGATCGTGGGCGGTCAGAAGCTCGGGCACGTGGTCTGACAGCATAGGACTGGCGATGGGAGACCCTCTACCTCTGACACACATGGATTGGTTGACCATCAGCAGACGCGCTGGCGAGGCGATCGAAGAGATGCTCCGCGCCCGCCCCACTACGGCCGAGCGAGCTGCGGAGACAGGCTCCACCGGCAGTGGCGGAGACAGCACGCTCGAGATCGATGCGGCGGCCGAGCGGATCGTGTTCGGCGAACTGGAGCGCCTGCGCGAGCGGGGGCTGCGCTTCCGCGCGCTCTCCGAGGAGCGTGGCGAGGTCAGCTTCGGTGCAGCGGAGCCGCTGGTGGTGATCGATCCGATCGATGGCTCACTGAATGCAAAGCGAGGGATCACGCATCACGCTCTGTCGCTTGCGGTGGCCACCGGAACCACCATGGGCGACGTCGAGTTCGGCTATGTGCGGGACTTCGGGACCGGTGAGGAGTGGTGGGCGGCTCGCGGTCTCGGCGCGCGGCTCAACGATGTTCCGCTGGACCCGAGCCTGGGCGAGCGACGCAGCGCCGAGGGAAGGATCGAGGTTCTGGGCATCGAGTCCTCCGATCCGCGCCTGCTGCGGCGCTCGATCGACAGCCTGGTTGACCGCGCCTATCGGCTGCGCGCCCTTGGGGCTATCGCGCCATCCCTCTGTCAGGTGGCCGCGGCCCGCTTCGACGGCCTCATCTCCCTGCGCGGCTGCCGGTCAGTCGACACCGCCGCGGCTCAGTTGATCGTGCGTGAGGCCGGGGGCCTGATCAGTTTCCCCAAGTTCCATGAGAGCCTGGAGGCCCCACTGGATCTGACCGCGCACTCCCCGGTCGTGGCTGCGCGGGCGCCCGGAACCCTGGCCGAACTGGAGGCGGTGTGCCTGCTCCCGTGATCGATTGGATCGTCGCGGAGTGGATCGCCGCTCGCCTGGCCGGAGAGGGACGAGACCCGCTTCCGACCGTCGCGCTGGAGCCGATCGTGGCCGATGCGCAGGAGCGCGTGATCGCCTACACGGGACTTCACCCGACCGCGGCTCTGCCCGCACCGGAGGGAATCAGCCGGCGCGACTGGGTGGCCGCCAACGTCGCCTCAACGCGCGTCCTGATCGAGCCGATGCTGGAGCGCCTGACAGAGCGGCTTGGACCGGTCAGGCCGGCCGGGCAGTTGTGGCTCGGTGTGACCGGATCCAGCGAGGTGGGCCTGCTGATCGGCTACATGGCGGGACGCGTCCTGGGTCAGTATGAGCTTGTGCTGCTGCGTGAGCGCGCCGAGGGGAGGCCACCGCGGCTCCTGTTCGTGCTTCCCAATCTGGGCGAGGCGATCCGGCGCTTTGACGCAGACGAGCGCGAGTTCGTCACCTGGGTGGCGCTGCATGAGGTCACGCACGCGGTTCAGTTCGGCGGCGTGGACTGGCTGCAGGACCACCTCGCCGGCCTGCTGCGCGAGCTGTTGGAGAGCGCGGAGGCACGCATGGCCAAACCGCAGCGGCTGCACCTGCCGCGGCGGGACACGGTGGAACGGATGGGGCGAGCGGCGCTCAGAGCCGACCTGATCGGCCTCTTTGCGACTGAACCGGAGCGAGCCGTGATCGACCAGACGCAAGCTGTCATGGCGGTGATCGAGGGCCACGCGGAGCATGTGATGGACGCGGTCGCACCGGAACTCCTCCCCTCACTTCCGCAGCTCCGCCGTGCGCTCGACCGGCGCCGCCAGGTGCAGTCGCCGTTCGGGCGCCTGATCAGCCGTCTGCTGGGTCTGGAGCTGAAGCTCAAGCAGTATGAGCGCGGCAAGATCTTCTGTGACGAGATTGTGAGAAGCGGCGGCCCAGACGCGCTTCGGCACCTGTTCTCGAGCCCGGAGGCACTGCCGAGCCTGCACGAGATCGAGCATCCGCAGAGCTGGCTGCAGCGCGTGAGCTATTGACTACTTTTGTCGATTGATCCTGAGGAATTATTTACGAGCGATCAAAAGCCCTTCGGCTATATTTGCTCTTGCAACAAATACTTACCTCGCGGCGCGACCCAGGAGATCGGCGACCGCGGGATGGGTTCGCCGGCCTCATATCCCCGCCGGCGGATGTAGCACCCTCTCCTCCCTCAACCGCCGGGGCGCCCAATCTGGGCGCCCCGTCGGTCCTTAAACCAGCGCATAGTCCAGGCATTTATTCGGTGCTTTGTGGTGGAATCGGCACGCAAGGGGTTTCCCAATTCACACAGCGGGCTCAACTGATCGCGTAGCGCTGCCGATTAGCCAAGCGTGCCCAACACTTGGCAACTCAGCCTGGACCCTGAGGTGGTGGCCCTGACCACCGACGCCATCGGCCGCTGCGAGCAGCTGCCAGTGATGGATCGCTCCGTCCAGCGCGTACTCAGTCTCACCCAGGACGAACAGTGCGAACTCGGGGAGCTCGTGACCGCGCTCGAGGCCGACCCGGCCCTGGCGGTCAATCTGCTGCGCTACGCGAACTCCGCGCACGTGGGCCGGCCGATCCAGGCCAAGACCGTGCGCCAGGCCGTGGTGATGATCGGTCGGCAGGCAACACGCCAGCTCTGCCTTGAGGCCGTCACATTTCGCTTCTTTGAGTCCGCTCCTGGCAACGGCCGGATGTCGCTGGGGCAGATGCATCTGCACGCGGTGACCGTGGCGCGGGTGGCCGCCGCCGCAGCCTCAAGAGTCGGCATTCCCACGGATCTCCCGCATCTGGCCGGGCTCCTGCACGACTGCGGCAAGCTGGTGCTGCCGGTCGCGTTCGGTGCGGAGGCGACCGATGAGATCGCGGCCGCGCATCCCTCAGGCGTGGCCCGCTCAACCGCGGAATGGGACCGCTTCGGGATCGATCACTCCTACGCCGGAGCGCTCCTGGCCGAGCAGTCCGGTCTGGACGACGAGCTCGTGGCCGCCATCGCCTGGCACCACGGTGGGCGCCGCGGCTGCGTGGCACCGAGCCCGGAGGTGGCCTGCCTGCAGCTGGCCAATACCGTCGTTGGGATGCTCGCCGGCGAACTGCCTGACCAGGCCCTGCTGAACCAGACGTTGACCGCGCTCGGACTGAGCCCGGAGTCCCTTGACGAACTGGCTGAGGCGGCCAGCGGAAGCGGTCCGGCCGCCCCCGGCGGGCTCGGCGATCGCGTCTCCGAGCTGGAGCGACTGGCCAGCACCGACGAGCTCACGGGACTTTCCAACCGGCGCGCCTGGATGGCCACGGTCCGGCAGAAGATCGAGTCTGGCGCCGACGGCAATGTCGTCCTGTGCGACCTGGATCGCTTCAAGCAGATCAATGACACACATGGCCACGCCACCGGTGACCTGGTGCTGATGGAGATCTCCCGGATCCTCGAGCGCCATGGCCTGGCGGGGCGGATCGGTGGCGATGAATTCGCCCTGTGGGTGGCCGGCGACGGCGCCGCGCAGGTGGCCGAGGAGATCGTTGCGGAGGTGGCCGCCACA
>JAKAED010000146.1 GCA_021820105.1 Actinomycetes bacterium | reverse complement strand
TCCGATCTTGGAACCGCCGCCGCAGCTCAGCGAGTTTGAACAACGCCTGTTGAGCGACCTGTTCGCGGTGGTTGAGGAGCATGCGGATGAGGCCGCTGTCGCGGTTGACCGTGATCGCGTCCGCGAGGCCTTCAGCTATGCCTGCCATCACCACGCCGACCAGCGGCGGCGCTCAGGCGAGGAGTTCATCGTGCACCCCGTCAACGTCGCCAAGATCTGCGCGGGGATGCGCCTTGATACGGAGACGCTCTGTGCCGCGCTCCTGCACGACACCGTGGAGGATACGTCCGCGTCCCTGGCCGATATCGAGCTGCACTTTGGCGAGGAGATCGCGGGCCTGGTGGACGGGGTCACGAAGCTCACCGGCCTGACATTTCAGTCACGGGACGAAGCACAGGCCGAGAACTACCGCAAGATGATGGTGGCGATGGCGTCAGACATCCGCGTCATCCTGATCAAGCTCGCTGATCGCCTGCACAACATGCGGACGATCGACGCGATGCCCAAGCAGAAGCAGATCAACAAGGCGCGTGAGACGCTCGATATCTACGCCCCGATCGCGCACCGTCTCGGCATCCATGCGATCAAGTGGGAGCTGGAGGATCTGGCCTTCCAGACCCTGCATCCGCGCAAATACAACGAGATCAAGACGCTGGTCGCCCAGCAGCGAGACGACCGCGAGCGATACGTGAATGAGGCCGGTGAGTACCTGGCCAAGGAACTTGCCGAGGTGGGTATCCAGGCCGAGATCTCCGGCCGCGCCAAGCACTTCTATTCGATCTACTCGAAGATGACCAAGAAGGGTCGTGAGTTCAACGAGATCTATGACCTCACGGCCATGCGCGTGATCGTGGGCTCCGTCAAGGACTGTTACGGGGCGGTTGGCATCATCCATTCGCTCTGGAAACCGCTGCCAGGCCGGTTCAAGGACTTTGTGGCGATGCCCAAGTTCAACATGTACCAGTCGCTCCACACGACGGTGATCGGGCCCGAGGGCCGCCCGTTGGAGATCCAGATCCGCACACGTGCGATGCATGACCTGGCCGAGTTCGGAATCGCCGCCCACTGGATGTACAAGGAGGGATCCACGCCTACAGGCACTGCACCAGGCAAGGCCGGGGGCGATGCGGCGCTGCGGGACCCGGAAGGAAAGCTGAAGTGGCTGCGTTCGCTGGTCGACTGGCAGAAGGACGTCTCGGATCCGCGTGAGTTCGTCGAAACCTTGAAGGTCGACCTGTTCGAGGACGACGTCTTTGTCTTCACCCCCAAGGGCGAGGTCAAATCGCTTGCTGCCGGCGCGACTCCGCTTGACTTCGCCTACGAGATCCACACCGATGTGGGGCATCGATGCGTGGGAGCCAAGGTCAACGGCAAGATCGTGCCGCTCTCCTACCAGTTGCGCTCCGGAGACATCGTTGAGGTCCTGACCTCCAAACGCGAGCGTGGCCCCTCCAGGGATTGGCTGTCCCTGGTCAAGACCACACGGGCGCGGAACAAGATCAAGGCGTGGTACAAGGCGGAGAGCCGCAAGGACACCGAGCACGCCGGCCGTGAGCTCCTGCAGGAGCACCTGCGCAAGCAGGGCCTACCGTCCCAGAAGATTGTCGCCTCGCCCCTGATGGCGGAGGTGATCCGAGAGATGGGCTTCCGCAAGGGCGATGACTTCTACATCGCGCTGGGGGCGGCCAAGGTCTCACCGCAGGTCGTTGTCAACAAGCTGATGCAGCGACTGAAGGCAGGCGAGGCGGCGGAGTCTGAGCCCACAGCGGCCGCCGATCTGCTCTCCGCCGGTCGACGCCGCACCCGCCCGACAACATCGTCGAACCGGTACGGCATCAACGTGGACGGCATCGATGAGGTGATGCTGCGGATGGCAAAGTGCTGCCATCCCGTTCCCGGTGATGAGATCGTCGGCTACATCTCACTCGGGCGCGGCATCACCATCCATCGAGAGGATTGTCCGAACGTGGAGGTCCTGCGTAAGGATCCCGAGCGTTTCACGCCGGTCTCCTGGGACGGCGACGCCGAGACCTCCTTCCAGGTGGAGATCGAGGTCCAGGGATGGGACCGACACCGGCTGCTTGAGGATCTCTCACGCACGTTCGCGGAGGCTGGGATCAACATCATGGAGGCCCGCTGCACGGTCAACCATCCGATGATCCGAAACCAGTTTGTGGTCGAGGTGGGGGACACGCGGACGCTCGACCAGGCGATCACGCGCCTGCGCAACATCGACAACGTCTTTGACGCTTATCGCGTCACCCCTGGCGCCTCGGGCTGACCGACACGGCGGCCGCCGTCCGACAACGGTCACCTGGTGGTGTCCCTCTCCGCGGGTGCCCTCCCGTCGAGCTGAGCAGGCGCGATGCGGGCGACGTGCGTGCCCGCATGTGGCGTCTTTGTGACAACGACAGCCTCGCCGACCCCGAGCGTCCGGACCCGTTCCGGATCAACGTGGTAGCGGTCGACGAGCCGTGCGCCACGCGCAACACCGCCACTGGCGCGGCCGGTGCCCGGGCGGTGCTGGTAGCTCTCCTCCCAGACTCGCATGGTGCCCGCGAGCTTCGCAACGGTCTCCGCCGAGTCGGGCACGTCCTGCCGGTGGGCGATCTTCAGCGCCGTGTTCCCCAGGACCTGGTCACGAAAGCCTCGACCGAGCCGGTCGAGATCGGCCAGCTCCTGTGTGGCGAGCAGCACACCGATTCCGGCCTCGCGCCCGCGCGCCAGTAGCGACAGCACGTTGTCCGCATGTAGCGCCGAGAACTCATCGACCGCCACCAGCGCCGGGCGGCTGCCCTGCCCGCGGGAGAGGCGCTCGCCCGAGACGCTGACCAGATCCTGCACGGCCAGCGTCCCCAACATCGCTGCGAGTGACCCGTAGCTGCTTGAGTTCAGGCTGAAAAGCACCACCTCACCGTCACGCAGCGCCCGGTGCAGATCGACCGTCGGACGCCCGCTGCTCGGCTCAAGCAGCGGGCCGATGTGCGACTCGGTCAGAATCGCAAGCCGTGAGGCCAGCCCACGAACGGCGCTGTGCTGATCCGGGGTGAGCGAGGAGATGTACTCCCGCAGGTGGTCACGCCGCTGCGGAGTCACCGAGCGCGTGGCGATTGCCAGCCGCTCGGGGCTCAGCAGCGCCACCAGCTGTGAGAGCGTGAGCGGCTCTGCTCCGGCCAGTTCCTGGCCGGCCTGGATCGCCAGTTGCAGGTAGCGCTCGGCGGCACGGCGGTAGTGAGGCTCGGTGAAGCGTTCCGTGCCCAGCAGTTTGTCCTTCAGTTCGGTTGCGTTGCCGGACGCCAGCGGGTTCCAGTGGACCGAGCCGTCAGGTGACCAGAGCGTGAAGCGTCGGCCAGCGTGCTCAGCGGCCGTTCGCAGGCTGTCGGCAAAGGCCGGGCTGCCCTTTAGGTCGATCGCGACGACTGCCCGGCCACGGGAGAGCTGATCCTTCATGAGGGCGAGCAGCGTCGTTGACTTGCCGGCGCCGGTGGCGCCCAGGATCAGGCCATGCGTCCGCAGCGCGCGCTCGGGGATCCGCACCGCGGCCCCACGCTCATCGCGCCCGATCGTGATCATCTCCCCGAGGGCAGCACGCCGCGCGATCTCGGCGTCTCGAGCCCTCACCTCAAGGACCGCACGGCGCGCAACACGAAGCAGCACCCCGGCGCTGATCAGCGCCAGTGCAACGACCGGTGGCACAGACATGAGCAGCACGAAACCGATGGTGGGCCAGAGGAGCTTGCGCGCTCTTGTCCAGGGCGGGGGAGGCGGTTGTGCCGGCCCAGTCATCGCCCGGCATCCATCCGTGCGGACCCCGGGAAGGCACCGCTGTGGACCGGCGTGCGGGGCCCACGACGAGCGGCCCGTGCGCGTTGCAGCGTCGGAATCTCCGCTCCGGCGATGCTGTCCGGGGGGAGCAGGGATACGTGCACGCGGTCGGCGATGCCAGCGCTGCCGGCTGCGTCGCGGATCCGGGAGGCGACACGCGCTCCATCAGCCAGGTAAAGCACATGGTCCAGCCTGCTGTCGCTGGCATAGGCGCTCATCACCTGCGCGAGTTGCAGGCTGCTCTTGGCACTGAGCTCCAGTTCCATGGCGACCCGGTGTCCGCCGGCCGTGTCAAGCAACAGGTCCGGGTAGTGAAGGCGCGGCCTGCCGTACCGGCCAAGCACCCCCAGTCCGATGCCCCACGCCGGCGTCTGCTCGGAGGCCTGCGCGGACGCGTCCTCAGAGCGCATGCGACGCTCAGTGGTGAGGCGCTCCAGGGCACCGTAACGTCCAGCTCGAGCGGCCAGCCAAAGCCAGCCGACACCGAGCTCATGACGGTACTGATTGAGGTTCGGCCTTGGTGTCGGCTTGAGCATCGAGCCCAGCGCTCGCAGGCCACCGGCGCTCACCGACACCGCAGCCGGCAGGCCATCGAAGATCCGTGCCATCCCGATCAGTCCAGCGTCGTTCAGCCGCGAGATCAGCGTTGCCGTGGCGGCAGGATGCAGGAGCCTGACCTGGGGGAGCGTCAGGACGCGGTGCTCGGCCAGCGGGCCGAGCACCGACAGCTCAGCTTCGGTCAACCGTCGGTCGGGCTTGCGCGTCATGATTAAAAGAGGCGTGAGAGGAGTGCCTTTAACCCCCTCTGGCGCGCAAACTATTCGCACTGTGCGGCATTTGCCGCCCCACGATCGGAGGGCAGCGTGGTGAACCAGCCGTTGACAGACAAGCAGCTGGCTCGTGAGGAGGCGCTCGTGGGCGAGGTGCTCGCATCGTTCGGCAAGACCCCGGATGCGCGGCTGAGGTTCGTTATGGAGTCGCTCGTGCGTCACCTCCATGGCTTCCTGCGTGAGACGCGGCTGAGCGAAGCTGAGTGGCGCGCGGGAATCGAATTTCTGACCGCGGCCGGGCACATCACAGATGAGCGGCGGCAGGAATTCGTGCTGCTCTCAGACGTGCTCGGCGCGTCGATGCAGACGATCGCGATCAACGACGCGGCTCAGGTCGGCGTCACCGAGGCGACGGTTCTGGGACCGTTCTTCAGAGCGGGTGCGCCCGAAGTGGTGCTCGGTGGCGACATCGCGCTTGGTGCCGCCGGCGAGCCCTGCTGGGTGGAGGGCACCGTCACCGACCTCGATGGTGGACCGGTCGCAGGAGCCACGCTGGAGGTCTGGGAGTGCGACGAGGCGGGTCTCTATGACGTGCAATACGACGGTGATCGCACTGCAGCACGGGGACGGTTGCACGCTGATGAGCGGGGCTGCTTCCGCTTCTGGGCGCTGACGCCTGTGCCCTATCCGATCCCGCACGACGGACCGGTGGGCCGGCTGCTGACGGCCACGGGCAGATCACCGATGCGTGCGCCGCATCTGCACTTCATGGTGAGTGCGCCGGGCCGGCGCACGCTGATCACGCACATCTTCGTCGAGGGTGAGGCGCTGCGCCGTGGCGACGCCGTGTTTGGGGTCAGGGAGTCACTGGTCCGTGAATTTGCGCGCTTTCCAGGCGGGGTGCCGACGCCGGACGGCCGAGAACTCGAGCCCGAGCGAACGTGGACGCAGGTGAACTTCGACGTGGTCCTGGCGCCGGCCGAGGTTGAGCACGCCGGCGCATGAGGGAGCGCGGTCGCCTCAGGCCAAAACGGTGAGCGCCCCAGGTGCGACCGAGAAGTCAAGTTGCGTCGCGCTGCCGATGTAGTCGCCGTCCACCTGCAGGGGAAGTTCGCGCCCGTCCAGGGAACTGATCCGCACCAGCTTCTCTGCGCTGAACGGTTCGATCTGACGGTGTCCGACCATGCGCCCGCGTGCTGAGAGCGCCCGCCATGCGATCGAGAGGACGTCAAACGGGCTGGTGCGTTTGAGGACGAGCCCGGCGAGATCACCGCTCTGGAGTGAAGCTCCCTCCGCCATCTCAACGCTGCGGTTGCCAAAGTACGTGTACGGCGAGCCATTCTGGACAAGGACGGTGACGCCCTCAATCTGCGCGTCGTGGTCGCCGACACCGTTCAACAGCTGGGCCCGCATCCGTGGCGGCCTGATCAGGTAGCGGCTGCCGAACGTGATGGTCGCGACCCACGCGTAGTAGTACTCGCCGAGCGTCGCCTTCAGGCGAGGATGCGCATCGACGCGTTCGACCACGCTGGCATCGAGGCCGACCCCGGCCGAGAACAGGAAGTAGCGCCGCTCCACGCGGCCGAGGTCGACCTGGCGTGGACGCCAGTCGTTGGCCAGGGTCAGCAGATGCTCGGTTGCGTCAACCACGTCCGCGGGAATGCCGAGCATCCGGCAGTAGACGTTCGCGCGGCCGCCCGGCAGGCAGGTCAACGGTGTGCCAGATCCGGCCAGACCGTTGGCCGCCTCATTGACCGTGCCGTCGCCGCCAAAGGCAACAATCGCGTCATAACCCTCCTGGGCTGCCTCCCGGCAGATCTCGGTCGCATGATCACGGCGCTCCGTGTCGACGGCGTCGACGATGTAGCTGCCGCGCAGCGCCGAGATAACGAGGTTGCGCAAACGGCTGGAGACCGTCGTCGCGTAAGGGTTGACGATCATCAACAGGCGCTTGCGCTCCTCGGCAGCGGCGCCACCGGACGCTGTGATGAGGTCGAGGTCCGGCTCGTACTCGGTGACGCTCACAGACAGGAAGTCTCTCAAAACGGCGAACCGGGCATGCAGCAGGAGTGGCGGCCGCGCGGTTGGGCTCAGGTCGTTACCGCTGCATTACGGTTGCGACCTCCATATAATGTCGAGCACATAGCAGTACGCATCCAGAGGGGTGGAGGGAAATGGCCCTACGAAGCCCCGGCAACCGACCGCAAGGAAACGGTGCCAATTCCATCAGGCTCCAACGACAAGCCTGGGAGATGTGGGTAGGGCGGTTACGTACCTCCGACCACTGAGACCCGGCGGAGGTTTTTTCATATGCCGCCCGAAGCGCTTCGATGCAAGGAATGTAAGACCGAATATCCGCTCGACGCACGGTATGTGTGCGAGCAGTGCTTCGGTCCGCTCGAGGTTCGTTACGCCGACCGCAGCAACGCGGACGCGGACGAGCTCAGACGCCGTATTGAGGCAGGACCGTACTCGATCTGGCGATACGCGGATTTCCTCCCGGTGGAGCATCCGCACTCCGCTTTGGGTGCGGGTTGGACACCGCTGGTGCGAGCTGACCGGCTTGCCGAGCAGTTGGGCATCGGCGAGCTCTGGATCAAGAACGACGCCGCCAACCCAACCCACTCATTCAAGGACCGTGTTGTGTCGGTCGCGCTGGCCCGGGCTCAGGAGCTCGGCTTTACGACAATCGCTTGCGCTTCAACAGGCAACCTCGCCAACGCCGTGGCCGCACATGCGTCGGCTGCCGGACTTGAGTCATTCGTCTTCATTCCCTCTGATCTGGAGGAGCAGAAGGTGCTGGCCACTGGCATCTACGGGACGAATCTGGTGGCGGTGCGGGGCAACTATGACGACGTCAACCGCCTCTGCACCGAACTGGCAGGCGAGCACGAGTGGGCGTTCGTGAACATCAACATGCGCCCCTACTACGCGGAGGGGTCAAAGACGCTTGCCTTTGAGATCGCCGAGCAGTTGGGCTTCGAACTACCTGACCGTATCGTCGGTCCGATCGCGTCGGGCTCACTGTTCACCAAGCTCGCACGTGGGTTCGAGGAGTGGTTGGAGGTCGGTCTGGTCACGGGTGAGCTGCCGACCTTCAACGGCGCTCAGGCGGAGGGCTGTTCACCAGTGGCCACGGCCTTTGCCGAGGGTCGCGACTTCTGCCGGCCCGTCAAGCCCGAGACGATCGCCAAGTCACTTGCGATCGGCAATCCTGCTGACGGTCCCTACGCGTTGGATCTGGCGCGCCGCAGCGGCGGTTCAATCGATGCCGTCACCGACGACGAGATCCGTGCCGGGATCAAGTTGCTGGCGCAGACCACCGGGATCTTCACGGAAACAGCTGGCGGTGTCACCACCGCGGTGCTGCAGAAGCTCGCCCAGCGCGGCGACATCGGCGCAGACGAGCGCGTCGTGGCGGTGATCACGGGGGAGGGGCTGAAGACGCTGGAGTGCGCACGGGGAACCTTCGAGGCCTGGGAGATCGAACCGCAGGCAACTTCCTTTGAAGCCGCCCGTGAGCAACGTCTACCGATCGCCGTCTGACCGCAACCGAGACCAGGAGAACAAGAGCAGATGTCAGTGAACGTCAAGATCCCGACACAGCTTCGCGCCGCCACGGAGGGGGAAGCCGTGGCAACGGTCGAGGGAGCCACGGTCGGGGAGGTCCTGGAGGCTCTGTACGAGCGTTTCGCCGAGCTCAAGCCGCGAATCGCCGACGATGATGGGCTGCGCCGCTTCGTGAACGTCTACGTCGGCGGCGAAGACATCCGTTTCCTCAATGGGCTTGACACCCCTGTGTCCAGCGGCAGTGAGGTCACGATCCTGCCGGCAGTCGCCGGCGGTCGTTGATCGCGTGAGTCCGCCGGGGGCTGCTGCACAGTGCAGCCCCCGGCGCCACAGCGTCGGCAAACCCCATCTGCAGAGGTCGCTCAGCTGAGCAGACCGCGCGCCTTCAGGGTCGCGCGGGCGTCTCCGACGCCGAGCACACACTCCGCTTGCAGGCCCGCAGCCAGGGCTCCGCTCACGTTCATGGGGTTGTCATCCAGGAAGAGCACATGGCCCGGAGCTACCGGTAGCCGTCCAGCGACCAGCTCATAGATCTCTGGGTCCGGCTTGACGGCTCCGAGTTCGAAGGAGAGGAAGCGGTGCTCAAATAGGTCCGTCAGCGGCCAGTGCGCGATGATCCGCCGCCACTGCAGCGCGTTGGTGTTGCTCAGGCAGCCGACTGCGACCCGCTCTGCGGTTTCGCGCACCATCTCCTCGGCGCCTGCAAAGGGACCGCTCAACCACGCTAGGAAGTGCTCCAGGAACTCAGCGGGAGTGAACGGAAAACGCAGTTCTGCCACCACCCCGGCAGCGAACTCCTGCTCAGAGCATTGGCCCGACTCAAAGCGCCTGACCCATGGACTCATAAGCCACTGGGTCGCAGCCTCCAGGTCGGTTTCTGCGCCTGAGAGCCGGCGGAGCATCGCGATCCCGGCGAACTCAGCGAGCACACCGCCGATGTCGAACAGCACAACCTTGACCTCCTGGCTGGAGGAGGCTTGCGGCAGATCG
>JAKAED010000145.1 GCA_021820105.1 Actinomycetes bacterium | reverse complement strand
CTCATTCGGGATCACGATCAGCGTGTCGACGAACTCCCGCAGCTTGTCGATCCCCTCCTGCGCCTGACGGGCCCGCTGGGTGCCTTCAAAACCGAAGGGTCTGGTCACAACTCCGACCGTGAGCGCCCCGATCTCATTCTTGGCGATGTCGGCGATCACCGGCGCCGCGCCGGTGCCCGTGCCACCGCCTTCACCAGCGGTCACAAAGACCATGTCCGCGCCCTTGAGCGCTTCCTTGATGTCGTCGCGCGACTCGGCAGCGGCACCCTGGCCGATATCAGGGTTGGCGCCCGCGCCAAGACCCTTGGTGAGTTCCGTTCCGATGTTGAGCTTGATGTCGGCGTCGCACATCTGCAGCGCCTGCGCGTCGGTGTTCGCAGCGATGAACTCGACGCCGCGCAGCCCGGCGTCAACCATGCGGTTGACCGCGTTAGTTCCCCCACCGCCTACGCCTACGACCTTTATGACTGCGAGATAACTGCCACTGTCCATTGTGATCCGTCCGACCCTAGATTCAGGATTGAGCGTTTGCCCGCTCCGGCTTACGTGCGTCGAGTGTCGCACGTTATGTCCTTATGTTCGGCCAAGTCAACGCGAAACAGCGACACGCAACGATCCTTGCAGATCAGCGAATTCTCAATGCGAGCAGGAGAGTCTCGCTTTTTTGAGCCTAAGCCTCAAGTTCAGCTTGATATCGCTCACCCTCCGGTCCGAGCCCCCGCGGTGGTTGAGGTCGAGCCGTTGCCACCCCCGACACTGGCGGTGCCCGAGCCAGGGGATGTCGGCACTGACGTTGTGTTGGTGGAGACAACGGGGACTCCTGGCGCAGGCCGCCGCGGATCGCTCAGATCTATGTACGCCGCCCCGCGGGTGTAGCTGCTGCGAAGCACAGCCACGGCAGCGTTCCACTTGCGCGCCAGCTGCGTCGTCTGCCCGAAGTACAGCTGCGGGCCATTTCGCAATTGCACAGTCACGCCGTGGGCCACACTCGAAACGGCAGTGGTGATGTGAGCCAGAAACGCGTAGGGAGCCGCGGCAAGGACCGCGATCACCCCGCGCGGCCCCGGGGCTGTCAGCCAGGATCCGCTGGGAGGGTTGCCGAGCGGCACCTGTGGCAGTGACCCGTGAGTCGTCGTCGCCGGCAGCAGCTCCCCTTGGCTGTCCACCACCCTCATGCCACCAGCGACCTGAATTAGCGCAACCGGGATCTGCTCGGTCACACGAATCACAACCGCATGTGCGCCGTTTCCGCTGACCGTCAGGGCACGCACGAACGGATAGCGGGAGACTGCCGCCTCGAGCCGGGAGATGTTCATGTCCAGCGTCGTCATCTGCAGTGCGGTGGCGGTCAGGGCAGCTCTGATTCGGGCTACATCGGGGCCGCTGAGGCCGGTGACAGTCACGCGCTGAACCCTGACAAACGACGAGCCGCGGAACCAGAGCCAACCAAGGCCGAGACAACCGACCAACGCCAGCGCCAAGCCGGCTGAGTGCAAAGAGCGGAGGCGCCGCGGGAGCAGGCGCGGGATCCGAACGCTCCGCCGAGGCACCCAACTGCCGTTGATCATTCGCGCCACCAATCGTCCGGAAAGTCGACCGGTCCGAGCCCCTGCACCTCCGGCTCGAGTTCGATCTCGAAACGCTCCCTGACGCGCTCACGTCCCGCGATCATCAGCGCCACCACGTCCGCGGTGGTCGCGCTGCCAAGGTTCTCCACGAAGTTCGCGTGCTTCTCGCTGAAACAGGCCTCACCGATCCTGAGCCCGCGGCAGCCGGCGGCGTCGAGCAACTGACCGGCGCTTCTGCCATCCGCGCGTGGGTCCTCCGGGTTCTTGAAGGTTGAGCCGAATGTCTTGATCCCTGACGGCTGCGCCTGCCGGCGCCGCTCTCGAAGGTCCGCAAGTGTGCCCTTCACCTGATCCTCCGCCGCTGGCCTCAGCCTGAACCGGGCGTAGGCGACGACCTCTCCGTCGAGCAGGTTGGAGCGCCGGTACTGAAAGCCGAGCCTGTCAGGCGTTCGGCGCTCAACCCCGGTCGCGGATACAACCTCGACCCACTCAAGGACGTCGGCAAGCGCTCCCCCATACGCGTTTGCGTTCATCCGGACGGCACCGCCCACGGTCCCCGGAATGCTGATGCCGAACTCGATTCCGGCAAGGCCGGACCGGGCCGCTGCGGCCGCGACCGCAGGCAACCGCGCGCCCCCGCCGCAGCTGAGGCGATCGCCGGCGAGACCGTCCAGCTCGATCGTGCTGAGTTCCTTGTCAAGTTTCATCACCAAACCCCGGACGCCGATGTCCGCTACCAGCAGGTTCGACCCCGAGCCGACGACCCCTACCTGTAGGCCTGCCGCCGCGGCCCAGGTCAACAGGTGTTGAAGCTCCGCGACGCTCGCCGGTCGCGCAAAGTACTCAGCCGGACCACCCGTACGGATCGTTGTGAGTCGCGCGAGCGGGAAGTCGCGCTGAACACCGGGGGGAACGTCAAGCATCGATCTCAGAGTAGAAGCGCGCCAGGATGGGAGCCTGCGCTCGCTGCGCTCACCCAGGTCCGGCCAGCAGCGCTCGCCCGAGCGCGTCGATGTTGCCAGCTCCCATGATCAGGCAGATGTCTCCCGGGCCGAGCGTCGCCTCCAGCCAGCGCTGAGCGTCGACGCGCGTCGGGAGCCAGGCGACGGTGCGGCCGCCCGCCGCATCCGCGGTCGCGGCGGCCACGAGACGCCCGTCAACTCCCGGGAAGTCGGTCGCCTGCTCACGCGCGGGATAGACGTCCAGGACCGCACAGAGGTCGGCGGCCGCAAGCGCCGCGCCAAACTCCGGCGCCAGCGCGCGCGTGCGCGAGTAGAGGTGCGGCTGGAAGACGGCCACCAGCCTCCTTGGCGCCAGCGTGCGGGCGGCGGCCAGGGCAGCGGCGACCTTCATCGGATGGTGCGCGTAATCGTCGTAGATCGGCACACCCTTCCGAGTGCTGCCCAGCAGCTCCATGCGTCTACGCGCTCCGCGAAAGTCCGCAATCGCGCTGGCTGCCATGACCGGGTCGGCTCCGGCCGCAGCACAGGCAGTCAGCGCGCCGGCCGCGTTGACGGCATTGTGCAGGCCAGGCACCGCCAGCTGAACCTCAAGGCCCCGCCAGATGAAGCGTGCGCCGTCAGGCTGCAGGTCGGGCGCGGAGGCGTCATAGGGAATGACCGCCGTGGCGCCGGTCACCAGCTTCAAGAGCTCGGGCCGATCCCAGACAACAGCTGTACTGGAGCGACCCACGAACTCAGCAAAGGTGGCCTCCAGCTCAAGCCTGGAGCTGTAGGTGGTGTGGTGGTCAAGCTCGCAGTTGGTGAGCACTGCGATCTCTGGCTCGTAGTTGAGCAACGAGCGATCTGATTCGTCGGCCTCAATCACAATCCACTCCCCGGTTCCCCAATCGGCGTTGAGTCCGGTGGAGCGCAGCTCGCCGCCAACGGCGTAGGCGGGGTCCATGCCGCAGGCGCGCAGCACATGCACGATCATCGCTGTGGTGGTGGTCTTGCCGGCAGCGCCCGACACCGCCAAACAGCGCTTCAGCCTCGCAATCTGCGCCAGCAACTCTGAACGATGCAGCAGCGCCACCGCCGCGGTCCGCTCGGGGTTATCAGCTCCGATGGCGGTCGAATACACGACCTCTGCACCGTCCGGAACGTTCTCAGAGCGGTGACCGATGATCGGCAGCACGCCAGCTGCGCGCAACGACTGTATGTAGGCCGATTCAGCGCTGTCTGAACCGGTGACCTCCGCACCGAGCCGAACCGCGATCAGTGCCAGGCCGCTCATCCCGGCACCACCGATTCCAACAAAGTGCAGGCGACGTCCCTGCCAGGGTCTGTCAGCTGCACCGCTCACGGCTGCAGCTCACCAGCGTGCTGGCCGGGTCCGATGTTCGGTGCCCCAGCGGCCGCCAGCACTTCCGAGGCGATCACCGCCGCTGCGTGAGGACGCGCAATGCCAAGGGCCGCTCGACTCATCGCTTCAAGCCGGTGGCGATCGGCGAGCAGGCCCTCGACCTCGGTACGCAGCAGCTCGGGCGTCAGATCCGCGTCGCTGATCATCACCGCGGCCCCGGCGCCGGCAAGATAGCGAGCGTTCACCGTTTGGTGGTCCCCGGTAGCGTGCGGATAGGGCACAAGGACAGATGGGCGGCCGGCGGCCGCCAGCTCCCAGATCGAGCCACCAGCGCGAGCCACCGCCAGGTCGCAAGCCACCACCGCCTCCATGAAGTCACTCACGTAGCCGCGCAGATCGTAGCCAGGACGGGGTGCCCGCAGATTGGGGAGATCTCGTTCCCCGGCGGCGTGCAGGACTCGAAAACCGCTGTCCGAGAAGGCTGCCAAAGATGCCTCATTGATCGACCTGGCCCCAAGTGAGCCGCCGAAGACAAGCACGAGCGTCTCATCCTCAGCCACCCCAAAGCGCGCTCGCGCGGCTGCACGGTCCGCCGGGACCGGCGGAACCGGTCGCCCGGTGATCACGAACTTGGGCGCGCCGTGGCCCGGCAACGGCAGGGCGGTACAGACTCGTCTTGCGAGCGGGGCGAGCATCCGATTCGTGAGTCCGAGGTGTCCATCAAGCTCGGCGATCACGAGCGGTGTGCGCAACATCGCGCAGGCGAGACCGACGGGGCCGGCGACGTACCCGCCACCGCCGAACACAGCCTTCGGGCGCAGGCGCGCCACAAGCGCCGTGGCAATCGCCAGCGCAGCGGTGTCCACAGCCACCGCTCTAGCCGCGCCGAGCGCGGAATCGCGCGGCAGCGAAGTCACGTTCAGGCGGTGGAATTTGAAACCGGCGGCCGGCACCAGCTCCGCCTCGGCGCGGTCTCCCCCGACAAACTGGACCTCGGCGCCATTAGCTCTCAGCTGCTCTGCGACGGCCAGCGCCGGCACCACGTGACCCGCGGTACCGCCGGTCGCGATCAGGATCAATGGCGCGCTCACGAGCAGCTCCAGAGCGCTTGGGCTCCTCGTTGCCGTCCACAAGCCGCAGCTCCCGCGCTGCAGGTCGCGCTATGCCCAGCAAGAGGCCCACCGAAGTGAGCATGACCAGCAGATTCGTGGGAGCATAGGAGATGAACGGCAGTGGCACACCGGTCAGCGGTGCGATTCCGAGGACGACAAAGATGTTGAGGATTCCCTGGCAAAGGATCAGTGAGGTCAGCCCGCTGGCGAGCAGCTTGGTGTATCTGGTGGCGGCCCGGCGCGCGGTGCGCATCCCAGCGTAGGCGATCAGTCCATAGAGGCTGATGACCACCAAGATGCCCGCAAGCCCAAGCTCCTCACCCACCACTGCGAGGATGAAGTCTGACTGCGCCTCAGGCAGCCACATCGCTTTGCCGATCGACTGTCCCAGACCGACTCCGGACAGCCCACCCGAACCGATCGCCATCTGACTCTGCGCCGACTGCCAGCCGGGGCCCGAGCGCTGCGCAAAGGGGTGCAGAAAGGACGTGAGTCGGGCCGCCTCATAAGGGTGCACCAGGATCATCAGGCCCAGTCCCCCAACGAGGATCAGCGCGATCCGCGTCAGATAGGAGCCCGGTACGCCCGCCACCACGAGCAGTGCGATCAGCGTCAGCACACAGACCAGCGTGGTGCCGAGATCGGGCTCGATCGCGATCAATAGGCAGGCCGGCCCCACCGCCACCGCAATCGGGGCAAGCGCCTGTTTGAAGCCACTCTGGAGGCGTCGTGGCTTGTCTGCCAGATAGCGCGCCACATAGAGGACAAGCGCGAGTTTCGTCAGTTCTGAGGGCTGGAACTGAATTGGTCCGGCGGCGAACCAGCGACGCGCTCCATTCACGTTGCGGCCGATCCCAGGCACGAGCACCGCCAGCAGCAGCAGGGTGGAGCCGAGCAGCAGCATCCGCACCAACTCCGGGGTCAGCAGCCGCAATCCGAACTGCTCGCCCAACCGGAGCGCGACCAGACCGAGCGCCGCAGCAAACAGGTACATGAAGAACTCGCCGGTTCCGTAACCGCCCCCGTTGATAACACCCAACGGCGAGGACGCGCTGTAGACCATCACCGCTCCAAACGCGATCAGGCACAGTGTTGCGGTCAGCAGGATTCGGTGCTCAAGCGGTGGCGCTACTCGCCTCGTGGTGCGAGTTTGAGCTGGGCGCGGCGGCATCCGGTATTAGTTCTACGCGGCCGCCCTATTGCCCTGCTCGACGGTGCCGACGATGACCGACGATCGTCGTCCCGGCGGGCTGCGAGAGTGCCGGCACGCTCCTGCTGCTAGTGCCATGCCTGTTCGGCTCGGAGATCTGGTAGAGCGTGAACCCGATCGCCCCGCAGGCAGCTGCGACGATCCAGAAGCGCAGCATGATCTTGGTCTCTGACCACGCCTCCATGGCGAAGTGATGGTGGATCGGTGCCATCTTGAACACGCGCTTGTGGAAGACCCGGAAGGAGAAGACCTGGGCGATCACGCTGACCGCCTCCATCACGAAGATCCCGCCGATCACGATGAGGAGGATCTCAGTGTTGGTCATCACCGCCAGGCCGGCAATGGCGCCGCCGATGGCCAAGGAGCCAGTGTCGCCCATGAACACGCTCGCGGGAAAGCTGTTGAACCACAGGAAGCCGATGCACGCTCCGCACAGACATCCGGCCACCAACTCCAGGTCATGATCGCCAGGGCCAGTCACATATGTGATGCCGATGTAGGTGAGCAGTGCAATGGCCCCGCATCCCGCGGCGAGCCCATCAAGTCCATCGGTCAGGTTGACGGCGTTGGTGGTCCCGGCAAACACGATGTAGATGAACAGGATGAAGACCGGCGATGGCAGCGTGATGCTCGCGTTGAAGGGTCGTAGCGAAACCGAGTTGGACATGTGAGCCTTGTGTGTGGCGACCCACCACAGTCCGATCGAAATCAGCAGCAGCACGATCATCTTCGTCCGCCCCCGCAGACCCAGGGAACGGCGCTTGACAACCTTCGTGTAGTCGTCCGCAAGCCCCAGCGCCGCACACGCCAAGGTGGCGCCAAAGACGCCCAAGGACGCCCAGTCACGCGTTGACAGGCACAGGTAGGGGACGGCGAAGGCGAAGACAATGATGATTCCGCCCATGGTCGGCGTGCCCTTCTTCGCCTGATGCTGAAGCAGCTCCTCCTGAATGTGCTGCCCAAACGA
Source organism: Actinomycetes bacterium (assembly GCA_021820105.1). GTDB lineage: Bacteria > Actinomycetota > Thermoleophilia > Solirubrobacterales > Solirubrobacteraceae > Palsa-465. The sequence goes on along the minus strand of JAKAED010000145.1, from coordinate 2,004 downwards.
GCGGTAGCGGAGGAAATCTATGAACCGGGGGCTCAGGAACAGGCACATGAGCAGCGCCACCGAGCTTGAGATCAGCACCCGCCCGGCCTGTGAGCTCACGTGCGCCGCGGTAATGATCACGCTGTGGCCTCCCCCAGCAGCCGCTCGCAAACCAAGCTCAGGCGGACGCCGTTTGAGCCCTTGACCAACACGACGTCCCCGGCACCAACGAGCCTCGAGACGATCTCGGCCGCAGACTCCGCGTCTGGCGCAGAGTGGCGCTCACCGCTGAAGCGGTCGAGCATAGCCGCCGCCAGAGGTCCGACCGACACCAGCACATCAGCTGTGCCGTCAGCGTAGGCACCAACCTCCCGGTGGAACTCAGGCGCCTCGGGACCGAGTTCAAGCATGTCCCCCAGAACCGCCAAGCGGCGGCCCACAGCCGGAGTCGCCGCCAACGCGTCGAGCGCAGCCCGCATCGAATCCGGGTTTGCGTTGTAGGAATCGTCGATCAGCGTGACTTCGCCGGGGAGCAGGCGTCGCTGCCCGCGACCAGCTGAGAGCGTCAGCTCAACCCGGCCCGAGGGCCGAACGCCGACGGCACACGCCGCTGCCACAGCGGCCAGCAGATCAACCCGCAGGTGCGCCTCGCTGAAATTCACCTCAAGTTCGATCCGGTCTCCCCCAGCATCGATCTCCAGGCGATCCCCGTGCTCATGCATCATCTGCACCCGCCCTCCGCGACCGAAGCTCACCGTCTGAAGATCAGCACGCAGATGCGGCGTGAGCAGCCGTTCCCCAGCCGGAACCACAGCCGTGGCGCCGGGGGCCAAGCCTGCGATCAGCTCCGCCTTCGCGGCAGCAATCGCCTCAATCGAGCCCAGCAGTTCCAGATGAACTGGGCCGATACTGACAATCACACCAACGTCCGGCTCAGCGATCCTCGCAAGCTCCGCGATCTGGCCGGCACCGCGCATTGCCATCTCCAAGACCAGCACCTGGGTATCGGCTGGTGCCGCCAGAACCTGCAGCGGCATCCCGATCTCCGTGTTGAAGTTGGCCTGCGACGCGACCGTCCGTCGATGGGGCGCCAACAGCCTGAGCAGCAACTCCTTGGTGGATGTCTTGCCGGTTGATCCGGTTACGCCGATCACCACGCAATCCAGTTCGCGCCGCCAGGCGTTGGCCAGCCGCTGAAGCGCCGCGAGCGGGTCCTCCGTGACCAGCACGGCGCCGCCAGGCGTGGAGAGCGCGGAGTCAGCATGAGCAGGAGCCACCAACACACCCCAGGCACCCGCGCTCAGAGCTGCCGCGCCAAAGCGGCCGCCGTCAGCGCGTTGGCCAGGCAGACCCACAAACAGTTCGCCAGGTGCCACCGTCCTTGAATCTATGGTGGCCCGATCCGGGCCGACAGCGGTCGCCGGCGCGTCGCGCAGAAGCTGCACGCCAGCCGCCAGCGCCAGCTGATGAGCGTTCCAGGACCTCATCAGCCCAGGAGGGTACCGGTGACACCCGACCGCACGTTTGCGCTCACCCGCTCACGCTGCTGTTCGCCTCGCGCAGTGCCTCCCGCGCCACGCTGAGGTCATCAAACGGAACCTTCTGCCCGTCGGCAAACTCCTGCCCCTGCTCGTGCCCCTTACCCGCGATCAGGACGACGTCGCCGTCACCGGCTCCCCGGATGGCAGCGTGGATCGCCTGTCGACGATCGACGTTCTGCTCAACCGAGCCCACGATGCCGGCCAGGATCTCTGCGATGATGGCCTCCGGGTCCTCTGAGCGGGGGTTATCCGACGTAACGATCACCCGATCGGCTAAACGTGCCGCGATCTCACCCATCAACGGGCGCTTACCACGATCGCGGTCGCCTCCACAGCCGAACACCACATGCAGCCTGCCGCGCGTCATGCCTCTAGCTGCGTGCAGAACGTTCTCCAGCGAATCGGGCGTGTGAGCGTAGTCGACGAGGACTGCGAAGCCCTGTCCCTCGTCCACGGTCTGAAACCGTCCGGGCACCTGCCCGGC
>JAKAED010000144.1 GCA_021820105.1 Actinomycetes bacterium | reverse complement strand
GTAGCCGAGGACGGAGAACAGCTCGGGATAGTCGTCGATGTATTGCTCCTCGCCGTCGAGGACGAGGAGGTCGGCCGGCACCTTGGACGGATCGCAGAACATCATCACGAGCTGGCCCACCCGCTCGCTGCCGGAGAGACCCCCGCCACCCCCATTGTTGCCGCCGGGGATGAACTGCGTTGGGATCTGCCCGTTGACGAGCGGCGCCACGGTGGTGCCGATGTCGAGGTCCGTCAGGAGTCGCATCAGCACATTGCTCGGCGGCAGGCTGGAGCGCAGATAGACATTCACCCCGTTGAGCCACAGCTCGCCGGGGATCGTGCTGACGACGGAGCGCAGCGGCAGGATGAGCCGGCCGAGGGAGAGGTCGAAGAGGTCGCGGAAGCGCATGGCGTTCAGCCCCCGATGATGATGACGCGCAGCGTTTCGCCAGCGAGAGGCGGGGTCGTGAACCCCACTTGCACCTGGGTCGGGCTGATCGCGTAGGTGGTGACGCCCTCATCGGCGCCGGTGCTGGTCGGAGGCCCGGCCCGGCGCACCGTGACGGCCACATCCTGCGTGTTCAGCGCGTGATTGACGGTGAACAGGACGGTCGTGCCGTCGCCGGTGATCGTCGAGGCCGCGAAGCCGGCGCAGCCCAGGTTGGCGCGCGCCCCGGACGGGGTGCTGGCGCCGGTGCCACCCTTGTTCACCGGCAGCGGGAAGGGGCCGTAGATCTGGAACCAGTCGTTCGGGTCGGTCCCCACAACCGGATCGGTGGGGTACACATCCGGGTTGGTGGTCGTCGGGGCCGGCTTGAGCTGCCACACCGACAGCTCCTGGCCGCTGGTGCTTTGCTGGACGATGACGCCGATGTTCGAGCTGATCGGGTCGCCGTCGTCGAGGTCGGCCGCGCGCTCCCACAGGCCGCCGGAGACGCCGCCGACGCGGATGATCCACACCCCATTGGTGGACTTGTTCGTCTGGTTCTTGAGCAGGACGCGGTCACCGTCGTAGCAGGTGATCCCGTCGATCACCGGAGGGGTGAGCGGGCTGTTCAACGCCACGATGTTGACGGTGCTGCACGCCTTCACCGGGAGCAGGTAGGTCACATTCTGCGTGAGGACATTGCCGACGAGGCGGCTGTCGAGGTAGGTGCGCAGCTCGGGGTGCAGATTGCGGATGCGGACCAGCTCATCGGTGAGCGTGTTGTCGTCGCGGATCGAAACGCCGAGGTCGCGGATCAGCGTGGCGAAGCGGTTGGCGACGGCGTTCAGCTCGGCCTGCAGCGCCTCCGCGTTCACCTTGTTCTGCGGCGCCGGATCGTGCGCGAAGTTGTGGAACGGGGCGTAGGGTTCGGTGCTGGGCATGGGATTACCTGTTCACGAGGAAGTAGTCGAAGCCCATGCCGTCGAGCTGGTGGCCGCTCTCGTCGGTGGTTTCGATCTCGACGCCGATGCCAGGGCCTTCGCAGGCGATGGCATAGCGCATCTGGCCGAGGGTCTGCCCCTCAATGTCGGCCGAGCCGGGGACCTGCTCCTCGGGCTTGGTGGGATTCATAAACACGCGCAGCGTGGACACGCCGGTCTGATAGACCTCGGCATTGATGAGCTGCTTGTTCTTCGACGGGTTGCCCAGGTCGGTGTAGATCCAGCGCGCGCGCGAGGCGTATGCCGGCCCGCCGGCGGGGTCCGTCACATCGCGGAAGATCGTCGCCTCGGGGTCGAGGTAGAACACTTCTCCGTCGTTGACGAAGCACAGGCGGTCCCCGGCGACGAAGAAGGAATCGACCCGCCGGATGCCCCGGAAGGTGAACCGCTGCCACGCAAGCACCTTGGTGTCTTGGTGCCGGGTCAGGACGAAGAACACGAGGTCGCGCTCCTCGTCATGGTCGGTGCAGGTGACCATCGAGCGCATGGTCGGCCACCAGACGGCGCGCGTCAGATCGGGAAGCGGGATGCCGCGCAGCATGTCGCCGGCGCCCACAAAGTCGATGTAGTCCTTGCTGTTGCCGGTCGGGCTGAACAGGCGCACCCCATTGACGGTGGGCAGCACCGAGAAGCCATCGAGCAGCACCGGCTGCGGGCGGGTGTGGATGCCGCTCGCCTGGGCGTCGATCGAGAGGAGCCGCATGTCGCGCGCCGAGTCCGGGCCGGTGGACCACGCCTGCATGCAGGACGGGAACTGGACGATGATGCGGTTCTGCAGCGGGGCGACGGCGAGGATGCGCGCGCCGGTGTTCTCGTAGGTGGCCGTGCCGATGATGCCCGCGTCATCCTTGCCTGCCAGCTCGAACGACGCCTCGGCCGACCGCTCGGCGTACCACGCATTGCCGGAGTCCCCGACCTCGTAGGCGTAGCGGTAGCGGATGTCGCGCAGCGCGTAGTTTCCGGCGTAGGCCGCGGTGAACGGGGCATCCGTCTCGACCTGGGTGTCGCTCAAGATGGTCTTGATGACGCGCCGCTCCCCGTTCACTTCGACCTGACGACCGACTTCCAGTTCGGTCAGGAAGAGCGAGCCGGTGCCGGAGAGGCGGTTGCTGTTCGCCACGACCGTGAAGGCCGTGCCGGTGAGGTTGTAGAGGAAGGTCGGGGTCGCCGGCAGCACCGGAGCGGTGCGCGCGTTGGCGATGATGCGGCACCAGTACCGCTCCTGCCCGTTGAGCTGCATGACACCCGGCGGGGCCTCGGTGACGGCCGAGACGGGGATGGGCGCTCCGTCCACCGGCACGGCGATCATGTAATCCATCGCGCCGACCAGAGGGAGGATGGACAGGTCGTTCGTCGGCCGCTGCTGGCTCGCCCCCTCGTGGGAGAGGACGCCGCCAACCACCTTGCCGTCCGGCACGAGGTAGAGGCCCGTCTGCAGGATCGTCGGCGGCTTGGCGCACACGCGGAAGCGGAACACCAACCCGTCGCCGGGCTTGCGGTAGGTGATCCGCGTCTCCTGCGGGTCGGTGGTCTTGTAGCGGTTCGGCACCGGCTCGATGGCGTACTGCCCCAGCGCGGTCAGCGGCTCCGGCGTCTCGGTGAGCTGGCGCCACTCACCCTTGCTGGTGCAGTATTCCAGCACATAGGCCGCGTATCGCTGGTCTTGGACCAGATCGTAGTAGGGGACCGGAAGCGTCAGCACCGTGTCGCCGGGGGATGCGGTGCTGATCCAGTACCACCACCGGCCGTCCGCGAGGATGTCCTCGGGCGCTCGCGTGTTCCAGATGCGCGGGGCGCCGACCCCGCAGAAGGCGAGGTTGCCGTTCGGCGTGGACAGGTAGATCCGGTCGTCGCCAATGGTGATGACCGGCTCGAAGTCGGTGTAGGCGCCGACCTTGCCCTCGCCGTAGGCGTGCAACGGCAGGCTCTCCGTCCAGTTCGTCGGGCAGGCCGGATCTTCCACATAGGTCGGGCGCTTGTCGTCCCACACATGCAGGAAGGTGCGCCACGGCGCGGCGGCGCTGTCGAAGCGGTGCTGGATCAGCGCGACGGCCTTCTCGTTGAACAGGCGCAGGTCCAGAAGGCGCCAATCCCCGGAGGCCAGCTCCGGCGGGTCGAAGTAGATGGTTTCGACCGGGTAGGCGGTGAGCGTGTGGTTCGGCACGGTGCCGACCGGCGCCACCGTGACGATCTTCCCGTTGAGGAAGCGCGCGCCCTGCGTCCGCACATTGTCGATGCGGCCGGCACCCTTGTTCAGCGGCGGCCGGCGCACGAGCTTCCGCCCCTGCGTGGTCAGGTAGTTCTCGATGTCGTAAAACTTGTTCGCCGCGCGCGAGATGATGCCCACGCGACGGTCGATGCCGTTGCCCAGGTCGTCGTAGGTGACGGTCTGGATCTGCCGGGCCACGGTCAGACTCCGCGGATCGTCGGGCGACGGTCCCACTGTGGGATCTGATCCTCGCGGATGAACTCATCTTCCGCGAGGTCCGCCTCGGTGTTGAGAGCGAAGGTGGTCCCCTGGGACTGCCAACCCATGAGCGCGCGCTTGCGGTCATCGTACTGGCCGGCGAAGAAGCGGGCGCTCTCCGGCTCGCCGCGCTGCTGGGCAATCATCGCGCACGAAGCGTACACGATCATCATGGCGTCGATGATGCTGACGCTGGCGTCGGCCGCCATCTGCACCGGCGCGAGGTAGTCGATCCGCACCTTGTAGGGCTTGTCGCTGTACGGCCAGAGCTTGATCTGGTCGCGCTGCTCGAAGTAGAGGGGCCGCCCCTGGGCCGCCTTGAAGTCCTCGCCGCCGGCGGCCTGCTGCTGGTCTTGGTCCGCCTTGAGCGGGATGATCCGCGGGGTGAGAATGTAATAGCGGTCATCCTCGAACACGACCATGCCGCGCACCGATCCGGGGCCGGCGTTGTCCGGGTAGTTGAGGGTGTCCTGTTCGGCCTGCAGATCGACGGTCACGCGCCGCTGGGCGTTGACCCACGCGCACTCCTGCTGCGCCTTGAGCGCGGCAGCATTGATGATCGCCACATGCTGCTCATTGAGCTGCGTGGACAGGGCGCTGTTCGTCTGGATGCCCAAATGGGCGCGGACGAGCCGCTGGATCTCGTTCCTGGGAAGTCGGATCTCCACGGCTCGTCCGCTCCTTGGGCGGTTAGCCCTTCAAGGCGGAACGCACGGCAGCCAGCTTGGTCTTGGTGAGCTTGCCCGTGGTCCGCTCGATGTCGTCGGTGATGCTATCCGGGCCACCGGACAGGTCCACCAGATCCGCGAGCTGGGCCACCGCGCCGCCATCGAGGCCCTGCGCAGTCAGCGCATCGACCACCCGCTGGTTCCGGCCCGCGCTGCCGCCGCCATCGTCGAGCTGCGCCGCAGCGGCCTCGGCCTCGGCCGGGGTCATCACGGGAGTGGCGGGCGCGGAGCTGTCGGCCGAGCCGGGGAGCCGGATGTCCTCGAACGCGACGGCCGGGAGGTCGATGTCTCCGGTCCCGTCCTTGGTGGGATCGGCCAGATTGGCGATGCGTTCGAGGTCACGAGGCAGGATGGCGTCATATGCCATGCTCTTGATGATCTCGGGGTGCAGCCCCTTGGTGCCGGTCTTGTCCAGGCGCTTCGCCGCCTTGCCGGCCTCGGCCACGAACGCCTCGTACTGCGCCTGCATGGCATCGCGCAGGCGCTTGAGCTGATCGGCCGGCTCCGAGCCGAAGAAGGCAGGGAGCAGCGACACCAGCGTGCCGTTGGCCTGGGGAACCTGGGTGGTTTCGTTCAGCCGAGCCAGCTCGCGTTCGAGCTGCGCACGGGTCAGCGGGACGAACCGGGTGTGGCCCGGCGGCCAGCCGGGTTCGATGCGGACATGCCCGCCCAGCTCCTCGTACATCTTCGACATCACCGGGATCTCGTGGAGGCAGAAGGACGAGCCGGATGCATCGCGCTCGCCCGACTTGACCTCGCAGCGGACGCGCACGGCGACCGCCACGATCCGATCGTCGGTCTGCCGATCGGTTTCACCGATCACGAAGCCGGGATCGACGCCCGCGGCGAGGCGGGAGGGAATGAGGGTGTTGGGCGCCGCACCGATGTCATCGGCCTTGGGGGCGGGGTTCTTGGCTTTCGCCATGACAGGTTCCAGGGTGAGGCCCGCGCTCGGCACGATCACCATTGCGCCCGGTGCGGCTGCATACGGCAGCGCGGGGGTGGGTGCGGATCGTCGCGCTGCGCCTCTTGACGCTGAACCCCACCCGGCCAGGGCCGGGTGGGGGAGCGTGCGGGTCCGAACCGCTGGGCTGCTACCGGCCCCCGAAGGGCGCCGAGTAGCTGGATTAGGCCAGGATGCCGACCGCCTGCGAGCGGGGCATGTCGCACCACACGGTCCACTCACCGTGGATCGAGGTGCGCGACAGGCGCTGGTTGTAGGGCATCGGGTGCGGCACGGTCATCTCGGTGATGACCGGGATGATGCCGAAGTGCGAGAAGTTCCAGAAGTCGATGCGCTTGCCCCAGTTCTGCGTCGGGTACTCGTCCTTGAGCAGCGCGTACACCGGGTCGTTGACGATGAGGATGTCCTTGTAGGCGAAGCAGTCCTGCGGCAGCGAGACGCCGTACTTCTCCGCCTTCTTCATCGCGTATTCCTGGGCGCGAGCGTAGTCGAGCTTGCCAGCGATCGACCCGGTCATGCCGCCGGCGGCGCCGGTGTTGCAGAACAGGGTGACCAGCAGGTCGTACACATCGTCGCCGCAGGAGATGTAGTCCACCTGGGTGCCGCCCGCGAAACGGTTGGTCGCGCGGATGATCTGGTAGAACTTCACCATGATGTTGTCCGCAGTCAGGCCGGTGTAGAGGCCGTGCTGGAACAGCTTGTTGGTGCGGCTGCGCTTGCCGATCGAGCCGGTGGTGTTGGTGGCCGGATCGATCAGACCGGCGCGGCCGGTGAAGCACTTGGGCTGGTCGAGGTTGTCCAGCATGAACCGCTTGCGCAGGTCGTTCATCCAGTCGTACTCGACATCGTCCATCGTCTGCTCGATGATGTTGACGACGCGCTCGACCACCGAGCGGTCCTTCTCGCCGTCGCGGATGCCCTTGTTGTAGTCGATGCGGACACCGCTGCGCTCCAGGGTGTCGTACAGCACCTCGTAGCCGTAGTGGCCCTTACCCACATCGAACACCATGTCCGAGAGGGTGGACTTGTTCGAGAAGGTCAGGATGTCGGCGCCCTGCCACCACTGGAGGCGCTGGCCGCGGTTGCCCTTGACCATGAAGCGGTAGCCGCCCTGGACGGGAGGGCCGGCGTTCTTGGCGCGGCCGAGGGCGTACTTGAGGGTGCCGCTCTCGACACGGTCGAGCGAGGTCACTTCGCCGCGATTGACGATGCGGCGCGAGAGAGTCGCCTGCGCGAGCAGGTCGATCTCCTCCTGGGAGAAGGCGGTGAGGTCAACGGACATGGATCACTCCTGCGGGCTGCGTGAGAGCCGCGAGATGACCGCGTCGAGATCATCGACGGGTGCGGTGGTTTGCCGCGGCGGAGCGCCGGTCTGTGCGGGGCGCCGCGTTGGCGGGGGCTGGGACGGGGGAACCTTCGGTCCAGCCTTGGTCGTCTTGTTCACCGCACGCAGGATGTTGAGCTGCTCGTCGATCGGAAGCGCATTGAATACGGCTGCCACATCGGCTGCCGCAACGCCAGGGTACTTCCGCATGACCTCGTTGCGCGTCTCGGTGTGAGCGAGAAGCACTTGGAGTCGCGCCGCCGAGTCCTTTTCCCCCTGGTTCGTGAGTTCGGCCAGGAAGGCGTTGGTCTTGAGCTGCCCGATGTCCGGGCCGACCTGCCTCTGCTGGGCCTGCACCGGGGGTGCAGGCTGCGGGGGCTGGACGGCTGCCGGAGGGGCCTGACCACCCGGCGGCTTGGAGGCCGCGGGCTGTCGGGCCGCAGCGACGAGGCGAACGGTCGCTTCGTCGATGCCATAGACGGACACCAGTTCGTCGAGGTCGGGAGGAAGCTCGCCCTGGAAGGGTTCGAGCTTCGCCGGCTGCGACGGCTGGGCCGCTACGCCGATCTTCGAGAGGATGCCCGTCACGCGGGTGTGGAACGCCGTCAGGGCCTGCACATCCTCGGGCAAAGGCACCCGATTCTGTTGCAGAGCCAGAAGGCTCCGGTTCACCTGCGCTTGGGTCTGGATCAGTCCGGCGAGATGGTCAGGCGGCACAAACCCGAGGTCACCCTCAAGTTCATAGTCGTCGATCACCTTCGAGAAGTCCTTGCCCCTCTGAATGAAGGGTTCGGCCTCCTTGAGCTGCCGGGAGGTCTGCTCCAGCCGGCCGAAGATGGTGTCGAACCGCTTGGCGGTTGACTCCTTCCAATGCCGGCGCTCCTCGTCGGAGGGCTTGAGCGCGTTGAGGTCAGAGAGCTGTTCATCCTGCGCCGGAGGAGGAACGGGCGGCTTGGCAGCCGGGTCGGCGGAAGCCGGGGGCTGCTTGGGCGGCACGGCCGGCTTGGCTGCCGGCTTGGCATCGGGCTTCACCGGCTGGGGCCGACTCAAGCGCGATACCACATCCTCGACGGCGTCGGGCTGTTCGGCGGGCTTGGCGAACCTGCCGCGCTCGTCGCGCGGAAGCTCGGAAGCTCCGTCGTCGCCGGCAGGCGGTGCCGGCTGTTGGGGGGCCTCACTCGGGGCCGCTGCAGCGCCGGAAGCGTCCGGCTGCGTGAGCTGCGCGGCACCGGGATCGCTCCCCGGTTGAGAGGTGGGCGATTCCTCTCGGGTTTCCTGCCCGTCTGCGCCGATTGCCATGTTGTGGCCGGAGTCTATGCCGACCCACCAGTGGTTGCAAGGGGGTCGTCAACCCATCGGGGTTGGCGCCGCCTGCTGCCCGTTGATGGCGTTCTGCGCCGGGTCGGGCTGCTTCGCCGGGTTGCCCTGGAGGTCGGGGTTCTTGCCGCCGGGGGCGGGCGGCTTGGCCGCGGCCAGCATCTGCTGGGCGAGATGCTGGGCGATCATCATGGGCGAGACGGTGGGGAACGCCTTGTCGATGGTCGCCTCGCCGCCGAGCAGGATGGCGTGCTGCTCAAGGACCGCCTTCGGGTTGAACGGCATACCGCTGACCTGACACGCCTGCGCGACCTGCATCAGCGCCTCGGCCAGCATGGCGAGCTGCTGCACCTTGGTCTGCGCGTCCAGCTCGGCGGTGAAGCTCGAATGGACCTTGACGCGCAGGCGGCGGAACAGGCTCTCGCGGGTGGTCGGCTCGACCGAGCCGAAACGCTGCACCATCTCCGCCTGGAACACCGGCTCGGCCAGCGTCTCGACCTGCTTGGCGAGGTCGTCCTGCCCGAGCGGGGCGCCCTGCTGGAGCAGCGGGACGATCACCGAGAGCGCCTGCGGGGCCACCTGCTGCCGGGCGCGCTCGCGCGCCTCGGTGACGATCTGCAGGGCTTCGTCCTCGTCATAGACTTCGGGCCAGTTGGCGAACGGCCCGGCAATGTTCCTGACCTCCTCGACGGTCAGCTCCTGCAGCAGCTCCTCGCCAATCGCCTCGATCATGCCTTCCAGCTCGCGCTTGAGGTTGTCCTGGCGGAACTTGGTCGCCACCTGGGCGCCCTGGCTGGCGACCGTGACCTCGGTGGCGTAGTTCGCCACGCCGGTCGCGCCAAGGCTCTGCGTGGGCAGCGCGCCCATCGTCGCCATGTCGCGCTCGTCCTGGGAGGTGTTGAACGCCTCGGGGGTGTGCTGGTACTTCAACCACATCACCAGATCCTCGATCTTCTGCTGCGTGGTGCCGAAGTTGATACCGCGCATCTGCCCTTCGGGGATGTTCGAGAGCTTGACCATCTCCTTCTCATCGACCCCGGCGGCC
>JAKAED010000143.1 GCA_021820105.1 Actinomycetes bacterium | reverse complement strand
TTCCGATCTCCGGGATCCTGCCCATGGCCCCCTGGAACGCCATACCAGTCTTGAAGCTGTCGTCGGTGCGCCTGTCAAGGTTGTCGAACCTGGGTACGTAGATCCCGCCGGCGGGGGGATAGAAGTCATCCGGCGGTGCCGAGGTGTCGGCTTCCCACCCAAGGTGGCCGGGGCAGTCACCGAACGTGAGGCTCGGTGTTTGATCCATGAAGTACTTCCCGAGCAGCCCGGACGAGTTGCCCAATCCCGAGGGATGCTTCGGAGCGGCTGAGTTCAGCAGCAGCCGAATGGATTCGATCGTCGAGGCGCAGAGGACCACGACATCCGCCTCGGCGCGCCCCTCGAGCCGGGTCAGCCGGTTGACGTAAACCACGCCGGTCGCCTTGCCGGTTCGATCGTCGGTCGTGACCCTGGTCACAATCGAGTCTGTGAGGGTTGTCAGCCGGCCCGTCTCGCGCGCGGCCAGGATTCCGCGCGGGACGCGATGCGGGTTCGGGGCTGCATATCGCCACGAGATGACCCGGCGGTCGGGCCAGCGCTCCTGGACACTCGTCCTGAACTGTCGCTCAACTGCTGTCAGGTATCCGGGGCCGACGTAGCGCGAGTCCGGGAGAAACGGGAGACCGTCCTGATTGCCGTAGATGCCGATGAGCTCCTCCACGCGTTCATACCACGGCTCCACGTCGCTGTACGAGATGGGCCATGCCTCGCGTGTTTCATCTCCGCTGAAGTCGAACTCAGACATGCGCAGCAGCATCCGTCCGTATGTGTTCAACCGACCGCCCAGCATGTGGCCCCGGATCCACAGGAAGTACTGGCCTGCGGGCGTCGAGTACGGATGCTCTCGGTCATTGACCAGGAACGCGTTTGTCCGCGGGCTGTAGAAGGCCCGTCGCGATTGGACGTGCTGGCCCCGCAGGCCGGCCTTCACCCGCGGCCACAGATTGACTCCCATCGGGCGGGGGCGCATCTCCTCCTGTGGCGGCAGGAAGTCCGCTTCCGAGATATCCCGCCCACTCTCCACGAGCAGCACCTCAAGGCCGCGTTCGGTCAGCTCCTTGACCGCGATGCTGCCGGTAGCTCCAGAGCCCACCACAATCGCGTCGTAGCGCTTCTTGCCGTCGCTTGCCAACGTTCCTCCCTTATCGCCCAGACCCAGATCGTGGCGCCAGTACGTGTTGTACGGTCCACGCGTTCAACAGCACGCTCTCCGGTGGAGAGGGACTCTGATCGCTCTCCACAATCCACCAGCCGTCGTACCCGTGCGCGCGAAGCGCGTCGACAACGGCCCTGATGTCTACAGATCCCTCGCCCATCTCCCAGAACCACCGCTCAATCCGGCGCTCGCCGCCTCCGAGCAGCACGTGTTTCTCAGCGTTGGGAACCAAATACTCGCCACCGACGGTATCGCGCGCATCCTTCAGGTGCACGTGTCTTACGCGGTCACCATGTTGCTTGGCCAGTGCCACCGGATCGATGCCGGCGATGCTCACCTCTGCCGTGTCCAGTGCAAGCCCCACGAGCTCCTGATCGGTTCTGGAAAGCAGTTCACCGATGTCTTCAAGCGAACGCAGCGGCGAGAGAAAATCCACGTGCAGTGCCAGTGAAACACCCAGCGCCGAGGTGACTGCGCCCACCTCGCTCCAGCACGCGCCGGCCGCGTCGAGCTGAGCGCTCGACAGAGGTCCCGTGCGCCACGCTGCCGGAAGTGCCCGGGCCACGAGGCAGGTTCCACCCACATCCCGGAGGAACTGTGCGAGGATGCGCGCACTCTCAACGATCCCGGCGTGGTCCTCAACCGTCAGAGGCGACCGCGCCGGTGCGGGCTCCTCGTGGTTGGGCTCACCCGGATCCCACCAGAGGGACGACACCCCGTCGATCCCGCACGAGTTCAGATATGTCAGGAACTGAGCGGCCGAGCCAAAGTTCGCCGCAACCTGCTCAGGCCTGCCGAGCGGCTCCCACCGACCGGTCCCGGCCCTCAGCTCGATGGCCCTGAAACCCGCCGCCGAGAGCGTTTTGAATGCCCGCTCATGCTGCTCCCGCCGCGTGAAGAAGTCGAAGTTCGGCTTCCACTGGTTGATCGCGTAACCCCAGCGCTCGCTCATGCCCGTCCCTCATAGATGGGTTCCAGGACGTTGCGCGCGTACCAGGCGCTGATCGCGGTGCTCTCGGCATAGTTGCCGCCGAAGTTGGCCTTGTCGTGCTCCACGCCCACCCAGCCGGAGTACCCGTGTTCCCGCATCGCCCGCACAAGGGCAGGGAAGTCAACCAGCCCCGCGGCTGTGCCCATCTCGTGGAACCACCGCGGGGTTGTGGGCGCCATCAGCTCCGAGTCTGGTCGTTTGCGGTAGTCATCGTTCACGTCAACGTTGTGCGTGTCCTTGAAGTGAAAGCCGGATACCCGCTCATGCCAGCGGTTGTAGAGCTGTACCGGATCGAGTCCAGCGATCACGTGCTGCGCCGTGTCCATGAAGAAGTGCACGTATCTGGGATCGCTCCACTCATAGAACTTCTCCACCTCATCCGCGTTGCGGATCCCGCAGAAGAACTCATGGTGGGCTCCAATCTTGACGCCGTACTGCAGGGTCATCTCGCCGACGCGGCTCCAGAGCTCGGCGGCGGCCTTGATCTGGTCGTCGCTGACCGGCGCAACGTCCGGATACAAAGCCGCGGGCATCACGATCAGGTTCTGCACATTCAGGCCCTCGGCTAGCTCCATGATCACTCGACACTCCTCAAACAGGGTGTCGTGGGTGTCGCGCAGGTGTGGGGATCCGGTTTGGTCGTAGCTGCGCGCGTGGAACAGGTCCACCACCTGTTCGATGCCGCGCTCCTGCAGGAACTTCTCGAAGCCGGTGGTTGAGCCGAACATCTCTCGCATTGCGTAGAGATTCCAGTCAAAGGTCTGGATCCCGGTGAAGCCGATTGCGGCAATCTGCTTGATGAAGCGGTCGAGCTCGGAGACCGACGTCCATGGCATCACCGGCCCACCGGCGCCGAACCTCCGCCAGTGATCCTGGTAGGCCCATTTCAATCTGCTGCCATTTTCGTCCATAGTGCGCCATGCTATACCATCAGGCGGACACTGCAAGCTACAGAGTGGGACGAGGAGTGGGATGCCTGAGCAAGCCGCCGTGGACAAGCTGCTGATGCGTAGATGCGGCGTGAGTGAGGTTTCAACGCCCCTGTGGACCGTCGCGGAGGACGCGGCCGGTTATGCCGCCGCCGGATTCGCTGCAATCGGCGTGTGGCTGCACAAGCTCGAGCGCGGGCGCATGGAGGGTCCCTTCTGGATGCCCGACCAGATCATCCCCGATGATGTGATCAAGGACTCGGTGGCTGCCGTGAAAGACTCGGGTCTCACCGTCTCGCATGTGGTGCTGTCCGGCAATTACACGGATGAGGCCACCCATGACCGTGCTATCGAGCACACCTTGCATGCGATCGATGTCGCGGCCGCGCTGGATGCCGCCTGCCTCATCATCAACCCAGGACGCTTGAACGGTCTTGATCGCGGCGCGGCCACCGACCTCGCGGTGAGCGCGTTGCGACGCGTGTTGCGCGAGCGGCGTGCGCCCGTCAGGCTTGCGCTTGAGCCGGTCATCGACTGGCAGTCGGATTTCCTGAACACACTTGCGCAGGCGCTCGACCTTGCCGATGCCATCGATCATCCTGACGTCGGCGTCTACCCGGATACATGGCACCTTTGGGAGACCGGGACCTACGACGATGACATCGCGCGTGCTGGGGATCGCATCTTCGGCTTTCACCTCAATGACGGCCGCAGTGGTGACCGCAACCGTGAGATTCCGGGTGCCGGCGAGATTCCGCTCGCCGACATGGTTCGTGCTGCCGAGGCGGCCGGCTACACCGGGACCTACGACGTTGAATACACAACCCCGATGGCTGTGGGCCCTGCCTTTGATGTCCCTTACGAGGAGGTCCTCCGCCGTTGCGCGGCCGGGATGACACAGGTCCTGCGTGAGGCGGGCGTCGATGCCGGCGCGCCTGGGGACAGTTGATCAGGCTATGTAGCGGCTCTTGGGGCGGTGAGCACCTTCTGGACATACCAGCCGTTGGCCATGGTGCTACCCGCCGGATCTGGCGACTGGTCGCTCTCGACGACGATCGTGCCCTGATAGCCATGTCCGTCGATCTCGGTCATGAGCGATGAGAAGTCCACAAGGCCCCGGGGCGTTCCGAGCTCCTGGAACCACCGTGGGATCTCCCGCTCGCCACCGGCGCTGAGCAGTTCCCGCTCCGCGTGAGGTCGGGTGCGTTCACCCAACGTGTCAGTGTGGTGAACGTCCTTGAAATGGAAGTGATCCACGCGGTCATGGAAGTCTCTGTACAGCTGGACCGGATCGATGCCGGCGATCGTCAACTCAGCAGTATCGATTGTCAGGCCGACCAGGCCGGGTTCTGTCAGTGCCATGAGAGTCGCCAGGTCATCTGGCGTCTGTAGCGCTGAAAGGCAATCAACATGCAGTGTCGTCGTGACGCCAAAGTTGCGCGTCGCCTCGCCCACCGCATTCCAGCACTGCGCGGCCAGCGCCAGCGCATCAGCCGTCGAGCCATCAAGAGTCCAGGCCGACGGCATCGGTCGCACCACCAGCCGGTCCCCACCGAGCTCGGCCAGGAACGAGGCAAGTCCGGTTGCCGACCGGCGGATCGCGTCATGGTCGGCACGCGTGCAGGGCGAGCGTGACTGCGAGTCCTCCTCCTGGAAAGGTATGGCCGGATCGTAGAAGTAGCTGGACACTCGCGCGATGCCGCATCCGCTGAGAAACGCCCTGAACGAATCCACCGAGCCGTAGTTGGCCTCGACCAGCTCACGCCGCCCGAGCGGCTCCCATCGGCCGGTTCCCGCACGGAGTTCGATCTCACGGAAACCACTCGCGCGGACCGTCTTGAAGGCTCGCTCGTGGTATTCGCGCCGCGTGAAGCCGTCGTGCTCCGAATCCCACTGATTGATCGCGTAACTCCACGATATGCCGGGCATCGTCGCCGTGCGCGGCTCCACTCCGCCCAGCACATGGCCGACGTACCACATCGACACGGCCGTCGCCTCCGCATAGCTGCCACCGTCGATGTTGGCCTTGTCGTGCTCTACGCCGATCCAGCCGTCATATCCGTGTTTCTCGATGGCGGCAAACAATGCGGGGAAGTCGGTCAAGCCGTCTGGAGTTCCCATCTCCCAGAACCAGCGCTTGACCGACGCGTTGAGCTCCGCGTCCGCAGGCGCTCGGTACTCGGCAAGCACGTCAACGTTGTGCGTGTCCTTGAAGTGGAACCCTGATGTCCGATCGTGGTAGCGCTCGTACAGATCGACGGGGTCCACCCCCGCGATGACATGCTGCCCGGCGTCACAGAAGAAGAACACCGTTTCCGGGTCTGAGAACTCATAGAACTTCTGCACCTCCTCAAGCGACCGGATCCCGCCCCAGAACTCATGGTGCGCCGAAAGCTTCGCGCCGTGCTTGAGGGTCAGTGCGCCGATGCGACTCCAGAGATCCGCTGCTCGCTTGAGCTTCTCGTCGGTCACGGGCTCTACCTGCGGATAGGCGCCGAGTGGCATGACGATGATGTTCTCGATCTCGATGTCGGCGATCTGTTCGAGCAGTGTCTCGACGCCCCGGTAGTACCGGTCGTGCGTTTCCGGAAGATGCGGACCGGACTGTCGGGTGAAGCGCGCGGCATGGAAGATGCCAACCAGCTTCGCAAGCCCACGCTCGCGCAGAAACGCCTCGAACTTGGGCAGCGATCCGAACATGTCAATGGCGTGGCGAAGGTTGAAGTCGAACATGTCAAGGCCGGTGAAACCGACCGCCGCAAGCTGCCTCACAAAACGGTCCATCTCCCTTTGGGAGGCGTACTGGTAGATGGGGCCCTGCGGAGAGGGGGCGCGCCAGTGTTCCATGTAGGTCCATTTGTGTTCGGCCATCACTGCTCCCAAGGTCTGAGTCTGGTGCCCTGGCAGGAGCGTTGGAGTGGGGTGCAGATGCCCACCCACGTCCGCTTAGCGGCCAAGGTGTCCCGTTAGACGGTAAATAGTATCCGTCTATTGACCCGAGCCGACCTTGACTCAGGCGCACCCAGCCGCCGTCGTGCTCAGACGGTCTGCGTGCTCGTCGACTCAGAGCGTCGCGCTATGTAGGTCTCAATCGCGCAGACGATCAACCCAGCGGCCGACACCGACCCGCCCAACATGCAGACGGCGGGCCAGCCGTCTGCGGCGTAGAGCGCTCCGGTGAACGCCGAGCAGAGCACACCGCCGGTGAAGTAGACAGACATGTAGGCGGTGGTGATCCGGCTGCGGGCATCCTCACTCAGCTGATAGATGGCGCTCTGGTTGCTGATGTGGGTGCCCTGCACCCCCAGATCCAGCACCATGATTCCCAGTATCAGAATCGCAAGAGAGTGAGCACCCAGGAGCAGCAACAACCAGCTGACCAAGGTCAGTCCGAGCGTTGCCGTGACTGTGGCTGCGCCGTAGCCGCGGTCGGCCAGGCGCCCCGCGAGCTGTGCGGCTCCGGCCCCCGCAACCCCTGCCAGGCCAAATAGACCGATGGTCGCGTTGCTGAAGTGGTAGTGGCTTCCGTGCACGCCGGAGAGCAGGAACGCCAGTGAGGTCCAGAGGATACTGAACGCTCCAAAGGCGGTTGCACCCAGAGCCATGCGCTGGCGCAGGACAGGCTCGGCACGTACGAGCTGGCCAATCGATTTGAGTGCCTCCCCATAGGGGAGCGTCGAGGTCGGCTCGACCCGGGGCAGCGTCCAGCGCAGGATCATCGCCAGCAGCGCCATGGCCGCGGCCGCAAACGCAAACACGGCGCGCCAGCCCAGCAGTTCGGCAATCAAGCCGCTCAATGTCCGTGAGACGAGGATCCCGAGCAGCAGTCCACTCATCACCGTCCCCACGACACGACCGCGTTCGCTCGGATCGGCCAGCTGCGCGGACAGGGGCACGATCACGTGGGCGGCAAAGGTCGTCACACCGATGAACAACATCGCCGCAGCGAAGATCGCGAGGTCGGGGGCAAGCGCGGCGGCCGCCTGGGCTGCGGCCAGGGAGCTCAGGCTGACGGTGATGAGCTTGCGCCGCTCGACCAGATCCCCGAGCGGCGCCAGCAGCACCAGGCCTGCAACGAAGCCGATCTGCACGATCGTCACCAGCAGACCGGTCGCTCCGGTGCCTATCCCAAAGGCCAGCCCCAGGGTGTGCAGCAGCGGCTGCACGTAGTACATGTTCGCCACCGTCGCGCCGGTGGCGAACGCGAGCAGGATGACGAGCCGGCGGCTCACACCTTCGCGGCGCGCGCCAGCTGCTCGTCGCGCCGCACGAGCTTCACGCGTGGACGCCCGTGGGGCTCACCGAGCGCCCGCTCGTGGGCGTCGATGGCCTCCCAGCCGGAGTAGTCCGTCACCTGGGTGCGCTCGCGCAGGCGCGCGAGCAGAGCTTCAGGGGTGTCACTCGGCTGTGGCAGCACTCCCGCGGCAAAGTCCGCGAGCACCAGGTCTGTCGTCTCCTGCGCACACTTCTTGTTGGTGCCGATCACGCCCGAGGGACCACGTTTGATCCAGCCGGCGGCGTACAGCCCCGGGATCGGAAGCTCACGCTCCGGATCGAGCACGCGTCCGCCCTGATTGAGGACGGTCTGGCGGCGCTCGTCGAACGGCACGCCGGGAAGTGGCCTGCCGACGTAACCGACCGCCCGCAGAACCAGGCCGGTCTCGATCCGTTCCGTGGTGCCGGTCGGTCTCGCCCTGATCGTGCCGTCCTCAGTTGCCACGAGCTCATTGCGGCCGACGACGATCGCCTCGACTCGGTCTGAGCCCTCGATTGCGACCGGCGAGCTCAGGAAGCGCAGCACGATGCGCCGGGGCCGGCCCGCCGGCGTGCGTGCCGCATAGCCGTTCAGCGTCTCCACGTTGCGCTGGATCGTCCCGTCTGCGGTCTCAAGCGCGTTGGCGCTGGCCGGGTCGAGCTCCAGATCTGCCGGGTCCACGATCACGTCGGCCAGCTCCAGATCCGCAAGCTCGCGCAGCTCGGGGTTGGTGAAGGCGGCCTGCGTCGGCCCGCGCCGGCCGAGCACGACGATCTCCTCGATCTGGGAGGCGCGCAGCAACTCGATCGCGTGATCGGCAATGTCCGTGACCTGGAGCTCCTGGACGGACAGCGCCAGCATGCGCGCCACGTCCAGCGCCACGTTGCCGTTCCCGATCACGACAGCACGCTTGCTCGACAGGTCAAAGTCCATGTCGGCATAGTCTGGATGGCCGTTGTACCAGGCCACGAACTCCGTGGCCGACTCGCTGCCGGCCAGGTCCTCACCGGGAATGCCCAGGCGCCTGTCTCCAGGTGTGCCGACCGCGTACAGCACCGCATGGTAGGCGGCGGCAAGCTCGTCATGGCTGACGTCGGTGCCGACCTCAACGTTGCCGTGGAAGCTGAACCCCTGCATCCGCGCGGTGCGCTCAAAGACCCGCGTCACCGACTTGATCTTGGGGTGGTCCGGGGCAACCCCGAACCGGACGAGTCCCCAGGGCGTCATCAGGCGGTCAAAGACGTCCACGGCGACTACGGGGTCCTTACTGGACAGCAGCTGCGCAGCCGCGTAAAACCCGGCGGGACCCGAGCCGATCACCGCCACCCGCAGCGGATTTCCGGCGCTTCCAAGTTCGGTACTCATGAAACTGAGGTTACCGGCGAGCTTCGATCGGCAGCGGTTGGGGGACGTGCAGCTTGCCGGGCCCGCTGCGCTGTGCGCGACCGGACGGCTGGGGAAGGTCGCTAGAGAATGTTGACCGCGCGGGACACGACCAGGCCGATGGTGACCAGTGAGATCAGCGACTGCAGCGCCATGATCAGCTTTGCCTGAACGCTGAGCGGCATTGTGTCGGTCGGACTGAAGGCGGTCGCGTTGGTCAGCGAGACGTACAGGTAGTCCACGAACTGCGGTCGCCAGCCTCGGCAGAGCGTCGTCTCGGTCATCTGCGGAAACAGGAAGTCAGGGCTGCCGTCGAATCCGGCGGCGCGCCGCCCGGGACCGCCTCGATCCACCTCCCAGTACCACAGGGAGAAGATCAGGGCATTGGTCAGCCAGATCTCAAATCCGGCGATGATCAGCGAGCGGCCGTTGCTCGGATTGTGGTGCAGCAGGCTGTCTGAGAGCAGCACGAGGGAGATGCCGTTGGCGATGCTGACCACCGCGGTGGTGCTCAGTGCGAGCACGCGCCGCAGCGAGTGCGGAGCCTCCAAGCGGTTTGGAGAGGAGATG
>JAKAED010000142.1 GCA_021820105.1 Actinomycetes bacterium | reverse complement strand
AAATCGCTGAGCGGTTCTCCCGTTTGCGTAAAGCTAGGGTAGCGCCTCTGGCCTGAGCCCGGCCGGACCACGGTCTGGTTGGGCGCCGATCCAGCCTGGTTCGGGGCGCCCGACCGCGCCTGAGGCGCGGCCCAGCCCCAGCCATACCGCGGGGGAGATTCGAACTCCCACGCCCTTGCGGGCAGCGGATTTTGAGTTTCTAGACTCCTGCGCAGCTCAAGCGTTTACGGGCGGTTCGGGGCTCTCAGTTGCGCTGCGTTGCGCCCCGTATTGGGCAGTTGGGAACACCGTCCCGGAACGCGCGCGGCTGTGGCCAGCTCGACAAGCGCCGGCGCGAGGCGCCCGGTGAGCGTCGGGCAGCCGACCTGGTCGTCCACGACCGTCAGCGTGTCGTACTCGCCCGCTAGGCCCACAGCCGCGCAGGGCCGTCGTCCCGTGACGTCAAGGATTGCGTCGAGTTACCGATCACGAGGGTTACTACCCACGCCGATACGTCATGAACGCCGGCCCGAATGGACGTCAGGATGCCCTTCAACCCCTCAGCCAGCCACACACGATTGACCACGCTTCTGGCAAGCGCCCACCGCCGCGGCCCACGCGCGCTCACAACCTTGCTCCTCACGGGCGTGACCTCCCTACTCACCACCGGAACCGCCGCCGCCAGCCCGGGCGGAGACATCACTCGCTTCGCCGGCTTCAGCCAGGCGTCCGGCACCCCCAGCCCCGGCTCGGCACTGGCCAGCCACCTCGGTCAGCCTTACGCGGTCGCCACCGACGCGAGCGGCAACGTGTACATTTGCGACGCGAGCGCGTACGAGATCGAGAAGGTGACTCCCTCGGGACAGCTCTCGATCATCGCTGGAACCGGTTCCTACGGCTCTGGATCCCCCATCGCCGGCCCAGCGCTCAGCTCGCCGATCACCAACCCGTTGGCGATCTCGGTCGACGGCGCGGGCAACGTGTACGTGCTGATCGGGACGACCAACCAGGTGGTCGAGATCACACCGGCCGGCGTGCTCTCGATCGTCGCGGGCGACGGCAGTGGCGGGCCGGCAGTTCCGGGACCGGCTGTCAGCTCTCCACTTAATTCGCCAGATGGACTGGCGGTCGATGCGGCCGGCGACATCTACATCGCCGACTACTACGACGACACCATCGACGAGGTCAACACGAGCGGGAACCTGTCGATCGTGGCCGGCACCGAGGGCTCCCGCGGGACGCCGACTCCGGGCCCCGCCACCGGCACCCACATCGGCCGCCCGCAGGCGGTCGCCGTGGACGGTTCCGGCAACCTGTTCATCGCCGACGGCGACAACAACATCGTCGAGAAGGTCACGTCGGCCGGGACGCTCTCGATCTTCGCCGGCAACGGCAGTTACTCCGGCACACCGGTTCCCGGTCCCGCGACCAGCTCGCCGATGTCTCCCTACATCCTCACCACCGACGCGGCCGGCAACCTCTTCATCGGCGACGCGGCGAACTTCGACGTCGACGAGGTCACGCCGAGCGGCCAACTGTCGCTGATCGCGGGCATCACCGGCACCGGTGCCACGCCGACATACGGAGGACCGGCAACGTCCTCAGACCTCGATCCGTTCGGCATCGCCGCGCTGACCGACGGAACGCTGTTTGTCGCCGATCTCAACAACGACACGATCGATCGCATCGGCTCGGCCGTGCCCGGTCCGACCGGTCTGGCCTCGGTCACACCGACGAGCACGACCGCAACCGTGACATTCACCGCACCCACCGACCAGGGCACCTCAGCGATCAGCGGCTATGAGTCAAGCGTCGATGGTGGCGCCAGCTGGCAGGCTGCAACACCCACGACCGGCAGCAACGGAGCGCTCTCCGTTTCACTTACCGGCCTGACGCCCGGCACCACCTACCAGCTGCTGACGCGAGCCGAGAACAGTTCCGGCTGGGGAGCGTCGAGCCCCGCCGCGAGCTTCACCACAGCCGCCGCAGCGACGGGTGGCAGCTCGAGCAGCGGCTCAACCGGCTCGACCTCCAGCGGCTCCGGCGGATCCTCCTCGGGCTCAGGATCGACCTCGACCGGCTCCAAGCAGGGCACGACGCACACGACCACGACGCATCACCATCATCACAAGACGCGGCCAACGGCGCCCTCCGTGAGGGCGACGCTGCCAAGCGCCGGCCTCAGCACCGACCACACCGGCCAGACCCAGATCAAGTTGAGCTGCCCGCCGGGCCCTCATGGCTGTGACGCCAGCGGCATCCTGACGCTGCACCAGGCGATCGGCACCGCCGCCCGCGATGCGCGGCGACGCAGCGTGACCGCCGCGGCAGCGACCGTGCTGGCCCGCTTCGAGGGCGAGCAGATCGCCGCCGGGCACAGTCGACTAATCAGCGTGCGCCTCACACCCGCGGCCTTCAAGAGCCTGCAGGACCGTGGGATCCGCCGCGTCAAGGCAACACTGGCGGTGTCGGATCACCTGCACGGTGGCCGCCCAGTCAAGACACTCCAGAGCGTGTGGCTGCTGATCCCGGCCAAGGCCGCAGCGGCACCGAAGCCCACCAAGCTGCCGGTCGCGGCTCCGCCGTTCACGGGCTGAGACCGGAGACCGTCGCGCACGCCGTGAGACGGGCCCTAATCTGCGCGCTGAGCGCGTGCCTGTTGCTTGCGTTCAGCAGCGGCACCGCGCTCAGCGCCGCGGCCCAGCGCAGGCCGGGGTCGGCACGCCCAAGCACACGCGTGCTCTCCAACGAGCGCACCGACACGCGCTGGGCGAATCCACTGCGCCGTGCGCTGATCCGCCTGGCTCCGTCCGAGCGCAGCAAGGCGATCGCGACGGTCAAGATGCACACCGAGCTCGGATTCGCCAACGTCTACCTGCTGCTCGCGCAGTGGACCAGCCGCAGCGGCCACACATGGGTGCACCTGCGCGTCCCCGGGCGCCCCAACGGGCGCACTGGCTGGGTCCCGCGCTCGGCGCTGGGTGTCTACCATGTGACCTACCGCGAGCTGGTGGTCGACCGCGCTCAGGCCGAGTTGCGCCTTTACAACCACGGCCACCTGATCTGGCACGCGCCGATCGGGACCGGCAAACCGAGCACCCCTACGCCCGCCGGGCACTTCTGGATCCGCGAGGAGTTCCGCGTCGCGCCCGGGAACCCGAGCTATGGCCCCTACGCGTTCGGTACCAGCGATTACAGCGTGCTGGCGGACTGGCCCGACGGTGGCGTGATCGGGATCCACGGGACCGACGAGCCGTGGCTGATTCCGGGACACCCCTCGCACGGCTGCATCCGCCTGCTCAACGCCGATGTCAGCTGGCTGGCCCAGGACGGCCGGCTGCCGATCGGCACACCCGTGCTGGTTCGCTGAGCACCGTTGCGGGTCCTGGGAGCGTTGGGTCGGGGCGGGCGACAGCGGGAGCCCGCCCCGAGCGCGGACGCGCATCCACATGGCCAACAAGGCAGGTCGCGGATTGGCCGTCAGAGACTGGTGATCCCCTGGTCTAGTCCTCAAAGGGAGACTCCTTTATAGGTCACGAGGCCAGCATCGACAACCAGCAGTTAGAGAACTCCATCGCAGGCCGAGGTCGTGTTGAGTTCATCGAACGCCTGTCCGTACGCCTTAGCGATAAGGACGGCCGAATCATCGGCGCAGCGATCGTGTCACGGCGAACCTCGGGGTGCAGCGAGGAGCCACCGGAGCCATATCGAGCATCAACGAGTGGTGGGCTGACCTGATCCCGGAACAGCGAGTTGAACTCGCGCGCGTCGAGCCGCTGATCGACCAGCGGGTCTGGCCTGGCGGGACGGATGAGCCCGAAGCGAAGCGCCCGAGCTGAGGTCTTGTCGCCGTGTCTCACACGCTTTTGCGGGTACACGTTGGGTACACGCCCGCTCACCGCAAGCCAGCGCTAAAACTAGAGAAACCCTGCGACTGCAGGGCTTCTCCCAGTACCGCGGGGGAGATTCGAACTCCCACGCCCTTGCGGGCAGCGGATTTTGAGTCCGCCATGTCTACCGTTCCATCACCGCGGCGTGGGAGCAGAGTCTATGCGAGCGGAGACCGCCGGCACTTGCACATCCGCAACTCCACTGAGATTCGTAACACTAGGTGAGATGCCTGGATACTTTGATGACAGCTCCCTCATCCGGCGGATCCATCGAGAACACGTGGTGGGGCTGGCAGGCGCGCGCGCCCTGCTCATGCAGGCTGCCCATCCGGTCGCGTTCGCCGGCTTCTTCATGTCAACGGGCGCCCTTGACGATCCATACGCCCGGCTTGAGCGAACTGCCCGAGTGATTGACACGATCCTGTTTGGCGAGCGCCAGGACGCCGACAGGATGACCAGCGCCGTGCGGAAGATGCACAGACGTGCGCGGGGTGTGCTGGCGGAGCCCGCCGGCAAGTTCCCCGCTGGAACCCCTTGGGCCGCTGATGATCCAGCCCTGCTGCTCTGGATCGTCGCGACACTCGCTGACTCAGGTGCATTGGTGTACAGGCGCTACGTTGGCGCCCTCAGCGGATCAGAGCTTGACGCATACTGGAGCGACTGGCGTACCGTCGGCTCCCTGTTCGGCCTGAGCGAGGCCGACATGCCCGCCGACTGGGCCGGACTGCGGGCGTACATGCGCGAGATGCTGCAGGGCGACATCCTCCATGTCTCACCCAAGGCACGCGAACTCGGGGTCGAGATCGTCCTGCGTCCTCCTGTTCCGCGGAGCGCGCGACCGCTTCTGGAGGTCGCCAACTTCATCATCGTCGGGCTGCTTCCGGGGAGGTTGCGCAGGCAGTACCGCCTCTGGTGGGACCCCGTTCGCACGGTCATGCTCCGCGCTGGCGCGGACTCCACGCGACTGGTTCTGATGCCGATCCTGCCGCCCCGATTGCGCTTCCGAGAGAGCCGCCCCCTCGGCTCGAGGGACAACCCGCTCAGGGGCCGACGACTAGCTGCGTAAGCTGCTCGATCAGCGCCGCCGGGGCGACCAGAACCCCTGAGGGGATGACGCCCTGGGCCTCCAGGCCGCGGACCACCAGGCCAGCCCGCTCGCAGATCAAGGTGCCCGCCGCGACGTCCCAGGCCTTCACGCCACACTCCCAGTAGGCGTCGAGCCGCCCTGCCGCACAGGCGCACATGTCCAATGCGGCCGCGCCCGCGCGACGAATGTCACGCGCGGCCGGCAGCACTCTGGCAAGCACCTGAGCCTGCGCTGCACGCACCCGCTGCTCGTAGGCAAAACCGGTGCCCACCAACGCGCTCTCCAACGCATCACAGGTACTGCCGGCCAGCACTTCTCCGTCGCAGGTGGCCGGGCCCGAGCGGGTAGCGGTGAAGAGCTCGCCGCTGGCGGGATCCAGGACGACTCCCGCCAGTGCTCCATCCGCGTCCTCAGCTGCCACGCTGACAGCAAAGGTCGGGAGTCCATACATGAAGTTAACGGTCCCGTCGAGGGGGTCGACGACCCACCGCAGCAGGCCGTTGCCGGTCTCCCCTCCCTCCTCACCCAGGATCGAATCGTGCGGGCGGCGACGGGCCAGCACATCACGGATCACGCGTTCAGCGTTGATGTCAGCCTCCGTGACCGGATCTGTCGGTGTGCTCTTGGTTCCGATCTCCAGGGGGCGCCGCCACCGCGCAACGAGCTCAGCTGCAGCGGCCCTGGCGGCCTCAATGGCAACGTCGAGCAGTTCTGCCTCCAGGTTGTCACTCACGGACGGAACGTTAGAGCCTCAAGCGCGATTCACCTGCACAGGGTCAATCGCGACAAAAAGCCAGTCCGTAGACTGCTGCTCCGTGTCCATGAACGGCTCAGTGGTGGTGCTGTCAGGAGGAACCGGAGGTGCGAAGCTCGCTCGCGGCCTGCTTGACGTCGTGGGTCCGGACCGGCTGACCGTGATCGCCAACACGGGCGACGACGTTGAGATCTACGGCGGCTATGTCTGTCCTGATCCCGACCTGGTCAGCTTCTGGCTGGCAGATCGCATCGATCCGCGAGGCTGGGGATTGGACGGTGACAGCTTCCGCGTGATGGACATGCTGCGAGAACTGGGCCAGGAGATCTGGTTCAACCTGGGCGATCAGGACCTGGCCATTGCGCTCAGACGCGCCCAGCGGCTGGCCGAGGGCCAGCGTCTCACTGAGACACAGCTGGAACTGAACAGGCAGCTTGGGGTGAGCGCGACGATTCTGCCGATGAGCGACCGGCCCGTGCGCACCCGGGTTCTGGCTGCTGGCCGCTGGCGCACGCTGCAGGAGTTTCTGATTCTGGATGCAGGCCGAGGCGAGGTGCAGGACGTGCAGTTTCACGGAGCTCAGACCGCGGGCACCACGCCGGAGGTGCTGCGTGCCATTGCCGATGCAGGCACGATCGTGGTCGGACCATCAAATCCGGTGCTGTCGATCGGCCCGCTGCTGGCGATCGGCGAGCTTCGCCACGCGCTGGTCGCCGCAGGTGCGCCCGTGGTGGCGGTCAGCCCGATCGTCGGCGGCGAGGTGCTCAAGGGCCCGACCGCCACATTCATGAGATACCGCGGCGTCGAGCCATCAGCGGCCGGCATCGCCCGACTCTACGGCGGCGTGATCAACGGGATCGTCAGTGACGAGCCGCTCACGGAGCTGCCGTCAAGCGTCACCAACCTGATGATGGAGGGGCATGAGGGTCGCAGACGCCTGGCCGAGGCCACGCTGGACTTTGCCTCAACACTTGCTTCAAATCCTCAACCAAGTAGCTTTCCCGCGCAGCGGTGACGGGTGTGACGTCCGATGAGCACGATCGCGATCATCTCAGCGAAACCATTTGATCAGGCGAAGCAGCGCCTTGCGCCCGTGCTCCAACTCGGGTACAGGCGGACGCTCGTGGAGGCAATGTTCGCCGATGCCGCGCTGGCGGTGCGCCGATCTCAGATGATCGACCAGGCGTTTGTCGTCACCGCCGACCCGGTGGCTGCTCGAATCGCCGGTGGCCAGGACATGACGGTGATTGACGACACCGCCGACAACCACAGCGCGGCAGCGCAGCTTGGAATCGGCCGCGCGCTGACGGTGGGTGCGCGTCGCGTGCTGTTGATCGCCGGCGACTGCCCTTTGGTCGCAACGGCTGAACTTGATGAATTGCTGGCACGTCCGGTCCCCGAGCGGTCGGTGCTGATCGTTCCGGACCGCCACGGGGAAGGTACAAATGCGCTCGTGCTGACACCGCCCGACGTGATCTCTCCTGCCTTTGGCGAGGGCAGCCGCAGGCGCCACTCCGAGCTCGCGGTGCAGGCCGCAGCGGAACCGGAGGTCGTGGCGGTGCCGTCGCTCGCGCTTGATATCGACACGCCGGAGGACCTTGACGAGCTCGTTGCACAGCTGTCGGTGACCTTCGGCAGGGCAGCGCATACGCGCGGCATGCTCAGCCAGTTGACGCGTACGCGCCCCCGATGATCAGCGCCCTCCCGCTTGAGGGCCTCCCGGAGATCTCGGCCGGCGCTGATCTGGCGGAGGTCATCCTGACGGCGCTCCCGGATGCACTCAGATCCGGTGACGTACTCGTGATCGCCCATAAGGTGATCTCCAAAGCGGAGGGGCGTACCCGCTTGCTCTCACAGGTAAGCCCCGGTCCCCGTGCGCGCGAGCTGGCAGCGCCGGCGGGAAAGGATCCGCGTCTGGTCCAGGTGGTCCTTGACGAGACCCGAGAGGTGGTGCGTGCCGCAGGGAGCGTGATCGTATGCGAGACACGCCACGGTTTTGTGTGCGCCAACGCCGGTGTGGATCAGTCGAACGTGCCGGGCGACGAGACAGTGCTGATGCTGCCAGTCGACCCCGACGCCTCCGCCAGGAAGCTGCGGTCCCGCCTCAGCGATCTGACCGGTTGCGCCCCGGGAATCGTGATCTCTGATTCCTTCGGACGGGCGTGGCGAACGGGCCAGGTGGACGTGGCGATCGGCCTGGCGGGGATCCGAGCGTTGGATGACTGGCGGGGTCTACCCGATGCCCAGGGCCGGGAGATGCACGCCACTGTGATTGCGGTCGCTGACCTGTTGGCTGGCACTGCGGACCTATCACGCCGCAAGGATGGGAGCCAGCCCGTTGTCCTGATCCGTGGCGCGGAGCGGCACGTCACCGCCGAGGACGGTCCCGGCGTCGCCCCGCTCCTGCGAGAGCGTGCCCTGGACCTCTTCCGCTGAGGGACGCCGCCGTCACGCAGGCGAGCCGAGGTAAGGCAGGCGACGCTGAACAGATCGGCTGTTGAGCGTGCGGGTAACAGCCCCACAATGGCGATGGCCGACGAGAAGCGTCCAGATGACGCACAGCTGCCTGAGGGGGCGTCATGTCTGATCCCACAGCCGAGCACCCCCGCGCATCGGATCCTGGCGGAGATACCCACGGGCTTTGACCCAGAGGGTTCCTTCATCGACAGCGCAACGCGGCGGCTCTACGTGGCAAGCTCGCGCAGCCACGAGGTCACGATCGCAGACCTCAACCGCTTTGAACACGAGGGCAGTATCCCGGTCGGCCAGGAACCGATCGATCTGGTGATTGACGAGCGCACTCGGCGCCTGTTCGTATGTGACATGCGTGCGAGCACGATCACCGTCATCGATCTGGACAGCCGGCAGGTGGCAGGCAAGATCGACGTTCCTCTCTACCCGTCAGCCACGGCGCTTGACCCCGATGCCAGGTTGCTCTACTGCGGCTGTGCGGCCGGCTGCGCTGTCGCGATCATCGACGTTGATGCACTGAAGCTGGTTGGCAGCGCGCCGGCTGAACTCGGCGCCGGCGGGGTTGCAGTCGGTCCTGAGCGCCGCCGTGTCTACTGTGCGAACTTCATGACGGAGTCGGTCACGGTGGTTGACACCCGGACGCGTACCGCGGTCGATCGGATCAAGGTGGGCCGGGCGCCATGCGCGATGATCGTCAATCAGGCCAACCGCAGCCTCTACCTGGTCAGCTCGGCATCTGATCAGTTGACCAGGGTGGATCTGGACAGCGGCGGGATCGAGGCTCAGATCCAGGTGGGCCGCGGTCCGGTTGGCCTCAACAGCTCGCCTTGCGGCGATCGGATCTATACAGGCAACCGCGCTGAGGGAACCGTCAGCGTCGTGGGCGCGCACGACGACCGCGAGTGGGCGCGCTTTCCCGTCGGCGAAGCGCCTGCCGGCTGTGTGGTCGATCCGGTCACCGGTCATCTCATTGTCTCCAACGCAGGGAGCGCGTCCCTGGTCGTTATCGAGCATCTGCTCACCGGGCCCGATCCTTCCGGTGTCAGCAAAGCCGGGCATCCGCTGGTGGGCCGGCAACCGCCGCAGTCTGCCCTACCCGACCTGCGCA